>CAMAOY010000122.1 GCA_945859865.1 Phenylobacterium deserti
CACGAGGCCCGGCTGGACCTCTATCCGGGCGGCTACGACGACTTTGAACGCCAGCGGGAGGAAAGGGCGCGGGTCGAGGATGCCATGCGCCAGAAGGTCGACGCCCAGCGGGCCCACCTCCAGTCCTTCGTCGACCGGTTCAGGGCCACAGCCAGCAAGGCTGTGCAGGCCCAGTCGCGGCTCAAGATGATCGCCCGCCTGCCGCCGGTCTCTGCCGCCGCCCGGGAGCACACAGCCCCCTTCCTGCTGCCCTCACCACCAAAGCCCCTCGCCCCGCCCCTGTTGAGGATGGAGCAGGCCTCCGTGGGTTACGAGCCCGGCAAGCCGGTCCTCAAGGGCCTCAATCTGCGACTGGACCTCGACGACCGGATCGGGCTCCTCGGAGTGAATGGAGCCGGCAAGTCGACCTTCGCCCGTCTCGTCGCCGGCGACCTGGCGCCCGAGGGCGGTGAGTACTGGCGGGATCGCCGCCTCAAGGTCGGCTGGTTCCACCAGCACCAGATCGAAGCCCTGGACCCTACCGAGACGCCCCTGGACATCCTGCGCCAGCGCCTTCCGGAGGCTTCCGAGGCCTCCCGCCGCAGTCGCCTGGCCCAGTGGGGCCTGGGGGTCAACAAGGTCGATACGACCGCTGCCAACCTGTCCGGGGGCGAGCGCGCGCGTCTCCTGCTGAACCTGGTGGCCATGGAGGCCCCGCACCTCCTGATCCTGGACGAGCCGACCAACCACCTCGACATCGACAGCCGCCGCGCCCTGCTCGACGCCCTCAACGACTATGAAGGCGCAGTGATCCTGATCACCCACGACCGCTCGCTGATGGAACTGGTCGCCGACCGGCTCTGGCTGGCCGAGGAGGGTTCGGTCCGGCCCTTCGAAGGCGATGTCGAGGCCTACGCGAAGCGCGTTATCGAGCGCGCGCGGCAGGCGGCCCGGGACGTCGATTCCCGACCTCAGGCGGCGGAAACGCCGACCCCGGAACCTCAGGCGATCGCCGCAGTCCCGAGTGCCCCGGCAAAGCCGCGGGCGCCAACCGGAAATGCCCGACGCCAGGTCGAAGCGACGGAGGCGGCAATGACCCGCGCCTCAAACCGGCTTGCCGAGATCGACTGCGCCCTCGCAGACCCGAAGACCTTCTCCGGGGATCCCCGGCGGGCGGCGGAGCTGGGCAAGGCGCGGGAGGGGGCTCAAGCCGCCCTTGATTCAGCCGAACAGGCCTGGCTGGTCGCTGTCGAAGCGCTTGAGGCCCTCCAGGCCTAACCGCAGGCCAACCGCTGGATGATCCCTGTATCGACGTCGAAATAGATGTTCAGCCGACGGGGATTGTAGTCCTGCGCCTGGACGCAGGTGGAGCAGGTCACCCGCCGGAGGCCAGGGGCCACGGGCACCGGTATCGCCGACTTTGGCTGTCCCACGAGGTTGCTCACAGCCTTGAGGCCGCAGGTGTCTATCGGCTCGGGCCTTGAACGTGGGATCGGGGTTGGCGCAACATTGACGCGCTGCGACGTGGGCGCACAGCCCGGCGCACACGATACGGCCACCAACAGGCCCAGGGCCAAGAGCCGGCGGCTCACGCGGCCTTCTCCCAGCCGCGTTCGCCCTGGCGCCAATAGACCGCGCTGAACCCTGCGTCCTTCAGCTGCCGCCACTGGGCGCGGGCGACCTGCAGGGCCACCTCATCCCTGCCGTCGAAAATCACCGAGCACCGCTCAAAGGCTTCGAGTGCGCCCGGCTCGGCACCGTCGACCAGAAAAAGGGCCTCGGCGTGGTTGGGATTGGCGTCGTCGGCGACCAGTGCCACAGGGTCGGCCGGCCCTGCCTGCGCACCCGCAGCATGGGGCAGGAAGCTGTCGTCCCGGTAGCTCCAGAGCCAGCCGTCCAGGTGCTCAACCCTGTCCCCGGAAGGCGCACGGACGAGGGCCTTCCAGCCCTTCTGCAAGGTCCGCTCGAGAAGGATCGGGAGGACCTGGTCGAGCCCCTGGCGCTCCAGGTGATAGAACCAGACCTCGCAGCTCGTCATGCGGGCTCTTCGTAGTGGTCTGCGACGAGGCGGTTCAGCAGCCGGACGCCGAAGCCCGTGGCACCTTCGGGAATCGTCGGGACCGCCGACGGCTTCTTCCAGGCGGTCGAGGCAATATCGAGGTGCGCCCAGGGCAGGCCGTTGACGAAGCGCTGGATGAAGAGGGCGGCGGTGATGGACCCGCCCGGCCGTCCACCGGTATTCTTCATGTCAGCAATCGCGCTATCGATCTGCTTTTCATAGGCCTTGGGCAGGGGCAGGCGCCACAGAGGCTCTTCTTCCGCCTTCGAGGCCGAGAGGAGCTTCTCGGAGAGATCGTCGCTGTTCGAGAACAGGCCGCCGTAGTCATTGCCGAGCGAGATGATGACGGCGCCGGTCAGGGTGGCCAAGTCGACCATGAAGCGCGGCTTGAAGCGGTCCTGACAGTACCAGATGGCGTCGGCCAGGACGAGCCGGCCCTCGGCGTCGGTGTTGATGACCTCGATGGTCTGGCCGGACATGGACGTGACCACGTCGCCCGGACGCTGGGCGTTACCATCGGGCATGTTCTCGACCAGGCCGAGTATGCCCACCGCGTTGACCCTGGCCTTGCGGCCAGCAAGGACGTGCATCACGCCGGCGACGGCGGCAGCGCCGCCCATGTCCCACTTCATGTCCTCCATGCCGTCGGCAGGCTTGATGCTGATGCCCCCGGTATCGAAGCAGACACCCTTGCCCACGAAGGCCACGGGCTGGGCGGCGGGATCGGCGGCGCCGTTCCAGCGGATGATGGCCAGCTGGCTTTCGCGCACGCTTCCCTGGCCCACACCGAGCAGGGACCCCATGCCCAGTTGACGCATCTCCTCCTCGCCCAGGATCTCAACCGTCAGGCCCAGGGCTTCAAGGGCCTTTACCCGCCGGGCAAACTCGGCGGGATAAAGGACGTTGGCAGGCTCGGAGACGAGGTCGCGGGCGAAGACGACGGCGTTCGCCAGGGCCGACAGGGCCGGCATGGCCTCAGCGGCGGCGGCGGCATGGGCCGTCACGATCTCGGCGCGGACGACCGAGGGCTTCTTGTCAGCGGTTTCCCGGGTCCGGTATTTGTCGAAGCGATAGGCGCCCAGGCGGAGGCCCAGGGCAGCGCGGGCTGCGAAGGCCCCCGTGTCTACCGCCTGTGAGAGGCGGAGCACTTCGGCTCCCGAGAGCTTGGCGGCGGCGTAGGCCGCGGCAGCTGTCTGTTCCGCCGCAAGATCATCGAATTCGGAGGCCTTGCCGCCGCCCACAAGCAGGGTCCGGCCCGAAACGCTGGCGACCTCAAGAACCTGGCCCCGGGCGCCGGTAAACCGGCTCTGGGCGACGGCGCCGGCGAAGGCACCGCCATTCACGCCGCCGGCCTCGCCCTCGGGAACGACGATCGCCAGGAGGCTGCGGGAAGCCGACGCGGCGTCGGGCGATACGAATTCAATCTGCATGGGTCCTCGGGTCCTCTGGTCTTCCCGCCCTGGGGGGGCGGAGTGCTCTGCGGTTGCGCACGCGGTGCGGCTCATGATTAGAACAGCCCAGACTTGCAGGCGCGGCAAATCGCCGGCTGGGATCGATAATTCTTGATGCGCCTGATCGACCGCTATCTCCTTCGCCAGCTTGTCGGCCCCACCCTTTGGTCGGTGGCCGCCGCGACCGCGCTTGCCCTGCTGTCGACGTCCCTGACCCAACTCGAGCTGATCGTCAGCGGCGGTCAGAATGCCCTGGTATTCCTGAAGGCGACGGCCCTGGCCATGCCGCAGCTGATCAACATGGTTCTGCCGGTCAGCGTGTTCGTCGCTGCACTGGTGACCCTGAACCGCCTCCAGACAGACCAGGAACTGGCGGTGTGCTTTGCGGGTGGCATGAGCCGCTGGCGCGTGATCTCCCCGGCCTTCCGGCTGGCGGCGGTCCTGACCCTTACCTCGCTGATGATCAACCTGTGGGTTCAGCCAACAGCCCACAGGTCCATGCGGGAGGTGCTCTTCGAGGTCCGTACCAACCTCGTGTCTTCCCTGATCCGGGAGGGTGAATTCTCCCAACCCGCCCCGGGCCTTACGGTCTACGCCCAGTCCGTCGACCGGAATGGAGAGATCCGCAATCTCTTCATCCATCGTTCCAAGGATGATGGCGGCGCAACGACCTACACTGCGGATACGGGCCGATTGGTCATGAAGGACGGCGCGCCAATCCTGCGTCTTTTCCGGGGATCGACCCAGGAACTCTCCCCGGAGGGTGTCCTGAACTACCTTACGTTTGACGACTATCCGTTTGAACTGAATACATTCCTCAGAACTGAAGAGCGGGTTCACTTCAAGCCGTCTGATCGCTATCTGCACGAACTCCTGTTTCCGGATCTCACCCAGGACTGGGAGACGCGGAACGTGAAAAAACTTTACGCCGAGGGCAATGCCCGCCTCGCGACACCGCTCTACGTCCTCACATTCATGGCGCTCGCCGTGTGGGCCATACTTGGCGGTGCCTTCTCCCGGCTTGGTTATGGCCGCCGGATTGCCCTGGCGGGCGGCGTCGCCGCAGTCACTCGGATACTTGGATTTATTGCAGTTTCAGCATCTGAATCCGATGTCTGGATAAATATCCTTCAGTATCTGATCCCTCTTGGCTGCATGGCGTGGGCGCTCCAGGCGGTGTTCCGCCGGACCCGTCGAGGGTTCGGCGTCCGGGGCCGGCGCCTGGCCTCCGCAGGGGTTGCACCCTGATGTCTGGCCCCGGAGTGCTCGAAATCTACCTCCTCCGCCGGACCCTCCGGGCCGTAGGGGTATCCCTAGCTGTAATTTTCGCCGTCATCCTCCTGATACAATTCGAAGAATTGTCGAGATCTGTGGGTGTTCGGGCGGATTCCAGGGTCTCGGACATCCTCTGGCTCACCCTCCTCCGGTCCCCAGGCCTCGTCCTGCTTCTCTCGCCCTTTGTCTTTCTCTTTGGCGGCATTGCTGCCTATGTCGGCTTGAACCGTTCGAGTGAACTCACGGCCATGCGGGCAGCGGGCGTTTCGGCCTGGCGCTTCATCGCGCCCTCCGCCGCCTTCGCCCTCTTTGCCGGACTTGTGGTGGTGATGCTGCTTAATCCCCTCGCGGCCGGGCTTTCCGCCCGCTTCGAAGTCGAGCGCGCGCGGCTCCTGCAAAACTACCAGGCTGAAGCGCCCAAGGCGGTCTGGCTCCGTCAGGGCGACGACCGCAACCTTTTGGTGATCCACGCCAAGTCCAGGGACATGCAGGGCGACGCCATACGTCTGCGCGCCGTGTCGCTCTTCGTTTACCAGAAGGACGGTGCCGGCCGGCTTCAGTTCCGCCGCCGCATCGAGGCGGCACAAGCGGTCCTGCAGGCCGGCTTCTGGCGACTGAGCGACGTACGCGAAGCGTCGGAAGGCCAGAGCACCGTGCGCTCCGATAGCCTGTCGATCCCTTCGACCCTAACCTCTACAAGCGCGCTCGATCGGTTTGCCTCCCCGGAGGCGGTGCCCTTCTGGGGCCTTCCGGGCGCCATCCGGCAGACAGAGCTCGCCGGTTTCAGCTCCCGTGGCTTCCGCCTGCGGCTCCACCAGCTGATCGCCACCCCAGTACTCTTCGCGGCCATGTCCATACTGGCTGCCGCTGCGTCCCTGCGGTTGGCCCGACAGGGCGGACTGGCCCTGGCGGCGGGTGCTGGCGCCGCCGTCGGCTTTCTGGTGTTCTTTTTCAACCAGATGACCGGCGCCCTGGCGTCCGCAGACATTATCCCGCCGCTTCTGGGCGCGTGGGCCCCACCCCTGGTCGCCCTTCTGTCCGGTCTCGCCGTGCTCTGTTACACGGAAGATGGTTGAAGTGGTCGTGTCTGGCGGGAAGTCGCAGGCGGCGCTTCTTTATGAGGCGTTGATGAAGGTCACGGAGCTCAGGGCTCTTTGCGGATTCGCACTTCTGTCAGCCGCCCTGCTCTGCGGCGGCGGCGGTGCCATGGCCGCACCTGCGCCCCCGGCTCCAGCAGAAGACGGCCTGTCGCCAGACCAGCTCTATCTCGAAGCCGACAGCGTCACACGGGACTCCGAGACCGGACGCACGGTTGCGAAGGGGAAGGTCCAGGCGCGATACCAGGGTCGCACCCTCACAGCCGACGAAGTGGTCTTCGAGCCTGCGGACCGGCTGATCCGCGCCAAGGGGTCCGTGCGGATCCTTAACCCCGACCGGACCGCGCAGTTCGCCGACGAGATTGTCCTCGACCAGTCGCTGTCGGTCGGAGCGGCCAAGGGCTTCGCCGTCCGCAGCGAAGGCGAGATCAAGTTCGCGGCGGCCAGCGCTGTTCGCCGCAGTGAGACGCTCAACGAATTGAACCGAGCGATCTACACCCCCTGCGAAATCTGCGCGAAGGACGGCAGGGAAGCCAAGCCGACCTGGTCAATCCAGGCGGACCAGATCGTCCAGGATCGTGAGCAACAAGTCGTCGGATACCGCAATGCGGTCATCCGGGTGCGGGGCCTCCCGGTGATGTGGCTGCCTGTCTTCTGGCACCCGGACCCCCAGGCCGAGCGCCGGTCGGGCTTCCTGCAGCCGGACCTGAACACTTCCCGCCGACGGGGGCTGTCCTACGAGCAACCCTACCTC
>CAMAOY010000123.1 GCA_945859865.1 Phenylobacterium deserti
TGGGCGAACCGCTCGACGGGCCAGGTCTTGCCAACCCAGTTCGCAGCGGGACCGAGGGCGAGGATCGGCCCCTCCCCGGCCACCAACTCGGCCGCCCGGCGGGCCGCGGCCTCGCCGACATAGATATAGGGCGCAGGCGGATCGTCCTGGAGGCCCAGGACCCGGGCGGCCTCGATGACCTTGTGGACGATCGGTCCGGCGACCCGTTGGTAAACGGCCCGCTTTCGACGATTGAGCAGGCTGCTGATGGCGGATCCCCGGAGGTCCACCACAAGGCCCCAGGACTTCCGCCTGACCGTATTCCAGAGCCGGAACCAGTGCCCACCGTCCCGGGACTTCTCAAAGGGGATCAGGGTCTCCAGGCCCGGGACGTCCCCGAACAGGGGCGCAGCCGCCGGTCCGGCCACGATGGTGAACCGCGCGCCCGGTATTTCCTCGGAGAGCCTGCGGATCAGACCCGAGGACAGGACGGCGTCGCCGATCCGCGTGGCGGTTATGAAGAGAATCGGAAAGGGCGGAGGCGACATTGCAGATAAATAGTCCCACGCTAGGTAAGGCTCCAGCCGCCGGAGGTTTCCCGCCATGACATTCTGCGTCCAACTTGCCCACAGGGCCCTGGTCGAGGTGTCGGGTCCAGACCGCACCAGCTTCCTGCAGGGCCTCCTCAGCCAGGACGTCGAGACCCTCGCCCCGGGGGAGGTGCGCTACGGTGCCCTGCTGGCGCCACAGGGCCGGTTGCTCTTCGACCTCCTCGTCATCGGCCGGCCAGAGGCGATCTGGCTCGAGGTCGAGGCTGCGCGCCGGGACGACATGCTCGCCCGGCTGCGGATCTACAAACTCAGGGCCAAGGTCGAAATCCGGCCGCTTGAAGCGGAGGCCTGGGTCGCCTGGCCGGATGCACCTGGCCCGGACTGGGTCGCCGATCCCCGTCGACCCGGCCTGGCCTACCGGGGCTGGGGGCCGGAACCGGTGCCCGAGACGACCGCGGGACCGGAGGACTGGCGGCGGCGGCGTCTGGAGGTCGGGATCGGCGACGCCGAGGATTTCGACTTCGACCGGGACTATCCCATCGAACTCAACTTCGACCTGGTCGGCGGGATCGACTTCGCCAAGGGCTGCTTCGTGGGGCAGGAGACGACGTCCCGGATGAAACGCCGGGGGCAGGTCCGTACCCGCCTCCTGCCCCTGCGTTTCGAAGGCCCGCCGCCCCCTCGGGGTGCCGAGGTCCTGCGCGGCGACCTGCGGGCGGGCGAGGTTCGCTCGGGCGTCGACGGCCTGGCCCTGGCCCTCCTGCGGCTGGACCGCCTGGACGGCGACCTGACCGTGGACGGCAGGCCTGTCCGGGCCGATCCGGTGCCTGTGGCGACTCCCTGAAGCCGCTTCGCCTTGCTGCCGGCGGGCTTGCGCTGCGACGGTGGCGGCATGTCTGACGGTCTGATTCGTTGCAGTTGGCGCGGCATGGCGGGGGACCCGCTGTACGAGGCCTACCACGACCAGGACTGGGGCGTGCCGGAACGCAGCTCCGAGGCCCTCTGGGAAAAGCTCGTCCTGGATGGCTTCCAGGCCGGCCTCGCCTGGATCACGATCCTGCGGAAGCGCGAAGGCTTCCGCGCCGCCTTCGCCAATTTCGATCCTGAGGTCGTGGCGCGCTTCGGCGAGACCGACCGGGCCCGGCTCCTGGCCGATGCGGGCATCGTCCGGTCCGCCGCCAAGATCGACGCCGCCATCTCAGGTGCCCGGATCTACCTCGACATGCGCGAGGCCGGGGTGGACTTCTCGGACTTTCTCTGGAGTTTCATCGGGGGACGCCCGATCCAGACCTACGCCGAGCGCGCCCAGGACGTGCCCGCCGAGACTCCCCTCAGCCGGGAGATCGCCGCCGCCCTGAGGGCCAGGGGCTTCAAGTTCGTCGGGCCGGTCATCGTCTATGCCTTCATGCAGGCGGTGGGCATGGTCAACGACCACCTGGTGACCTGCCATCGCCATGGACCCGTCCTGGAGATGGGCCGGTGACGCCCCGCAAGGGTCCGGACCTTAGCCTGGAGGCGGCCCATCCCTGGCCCGTCTGCGGCGTGGACGAGGCCGGTCGGGGTCCCTGGGCCGGCCCGGTCAGCGCCGCCGCCGTCATCCTCGACCCGGCCCGGACGCCTGCGGGCCTGGACGACTCCAAGAAGCTTGGCGAGCGCCGCCGCGAAGCCCTGGAGGTCGAGATCAAGGCCAGCGCCCTGGCCTGGGGGGTCGGCTTCGCCAGCGTCGAGGAGATCGCCGAGCTCAACATCCTCCAGGCGACCGGCCTGGCCATGCGGCGGGCGGTGGAGGCCCTGGCGTTGGCACCGGCCTTCATCCTGATCGACGGATCCTACCGCTTCGACCTGCCGGCGCCCGTGCGGCCGGTGGTCAGGGGCGACAGCCTGTCCGCCTCGATCGCTGCCGCCTCCATCCTGGCCAAGACCGCCCGGGACCGGGTGATGGTCGAGCTGGACCTGGCCTGGCCGGGTTACGGTTTCGCAGCCCACAAGGGCTACCATGCCCCTGTCCACGTGGAGGCCCTGCAGCGGCTAGGACCCTGCCCCGCCCACCGGATGAGCTGGGCTCCGATCCGGGCGCTATTGAATTCAACGGGTTAACGCGGCATTTACCCTGTTTGTAAACGAAGCCTCAACCACGCTCAGCGAGGATTCCGAATCCGGTTTGCGAGCACGAAGGGCTGGGCGTGACCCCCAATTCCATTATCCAGGCCGACACTATTCTCCAGGGCGACTGCATCGAGGTCCTGAAGGGCCTGCCCGACCGGTCGGTGAACCTGGTTTTCGCAGATCCGCCCTACAACCTCCAGTTGGGCGGCGACCTCCTGCGGCCGGACAATTCCCGCGTGGACGCCGTCGATGACGACTGGGACCAGTTTGAGAGCTTTGCCGCCTACGACGCCTTCACCCGGGCCTGGCTGACGGAGTGCCGGCGCGTGCTGAAGGACGACGGCGCCCTCTGGGTCATCGGCAGCTACCACAACATCTTCCGGGTGGGGACGGTGCTTCAGGACCTGGGCTTCTGGATCCTGAACGACGTGGTCTGGCGCAAGACCAACCCCATGCCGAACTTCAAGGGCACGCGCTTCACCAATGCCCATGAAACTCTGATCTGGGCGGCCAAGGGCCGGGGTGCCAAGCGCTACACCTTCAACTACGACGCCATGAAGATGGCGAACGACGAACTTCAGATGCGTTCGGACTGGACCTTTCCCCTCTGCACCGGAGAGGAGCGGCTCAAGGACGAGACCGGCGCCAAGGCCCACCCCACCCAGAAGCCCGAGGCCCTGCTGCACCGGGTCCTGCTGGCCTCGACCAAGCCCGGCGACATCGTCCTTGACCCCTTCTTCGGCACGGGCACGACCGGGGCCGCGGCCCGCCGCCTGGGTCGCCGCTATGTCGGCATCGAGCGCGAGACCGAATACGTCGAGCTGGCCCGGGAGCGGATCGCACGGGTCCAACCTGTCGCGCCCGAAGACCTGCAGGTTACGGGCTCCCGGCGCGCCGAGCCCCGGGTACCCTTCGGCCAGATTCTCGAGGCCGGCCTGCTGCATCCGGGAGACGTGCTTTACTGCCCGAGGGGCGAGCGCGCCGCCCGGGTCCGCGCTGACGGCTCCCTGGCGACGGGCGACCTGACCGGCTCGATCCACAAGGTCGGCGCCATGGTCCAGTCCGCCCCGGCCTGCAACGGCTGGACCTACTGGCACTTCCGCACCGACAAGGGCCTGACCCCCATCGACGTGCTACGCGCCCAGGTCCGGAGCCGGCTTCCCGGCTGAGCCCGGGTTCAGCCCGGGTCCGGGTTGGCGGCGTTTTTCGCTTTGCCGCGCCCCGGGCCGCTTTAAGCTGACCCCATGAACCCGCGTATCCTGGTCCTGACCCTCTCGACCTTCGCCTTCGGGTCGACCGCCTTCATCTTCACGGGCGTGCTCGAGACCATGGCGCGTGACCTGGGCGTGACGACGGCGGTCGCGGGCCAGCTCCAGACGTCTTACGTCCTGATCTCCGCCCTCCTGGGTCCGGTCTTGGCCTGGATGCTCGGGCGCGCCGACCGCAAGCTCCTGCTGGTCGCCGCCCTCGGCGGCGGGGCCCTGGCCAACCTGGCCTGTGCGGCGGCGCCCAACTTCCAAGCCCTCCTGGTCCTGCGCAGCGTCGTGGGCCTGGCCGCGGCGATCGCCGGACCCGCAGCCCGCGTCGCCGCCGCCGCCCTGGTCCCGCCCGAGCGTCGCGGGTCGGCGGTGGCCATGGTGATGGGCGGCATGACCATCGCCTTCGTCATCGGAATCCCCCTGGGAAGTTTCGTCGGCGCCCATTTCGGCTGGCGCTCGACCTTCGTCCTGGCCGCAGTGCTGACGGGTATCGCCTTTGTGGGCGTCACCGCCCTGATGCCCTCGGTCAGGCCCCCGCCGCCTACCCCCGGCAGCCGTATCGCCCTGTCGCCCCTGCTGCCCCTTTATGCGGCAACCTTCCTGTCCTTTGCCGCCAACATGACCGTGAACCTGTTCATCGCCCCGGTGGTGCGCGTCGGAGCGGGGGTGACGGGCGGCGGGGTCGGCCTGTTCCAGATGGTGATTGGCCTGGGCTCGATCGCCGGCCTGTACCTGGGCGGACGCGCGGGCGACCGGGGCGAGGGCAAGGAATGGCTCATCGTCTGCTTCCTGGGCCAGCTCGTCGCCATGAGCCTGCACCTGGCCGCCACCCACCACCTGACGCCGCCCGGACTTCCCAGCCAGCTGCTGGTGGCCCTCGCCATTCTGACGGCCTCGACCTCGCTCTTCTCGCTGATGCCGGTCCTGTCCTCGCGGATCCTCCAGACCAGCGAGGGCGCGCCCCTGGCCATGGCGGTCAACGGATCGGTCAACTCGATGGGCCAGGCCCTGGGATCGGCCGTCGGCGGCTTCGCCCTGGCGAGCCTGGGGGTGCCGGGCATCCCCCTGTCGGCGATCTGTATCTCGGTCACGGGCCTGGCCCTGACCGCCCTCTTCATTCCCCGTCGCGCATCGCCAGAGCCCGTCGGGCCGCCTTGAGGAAGACGCTCGGCAGATCGCCCAGGGCGTCCAGGGAAAGCCACTCCACATCGGTCGCCAGACCCTCGGCGGACAGTACCCTGAGCTCCAGGCTGAAGTGGGTGAAGACGTGATCCACCGTGCCGGCCTCCCGCCAGTGGAGCCTCGCGGGCGCCGCCGCTGCGACCGCCTTCGCATCAGGACCTGACGCCGTCCAGTCCGTGGTCGGCAGGCCCAGCATGCCGCCCAGCAGGCCCCGGGGCGGCCGCCGGACCACTGCGATGCCATCGCCATTCCTCAGTACAAAGACGATGCCGGCCCGCACGGGCCGCGCGGCGCGGGCGGACTTCCGGGGCCAGGCCTCAGGGGTGCCCGACGCCCGGGCGGCGCAATCCTCCGTGGCTGGACAGAGGTCGCAGCGCGGCGAGCGGGGACGGCAGACCGTGGCGCCAAGGTCCATCAGGGCCTGGGCCCAGTCCCCCGGTGCCCCGGCGTCGACCAGGCCGGCGGCCAGGGTCCGCAGTTCCGGGCGGGCCGCAGGCAGGGGCGTATCGACTGCAAAGAGCCGCGACATGACCCGCTCAACATTGCCGTCCACCACATTGGCCGGACGGTCGAAGGCGATGGCGGCCACTGCCGCGGCCGTGTAGGGGCCCACGCCCGGCAGGCTGAGCAGGCCCGCCTCGGTGTCCGGGAAGCGACCGTCGAAGCAGTCGCGGACCGCCCGGGCGCAGGCCAGGAGATTTCGGGCCCGGGCGTAGTAGCCAAGGCCCGCCCAGGCCGCCATGACCTCTGCGTCTTCGGCGTCGGCGAGGTCGCAGACCGTCGGCCAGCGGGCCAGGAAGCCAGTATAGTAGGGGGTCGCGTGCGCCACAGTGGTCTGCTGCAGCATGACCTCGGACAGCCAGACCCGGTAGGGATCGGGCGCCGGCGCGGATCCCGCCCCCGGACCCGGACCTGGAGCCCGCCGCCAGGGCAGGTCCCGGGCGCAGGCCCGGTACCAGTCGAGGAGGCGGCCTTGGAAGCGCTCGGAATTCATGGTCCGAGCCTAGTGAGTTTCCGGGTGGGCGGAAGGGCGAAGGCACCGGATCGCGACTCGTATCCAGAGCCTCGGGCGGGTTAGGATGCTTTCCATGCCCATCCGCAAGCTTCCCACCGCCGCCGAGGCCGCAGAGATCCTGACCCGGCGCAGGACGCGTCCGGCCCGGCGTGCGCCCCCGCCGGCCGGCCGCAGCCTCGCGCCCCTGCTTAAATCGCTAGACGCCAGGTTCGGCCAGGGCCCCGCGGCCCTGCAGGCCCGGTGGGCCGAGATCGTCGGGGCCGACCTGGCCCGCCGCACCGAACCGGTCCGGGTCTCGACCGCCCGGGGCGGTGCCCCCGGCGTGTTGGAGATCCGCGTCGCCGGGCCGTCCGCGACCCTGATCCAGCATCGTAGCGCAGAGATCCTTGACCGGGTGAACCTGTTCCTCGGCACCGGCGCGGCCGGAAGGCTGCGGGTGGTCCAGGGGCCCCTGCGCGGGACCGGCTCCACCCCGCCCGGACAGGCCCCCTCGCGACGTCGACCGCCGCCCCTCGACGCCGC
>CAMAOY010000124.1 GCA_945859865.1 Phenylobacterium deserti
TCGAGCAGGGCGAGGTTGGTGGGCGAGACCGCCGGGGTCACGGTCTTGCGCTGGAT
The DNA here is from genome assembly GCA_945859865.1 of Phenylobacterium deserti. Lineage (GTDB taxonomy): Bacteria > Pseudomonadota > Alphaproteobacteria > Caulobacterales > Caulobacteraceae > Phenylobacterium > Phenylobacterium deserti_B. Next base: position 57 of record CAMAOY010000124.1, read on the forward strand.
GTCGTGCTTCGGCGGATCCATGGCGATGAACATGGGCAGGGGGCCCTCGCCGTTGATCTGATCGAAGATCGTGATCCCGCCTTCGGAGGAGAACACCTCGTGGTTGGTGTCCACAGTCATGATGTCGTTGTACCGGGTCACCGACCAGTAGGGCCCATGGTCGCTTTCCGGCGTGAAATGGACCGGGCTCTCCTTCCGGAGGCGTTCGAAGTACGGCCACATGACGTCGTTCTGGAAGAGATCGGGCTGGGCCGGGCTGAAGGTCTCCAGGTCCATGGCCTGAGCCAACGCGCGGTGCTCGGCCGCGAGATCAAGGTTGCCGTCGCTCATCGTCTGTCTCTCCCGCATTGGACTGCCCACGGGTCGGTCTATCGGACCTCGGGCGCAAATTCATGACGCTGGCGTCAAGTTAGTATGGTGGCGGTGGATTTCCAACGGGGGTTTCTCCGCTTCCGTGCTGGTCCGAAGCCGGCTCCCGCACTAGAACGGAACCCTTCAAGAGGGAGACCAACATGGCCCTTGATGCCGAAACCCGCGACCAGCTCGTCGAGACCGTCCGCCGCTTTGTCACCGGACGCCTCCGGCCCCTTGAGGCCCAGGTGTCCGAGAACGACGCCATCCCGGATGACGTGATTGAAGAAATGAAGGCCCTGGGTCTGTTTGGTCTTTCCATCCCGGCTGAATATGGCGGCCTGGACCTGGGTATGGAGGAGGAGGTCCTCGTCGCCCTGGAGCTTGGCCGGACCAGCCCGGCCTTCCGCTCGGCCTTCGGGACTAACGTCGGGATCGGGGCCCAGGGCCTGGTCATGTTCGGCAACGCCACCCAGAAGGCGAAATACCTGCCGGGGATCGCCTCGGGCGAGATCATCACCTCCTTCGCCCTGACCGAGCCCGAGGCCGGCTCGGACTCCGCAGCGGTCCAGACCCGGGCCCTCCGCGACGGCGACCATTACGTCCTGAACGGCGCCAAGCGGTACATCACCAACGCCAACAAGGCCGACCTCTTCACGGTGATGGCGCGGACCGATCCCGCCAAGCCTGGCGGTGGCGGGGTGTCGGCCTTTCTGGTGGAGCGCACCCTTCCCGGCCTGTCGGTGGGCAAGCCCGAGAAGAAGATGGGCCAGCAGGGCGCCCACATCTGCGATGTCATCTTCGACAATGTTCGGGTGCCCGTCGAGAACCGCCTGGGTGGCGAGGGCGAGGGCTTCAAGGTGGCCATGCAGGTCCTGGACCGCGGCCGTCTCCATATCAGCGCCGTCTGCGTCGGCGTCGCCGAGCGCCTGATCGCCGACTGCGTCGCCTATGCCTCCGAGCGCAAGCAGTTCGGCCAGGCCATCTCCCAGTTCCAGCTGGTCCAGGGGATGATCGCCGACTCCAAGACCGAGTCCCTTGCCGCCAAGGCCCTGACCCTGGAGACCGCCCGCAAGCGCGACGCGGGCGAGAGCGTCACCATGGAGGCGGCGGCGGCCAAGTACTTCGCCTCGGAAATGGTCGGGCGCGTAGCGGACCGGGCGGTGCAGATCTTCGGCGGTGCTGGCTATATCGCTGACTATGGGATCGAGCGGTTCTACCGGGATGTGCGCATCTTCCGGATCTACGAGGGCACCAGCCAGATCCAGCAGGTGATCATCGCCCGCGAGACCCTGAAGCGGGGCGGCTGATCATGGCCGTGGACATGGAGGCCGTGATCCTCGACTTCGTCTCGGCCCTGCCGCCAGGCAAGTCGGCCTCTTCCGAAGAGGTGGCGCGGGCCGCCGATCCTGAGAACTGGCGGCGACTGACCGGGCACGTCCGGGGGGCTGCCAAGGGTCTGGCCCGACAGGGGAAGATCGTCATCCTGCGCCACGGAAAGCCGGCCGATCCCGAGGCCTTCAAGGGCGTCTACAGGCTGCGCCGGCCCTGATCAGAATCTAGACCCGGGCGAGTTGCCTGTGCCTCGGTTCCTTGACCAGCAGGACCAGGGCCACCAGGCCGATCACCAGGAAGCCGATCGAGATCCCGAAGACCGCAGGATATCCGAATGCGTCCGCCACAAGTCCTCCGAGGATGGGGCTGATGGAGGAGGTGATGCCTTCCGCCGATGAGGAAATGGCGATGCGCATCGGCATCTCCTCCCGGTTGCCGAACTCCAGGATCATGGTCTGGGTGGCCATCATGTAACCGGATTGCGAGGCGCCCAGCCCGAAGAAGGCCAGGAAGATGGCGGCCGGGCTGTGCAGGACCAGCAGGATCGCCGTGGCTCCGATCCAGGTGATCAGGGAGATCAGCAGCACAAGGCGGAAGCCGGTCCGGTCGCCGAGATAGCCCCAGAGCAGGTTCGAGACGGTGTCCGCGCCCAGGTAGGCCAGGGCCAGCAGGCCGAGGACAGCCCCGGACAGGCCCGTCGAGGAGGTCGCGTAGATGGCGTAGAAGGGCACCGCCATTCGGCTGACCGTCGTCAGCATCTGTACCAGCAGGAAGGGGGCGTATCCCGGATCGGAGCGGATCAGGGCCGGGAAGTCCCGCACACGGTCCCGGAAGCGCGCCTTTGGCGGCAGGTTGGGGGGCTCGGGCTCCCTCAACAGGACCTGGAGGGCCCACAGGCCCAATGTCGTCAGTAGGGCCGCGAGCGCGAAGGTTACGGAGTAGCCGTGACCGAATATGTCCGGCCCGATGATGTACTTGCCGGCGACCCAGGCGAGGACGGCGGCGATCAGGCCCCCCGTGGCGTTGCGCCAGGCCTGGAGCCTCCCGCGCCGGCTGAGCGGGATGACCTTGGCCATCAGCATGCCGAAGACCACCCGCTGGGCACCCATGAACACCCCGAACAGGAAGAGCAGGGCCAGCATGGCGTAGACCAGGGACTGCCCCTGCAGGAACCAGCCGGCCAGGGCCATGCCGACGATCTGGACGCGGCCGAGACCGCCCATCCAGAGGGCGGCGGGCATGACCTTGGTGCGGTGCTCGATGGCAGTGGCGCCGAAGATCGGCGAGATGATGCCGCCCACCTGCTGCAGGGCCTGGGCGAGGCCGACTATGGTGTTCGAGCCGGAAATCATGTGGATGTAGACCGGCATGAAGGTCGGCGCGTTGATCAGCCGGAAGCCCGTCATACCCAGCATGCCGTGCAGGTAGTTGCCGATGTAGTTGCGCTTCAGGTTATCCCAGACGAAGGCCTCGTATTCGGCCTCCCGGGCTTCCGCTTCAGGGTCGGCCGGGGAGGTGGCGGCTCTACCCAATCCGGAGGCGTCCGATGTGTCGACAGGCAGACTCTGCGGGGGCGTTTCGTCCCTGTTCAATCTGAATTTGTCCGCACCGAAAAAACGGCGGCGGACCCCCCTGCAATATGAAATCAAACCTAATGGCTTCAGGGTCTACCAGAGTCCCGGTCCGCGACAAGACTGCGCTAATTTCCCCAGGTCAGAAATCCGGCCCAGATCCTGTTCCGACAACTGGGAACCGTGTGTCGGATCGAAACATGATCTCGACTTTTGAATCCGCACCTCTCTCGCCCCCTCAGACGGTTACGCCTAGAGGGAACAGGCCCTATCTGGCCAGTTCCTTCATGGCCTTCTCGAGGCCCGCCAGGGTGAGCGGGAACATGCGGTCTCCGACGAGCTGGCGCATGACCTCCACGGATGGCGTGTAGTCCCAGTGCCTTTCGGCCGTGGGGTTGAGCTAGACCATGTCTTCGACGGAAACCCCAACACAGTCAAAAATCTGCATTCTGGTCGCGACCGTTGGGGATAGCCGCGATTGCGGATCGTCCCGTGGACCTTTAGGGCATCGACGACATGCGCGAAGAGCAGCGCGTCGAGGCCTTTTACAAGGTGACCGTGACCGGAAATTTGAGGCTTACTGGTAACCTGAATTATACTGAGCCAGGCGAGGCCACCCGCCAGGGTGCGATGTTCGGCAGCTCGGGGTTGCAAGAAAGTTTTTAGACCAATTCGTTCCGGGGCATGATTGTCCCAGCATCAATACCAGGCTGGCATCCTTCAGCTGAGCCTGCGACGTTTGCGGCAGAAAGTACATGACCGAGACAGCTCCTGTATCTGGCCCCTCCCGCCGCCTGTTGCTGGCAGCCTCAGCCGGACTAGGCGGTATATTACTGCCCGTTGCAGGGTCGGCAATGGCGCAGGCGGCAGCGCCATCCTTGACGGCTTCAAACCAATTGCCGCGCGCATTGATCGAAAAAATCAATGCTGTGATCGATGCCGATGCCGGGCGGCTGACTTCCGTTTTCAAGGATCTGCATCAGCACCCAGAGATCGCATTTATTGAGACGCGCACTGCTGGGATCATCGCACGCCAGCTCAGGTCGCTAGGTTTCAAAGTTACCGAAGGAATCGGCAAGACGGGGGTTGTCGGCGTCCTCGTCAACGGGCCTGGCCCGACCGTCTGGTTCCGGGCGGACATGGATGCAAATCCCGGAGTCCGCGAGACCACCGGTCTCCCGTACGCTGCATCTGCAAAGCAACGTCTTGCTGACGGAACTGAAATCGACGTGATGCATGCCTGTGGCCACGATGCGCATGTTACATGGATGCTCGGGCTCGCAAAAGCGATGGTGGCGATAAAGGCTGACTGGTCCGGAACGCTCGTCGTTTATGGCCAGCCGGCTGAGGAGTCGATCCAGGGCGCGCTAGCGATGGTAGAGGACGGGCTTTGGCAGCGAGGCTTCCCGCGGCCGGATTATGCCTTCGGTGCACACAGTGCGCCGATACCAGTGGGGCTGGTCGTAAGTTCACCGGGGGTGCGGCAGGCCGGGACCGATCAGCTCGATGTCACCTTCCTTGGTGTCGGCGGGCATGGATCGGCACCGCATGTGACGATCGATCCGGTCGTCATGGCTGCCCAGGCTGTACTCGCCTACCAGACCATAATCAGCCGCAACGTTGATCCGCAGACGCCTGCAGTGCTGTCGGTGGGCGCCATCGTCGCCGGGCGGGAAAACAACGTTATTCCGGCTTCAGCCCTGCTTAAGCTGAACCTGCGCTGGTTCAAGTCCGAGGTCCGCGAACAACTTCTCGAGCGCATCGACCAGATCAACCGGGGTGTCGCGATCGCCGCCGGGGTCGGACCGGACCAGATGCCGACGCGGGTCATGAAAGGAAGCGCCGGACCTGTGATCAATGACGCGGCGCTCGTGACCCGGATCAATCCGTCGCTCGAGGCGCTCATGGGGGCGGGCAAAGTCCTCGATCAATTTCCCGCAGTCATGGGTTCGGAGGACTTTCAGGAGTCCTTTAGCGGCATGAATGTGCCCTATGTTTACATGGTTGTGGGTGCGGCCCCACCCGAACTGTTCGCCCGAGCGCAGGCTGACGGTAAGGCGGTTCCCTATAATAACCACAGCTCCGACTTCTTCGTTGATCTTGCTGCTATTCCGATCGGCGCCAAGATAAACACGGTGGCGGTACTCAGTATGATGTCGGTACTGTCAGGCGAATGATAACAGGTCTCTGGTATTTGTGGCGTAAGCCGCTGTCTGGGCTGATAATTTATGAAACTGATTTCTCTTAGTCGGCATACGTTTGCAACCGACCTGATCCGCCAAGCCGTCTGGTTCTACTTTCGCTTCAGGCTGAGTTCCCGTGACATCGAGGAGATCATGGCGCGGACGACGCAGCATTCGAATGCGCCGTGCAGCTTCTAAAAATGCCGGTTAGGCGCAAGGCGGGTGGGTCGGCAATGACCGAGGTTAGCGTTGAACGGCCCCCGGTGCCGCTCCAGAGGCAGGTGCGCTTACCAACCCTCCTGCGACTCTGGCGAGCTCCGCCTTCGGGCGGAAGCGTGGCCCCGCCTGGTCCGCCTTTGGCGGCCCAGCGGCGGTACCCGGCGTCAGGTTCGATCCCCTAGCGGGCCAGTTCCTTCATGGCCTTCTCGAGGCCCGTGAGGGTGAGCGGGAACATGCGATCTCCGACGAGCTGGCGCATGACCTCCACGGACGGCGTATAGTCCCAGTGCCTTTCGGCCGTGGGGTTGAGCCAGACCATGTCTTCGAAGGTCTGCGCCACGCGGTCGACCCAGATGGCCCCGGGTTCCTCGTTCCAGTGCTCGACCGAGCCGCCGGGATAGGTGATCTCGTAGGGGCTCATGGTGGCGTCGCCGACAAAGATGACCTTGTAGTCGCGGCTGAACTTGTGGAGCACATCCCAGGTCGGGATCTTTTCGGCGTGGCGACGTCGGTTGTCCTTCCACACGCTCTCGTAGAGGCAGTTGTGGAAGTAGTAGAACTCCATGTTCTTGAACTCGGTCCGGGCGGCGCTGAACAGCTCCTCACAGATCCGGATATGGCTATCCATTGAGCCACCGACGTCGAAGAAGATCAGGACGCTGATCTTGTTGCGGCGCTCGGGCCGCAGCTTGATGTCGAGATAACCCTTCTCCGCCGTGCCGCGGATCGTGCCGTCCATGTCGAGCTCTTCCGCTGCGCCATCCCGGGTCCACTTGCGCAGGCGACGCAGGGCGACCTTGATGTTGCGGGTGCCCAGCTCGACGCTGTCGTCGAGGTTCTTATACTCGCGCTTGTCCCAGACCTTCACGGCCCGGCC
>CAMAOY010000125.1 GCA_945859865.1 Phenylobacterium deserti
ACCTCGAACCAGTTCAACTTCCGGCTGGTGCCCCCACCACGCGGTGTGATCACCGACCGGAATGGTGCCATCCTGGCCACCAACCGTCCCAACTTCCGGCTGCTCTACGCCCGCCAGAAGGACCAGGACCCCGAGGCCATGATCTCGTCCCTGGCGGACTACCTGCCCATGGACGACGCCCGGCGCCAACGCATCCTCCGGGACATCGGCAATGCGCCTCGCAGCACGCCGGTGGCGATCATGGAGGACATCACCTGGGAACAGTTCTCGGCGGTGAACATCCGCGCCACGGAGCTTCCCGGAGTCACGGCCGACATGGGCGAGGTGCGGGTCTATCCGCATGGCGGCGCCTTCGCCCACGTGATCGGCTATGTGGCCAAGGTGAACAAGGAGGACATCACCGAGACCGGCCCCAACTCCGAGCCTATGATGCTGCATCCGGGGTTCCGGATCGGCCGCCAGGGGCTGGAGAAGTCCCTCGACCTGACGCTGAGAGGCCGCCCGGGCGCGCAGAAGGTCGAGGTTGATGCCCGCGGCCGGCAGGTACGCCTGGCACCGGGTGGCGACATTCCGGCGCTCGCCGGGAAAGAGGTCCAGCTCAGTCTCGACATGGACCTCCAGCTCCGCGGCCTGGAGTCTTTCGGCGAGGAAAGCGGTGCGGCGGTATTGATGGATTGCCGGTCGGGCGATGTCCTGACCCTGATCTCGGCGCCCAGCTTCGACGCCAATCGCTTCGTCCGCGGTCTCAGCGGGACGGAGTACCGCGCCCTTGCCGAGTATGACCACAAGCCCCTGTTCAACAAGGCGCTGACCGCCACCTATCCGCCGGGCTCGACCTTCAAGACCCTGGTCGCCATCGCCGCCCTGGAATTTGGCATCGATCCCAAGATGACGGTCAACTGCCCGGGCTTCTGGAACTTCGGCAATCGCCGCTGGCGGTGCGATGGCGTCCACGGCCGCACCAACATGCACGACGCCATCTCGAGCTCGTGCGACACCTATTTCTACACCATCTCCCTCAAGCTGGGACCGGACCGGATCGCGGCGGTGGCCCGGCGGTTCGGCCTTGGCGAGGCCTTTGACATCGGGATCCCCGGCCAGCGCAAGGGCCTGATACCCGACACCGAGTACAAGAGGCGTACCTTCAAGCGGGACCCGGTCTGGCATCCGGGAGAAACCCCCAGCATGGGGATCGGCCAGGGCTACACCCTGGTCAACGCCCTGCAGCAATGCGTGATGACGGCCCGCATGGCCAATGGCCGAAAGGCCCTTTCGCCCCGCCTGATCCGCTCCATCGGCGGTGTGCCCACCCCCGAGGGCTCCGCAGCCCCCGACCTGGGGTTCAATCCCGATCATCTGGACTTCGTCCGCGAGGCCATGGCCTCGGTAACCACCCGCGGGACAGCGGCGCGGACCGGCCAGATCGGGCTGGGCGACATCCGGATGGCGGGCAAGACCGGAACGGCGCAGGGCTACAACTACAAAAATGGCGGACGGGGCGTCCACGGCACCAATGGTCCCTGGCATCTTCGAGACCACGCCTGGTTTGTCGGCTTTGCCCCCCATGACGCGCCTCGCTATGCGGTGGCGGTCCTGGTGGAACATGGGGGCTTCGGCGCCCAGGCGGCGGCACCCCGGGCCCGGGACCTCATGCGGCTGGCCCTGTTGCAGGATCCCGAGCTTCGCGGCCGGATCGAGCGACCTCCGGCTCCGGCGGCGACTGTCGCCCAGGGACCGGCTGCCCCGGAGGCGCCCGCATGACCTTCGTCGGTTTGACTTCCAGGACCGAGCGCGGCCGGCTGATCGACAAGCTCCTTGAGATCGACCGCGTCTTCTCCCTCGCCCTGATCCTGATCGCGGGCGCCGGCGCCCTGATGATGTTTTCCATCGCCGGTTCCAGCTGGGAGCCCTGGGCGGCCAACCACCTGACCCGCTTTGGCGTGGCCTTTGTCCTGATGGTGGCCCTGGCCGTCATCGACCTCAGGGTCTGGGCGGCGGTGGCCTATCCCCTCTACGCCCTTGGCCTCATCCTGCTCATCGCGGTGGAGGTGGTCGGCGACGTCCGCATGGGCGCGCAGAGGTGGCTGGACCTGGGGCCCCTTGGCAGTTTCCAGCCCTCGGAAATCATGAAGCTGGGCCTCGTCCTGGCCCTTGGCCGCTTCTATCACGGCCTGTCGGCGGACCGGGCGCGCCTGTCCTGGTATCTGCTGATCCCGGTGGCCATCATCGCCGCCCCAACCCTGCTGGTCGCCCACCAGCCTGACCTTGGGACGGCCATGCTTCTGGCCCTGACCGGCCTGGCGGTGGTGGTCCTGGCCGGCCTGTCCTGGCGGGTCATCTTCGCGGGGGCGGGGCTGGCCCTGGCCGCCCTGCCGCCCTTCATTCTCTTCGGCCTCCATGACTACCAGAGGCAGAGGATCATGACCTTCCTGAACCCGGAGAGCGACCCCTCGGGCTCCGGCTACCATATCCTCCAGTCCAAGATCGCCCTGGGCTCCGGTGGCCTGATGGGCAAGGGCTATGGCCTGGGTTCCCAAAGCCAGCTCAACTTCCTTCCGGAGAAACAGACGGACTTCATCTTCGCCACCCTGGCCGAGGAGTTCGGGTTCCTCGGCTGCATGGCGGTGCTGCTGCTCTATTGCGCCGTCATCTTCACGTCCCTGCGCACAGCCTCGGTGGCGCACTCGCACTTCGGTCGCCTGACGGCGGCGGGGGTCACCTCGACCTTCGCCCTCTATGTGCTGATCAACGGGGCGATGGTGATGGGCATGGCACCGGTGGTCGGCGTGCCCATGCCCCTCCTGTCCTATGGGGGCTCGGTCATGCTGACGGTGATGATCGGCTTCGGCCTGGTCCAAGCCGTGCGGGTCCATCGCTACGACGAAGTCACCGGGTCCAAGAGTTCGCTGTTCTAGGCTCAGGACCTACCAAAGAGATTCACGTTCAGGCGTCGATCTAAAATACCGCGGAGGAGACTACCGCCGAGAGGTCACCACCATAGGTTTCGAAAAGCGCTGTTAGTGCAGTGGAGCCTTTATTGGAAAGGCACCGCCCTCGAAGAGTGCCCTTGGGAGGGGCGTCTATGACCGGCAGCCAGGATAGGAGCGAATCGTCGGCCGACGAGGACGGGGTGAATACCTCGCGCGGTCTGCGGACCTATTACGCCCTTCTGATCACCGAGTCGGTCTCCCTATTGGGCAGTCTCGTCAGCGGCCTGGTCGTAAGCATTTCGATCTTCCGGGAGACGGGACAGGCGACGCCCCTGGCGCTCGTAGAATTCTTCTCCATTCTTCCGGTCATCGTCACGAGCGGCTTCTCGGGAGCCTTGGCGGACCGCTTCGACCGCAGGCTACTCATGCTGGTCGCCAACGTCGGGTTCGTGCTTTGCAGTAGCCTGCTGCTGCTGACCTTCGCCTCCGACGCCTTTCGCCTCTGGCACCTCTATGCCTTCTCCTGCGCCAGCGGCCTCTTCGCAGCCCTCCAGCGGCCGGCGTTCCAGGCGTCCGTCACTATGTTGGTCCCCGACGGTCTTCGCGATAAAGCCAATGCATGGGGCCAGCTCACCGGGCCCGCAGCGCGAGTGATCGCTCCCGCTATCGCCGCCCTGCTGTTCGCTTCCATCGGCATTGTCGGCGCGATTGCCCTCGATATCCTTACTTTTGTCGCGGCGATCGTCGTCCTCTTCATGGTCCGAATCCCGACACCCCAGGCTACCGAGGAAGGTCGTAGCCTGGGGGGCTCCATCTGGAGACAGGCCTTCGATGGCTTCCGCTACCTTCTGGCCCGACCCGCCCTCTTCTTCCTGGTGGCCCATAGTTCGCTTGTGACCTTCCTGGTCTTTGGCGCGCTTGTGCTTGGCACGCCCTACGTCCTGGCCCGGACGGGCAGCGAAACCCAGTTCGGTTGGGTGCTCGTCGCCCTGAACGTGGGGGCAGTGACAGGCGCTATTGTCATGGGGGCATGGGGCGGGACCAAGCCGCGCGTGCACACCGTCTTCCCCGGTTGGATAATCGCCGGCGTCTTCCTTGTCTTGGCTGGGGTGGCCCAGGGCGCAGTGATGCTTGCCGCGACCTTCTTCGCCTTCATGTTCGCAAGACCTTTCATAGATGCGGCAGGCCTCTCAATACTGCAGATGAAGATCGCGCCTGATGTGCAGGGCCGCGTCTTTGCGGCCATCGGCCAGATCACAAGCATGCTTGCTGCACTGGCTTTCCTGATCGCAGGGCCATTGGCAGACAATGTCCTTGAACCCGCCCGTAACCTGCCAGTCTGGAGCGCGGTCGGCTGGGCCGTCGGCACGACGCCAGGATCGGGCATGGGGCTACTTTTGGTGGTCAGTGGCGCGCTGACGGTCCTGATCAGCCTGGCGTTCTACTTGGTCCCGGCGATCCGCAGGGTCGAGTCGGCGCTTCCAGGCTACGTGCCGGCGGCCAAGTGAGGCCAGCGCTACAAATGCGATGACGAGGTGACCGGGTCCAAGAGTTCGCTGATCTAGGCTCTGCTGGCGAAGTGGATTCGCCAAATCATCTGATCGTTGAGGCCAGGCTGCCCTTGGAGGAGAGCGGCTTTGGTTCGTGGATTGATGCCGGATGATGTGAGTGGGGGGCGTCGCGCCGTTCGTGATCGAGACCCGTCCGCGACGGGGTCGGCGTCCGCGAGATCACCGGCCGGCTCTGGATGGGACCTTATGGATCGGCCGAGCCGCTCCTAGCGATCGCTGGCCTCTGTTTCTAATTGCAGGCGAACTTCATCCGCTCGCCTAGCGAGAAAAGCGTCTCGTTCTTTCGGCGGCATGTAGACACCGTTCAGCCCCAGCCCACGTGTGACAGGACCATTTTTTTGGTACCTTCGGCTTTCGGCTCGCGCCGCCGCAGCGGGATCAAAGCCTGCGCGTGCCATCAACAATACGCCAAGCTCATCGGCTTCAATTTCAATTCGCTGACGTACAACCTTGTCCCTGATCTGCGCTTCCTTTCCCGGACCTGTGTGCTCCAAGATGACATGAGCCACCTCATGACTGATGATGAAGGCCAGCTCGGAATCGTCTTGCAACAAGGCCTCTAAGGCCGAGTGAATTTCTATGCGCGACCCGAAAGTGGTGGCGTTTTCCGAGCTCTGGTTGATGAGGACAACACTGGCTGTACAGGAAGGTTTTCCAGTCAAATGGAACTGAAAGGGTTGATCCCCGCGTTGGGCATCGACTTGCAGAACGGCAGACTGCTGGCCGGATTGGAATGCATCCCAAAAGGCCTTTCGCGCTGATACATCTAGTCCGTCCCCAGTCGGCCATTTAACGCCATTTATCGCAACTATTCGATCACCTGCGCGAATTCCGGCGAGTTCGCCAGCACTGCCAGGCACGACTGCAAACGCTGTCGGATACTCACGTAAGCCAAGCGCCTCGGTCAGAGCCACACGAAGTTGAGGACTCGATGCCTCGTCAAGCCGCGCGAGCCCCAAGCCATATTGAAGCGACTTCCGCGGGCAAGACTCAAGATTGGCGGCGAGGATTTTTTGCGCGATGGCGGCCACGCGTAACTCGCGATTGACCCGAGCCCGTATGGCGTTTGCATCCGGAGCTGCCGGGCTTGCGGTTGCAGGCCAACTACCGAACAAGGCTGCAACGACAATCAGCAGGTGAAATGGCTTCATCCTGAAACCTTTCGACATTCCACATGCCCTCTTGAATGTCGGCTTGAACCGAAGATGCGCCAAAACCAGACTGTCAGCTAGCCGCCAAAACAGGAGATTCCAGTAAGCGCCCGCTGTCGGTTTACGCGCCAGGCCGGACGCTTACCCCTTGGCGATCGAGCACCCCTTGCGAGGAACTGTCCGGGCGGGATCGTCGCATAGGAAGGTGCCGTTCTGCCTTCGCCCAGGGCAATCCGTTCGGTGGCACTTGTGGAATCGTAGACCTGTCATTGGGTTCCGCACGGCCGGGTCCAGGCCGTGCGGGTCCATCGCTATGACGATGTCACCGGGTCCAGGAGTTCGCTGATCTAGGTCGTCGCGCCTGCCACGGGCAGCGCCTCGTCCAGGTGCCAGAGCCTGGAGAGGGCCGTCACGGCACCGACGATGACCAGCATCCCTAGCCCCGGGAACAGGATGGCGGCGTGGGGGCCGATGGCATGGGCCAGGACGCCGTAGAGCACGGCGCCAGCGGGGGCGCCGCCCATGGTTCCCAGGGTGAAGATCGAGAGGATTCGCGCCACCTTGTCGGGTGGGGCGTAGTGTTGAACCAGGCCACGGCCGAGGGTCATGGCCACGCCGCCGCCCAGGCCCCAGACGAAGTTGAGGACACACAGCAGCCAGAAGGGCATGGGCAGGCTGCAGAGGACCAGGACGCTCGCCCCGGTGAACAGCGACGCCAGGTAGACCCGCCCCTTGCGCCGGATATGGCCCACCCGGAGCAGGAGGGTCGCCGACAGGATCGAGCCGATCCAGAAGGTGAGGCTGAACACGCCCAGCGCAGTGGCGATGCGCGTTCGCTCCGGCCCGGTCAGGTCGGCCGGAAAATAGCTCTGGACGATCAGCGG
>CAMAOY010000126.1 GCA_945859865.1 Phenylobacterium deserti
GGCGCCCTTGGGGCTGGGCAGGATGATCTCGCGTTCGCCTGCGCCGTCGAAGTCCGCCGGGGCAAGGGTGCCCAACTCATTGAGCGCCTGATCCAGTGCCCCACGCATGTCCTCCAGGGTGGAGAGCCCGGCCAGGTCCTCAGGCGGCAGGCCGCGAAGCCGTCGCGTGGCCCCTATGGCGTTGTTAACAGCCGACTGGATCTGGAACGGAAGGGGATGCATGTCTGGGGCGAGGCGCAGCTCGACGAGGCCAGACAGCCCGTCTCCGAGACCCGCACCGTCGAAGTGAGCCTCGGCCTTTTCCAGCAAGGCGAGCAACACGTGCAGCGCGCGCTGAAACCTTGGCACGGTAAGGTCGAACAGATTGAAGATCATGATGGCGCGAGCCTCCCCCAGCGAGGCGACATGAGGGCGATTGGTGTCGTGACGGTGACAGGGCTGGAGGGTTTCAACCAAAAGCGGAACTTGACGTCCTCGGGCGGGCTTCGCCTTTACGGCTGCCTTCGATGCTGGGACATTGGGACATTGACCCCGGAGGGCGCGACATGGCGGCTGGCTTTTCTTCCCTCCTGGGGGCGCTCGCCCTGGCGGCTGCGGCGGGGCCGGGGGGCACGGGCCTGCGGGCCGACGACATCCCCGTGGCGCACACGCCGAAAGTCCCCGGCGGATACGGCAGGACCTTCCCGGAGCCGGTCCTGCGCCGGTGCACCGAGCCCCTGGCGGCGGGCGCGCCGGACCTGCGCGGCATCTGGCGGATCGTGGAGGTCGACGGCAAGGCACCGGCGCCGGGCGAGCGCATGCACGGCTATGTGGAGCGGATCGAGCAGTGCGGGAACCGGATCGTTGACATGGGCGGCGGGACCATCGCCGACGCCCGGGCCGACGGGACCGAGGCCAACGCCGTGCACGACGTCTCGGTGCGCGACTTCCGCACCCCCATGGTCGCCATTGCGACCTACGAGGGGGGGGCCTTCATCCTGCGCCCCGTGGGGATGCCGGGGATCGAGGTGCGCCGCTGGTTGGAGCCCGACGGCCGGATGGGCTGGACCCGGCCCGACCTCGGCCGGATGCGCCTGGAGCGCATCGCCGGGCCGAACGATCCCTACACCCGGGGGGAGTGAGCGAGGTCTGCCCCCAGCCGATCAGGCGGCTTCGGCGGCCTTGAAGGCGGGGCGCGCCTCGAGCCGGTTGGCGTAGGTGCCGAGATTCGGGAAGTTGGCGAAGTCCGCGCCGAGGCGCCGGGACATGATGATGGCGTGTCCGGTGATGGTGTCGGCGATGGTGAAGTCGCCGGCGATGTACTCGCGCTCGGCCATATGGGCCTCGGCGGCTTCCAGCACCCGGCCCAGGAGCTTCACGGCCCGCGCCGCCATCTCCGGGTTCCGGCGGTCGGGGGGCAGGAGGACCGTCTCGACCACATAGTTGTTGATCGGCGGCATGATCATGCCCTCGGCATAGTGCAGCCACTGCAGGTAAAGGGCGAAGTTCGGGGCGTCCGGGCCGGGGGCCAGGTGCTGGGCGTACTTCGCGCCGAGGTACTGGGCGATCGCGGTGCTCTCGGAGATCGTGGTGTCGCCATCGATCAGGGTCGGGACCCGCCCGTTCGGGTTGATCCGGGTGTATTCCGGCCCCCGCATCTCCCTCTGGCCGAGGGTGAAGCGCTCCAGCTCATAGGGCAGGCCGATCTCCTCAAGGAGCCAGACCGTACGCACGGCGCGGGAGTTCGGAGCGAAATAGACCTTCATGGGGATGTCCTTGTCTCAGGGGCACCAATTGAGGGGCTATGTCTATCAGCCCGGACGATGCCGGGGCAACATCCAGAGGGCGAAGGGGACAGGCTCACCGCCTCCGCAGGAGGACCCATCCGGCGAGACCGAGGGCGCCGAACACCCCTGCCGCAACCAGCTGGATCGCCAGGAGCGAGAACACCGGCGCGGTCGCCCGGGCCTCGGTATAGGTCAGGGAGGCAAACTTGTTATCGACGCCTGCGCTCATGGCCGGATCGGTGAAGATGACCAGAAAGTCGCGCAGGGATCGGTAGCGGACCAGGGCGGCCCGGTTAAACGCCCTGGGGTTGTCTCCGATCAGCTGCCCCTGGACTCGACCGATGTAGACCGGCAGGGAACCGTGCCTGAGCAAGGCCGGAAGCACGACGCGCGCATAGGCCATGTCCGCCTTACGGGCCTCCGGGCCTGTGGCAAGCTGCTCAAGGTTCAGCATGTAGAATTCACGTCCGTCGTCGAGGGCGATCAGGGTCTCCAGGGTCCTCAGGACCTCGGGATGCCTGGAGGCGGACGGGGACGTCCGGACTCGCTCCAGGAAGGCCCTGCCCTCTCCGGGCGTCAGGGCCGGGCCGGAACCGCCATACCAGAGAAGACAGGCCACGTAGGCGAGGCCGACAAGCACCACCCAGCCCAGACGCAGTCTCTGACGGTTGATCATGCGTCACACTCCCGATGGATCCCCGGCCCGCCCGAGGGCGGAGACTGGCCCTGTGGAAGGGCATTTTCCAGACGATAGGCAGGCCTGGGCGTCACGGGAAGCGCTGGATGAAGGCGATGATCTCTTCGGCCATTTCGGGACCTGCGTCCTCCTGGCTGAAGTGCCCGGCAGCAAAGACCTTGTGCTCAACCCCTGGCCGCTTCGCACCTGGGATCTGGGAACGGTACATCTCGCCCCGCTCCGAATGGGTGAACGGGCAACGATCCCCCCACAGGGTCAGAAAGGGCATGTCCGATACGCGCAGGACGTCCCAAGCCGCGTCGCAGCGCGTCCGTTCGACATCGTCGGCGGTGATCGGTACCAGCAGGGGGAAACGCCGGGACCCCGCCTTGTAACTCTCGTCAGGGAAGGGAGCGTCATAGGCCGCGCGGGCGGCGGCGGAGACCGGGTTCACGCACCATCCCGGAATGATCTTCGAAGGCGCCAGGTCTGCGACAGTCTGGCTGTAGACCCGCCAGGCGAGGAAATAGAAGGATGGCCCGCGGGCGATCAGGGCCTGGATCTTCTCCGCATTGATCCTGTCATCCGGGTCCAGGGTCTCACGCCAGTCCATCCCGAAACGCGCCTTCAGCTGGTCCGCCGTGAACGGTGCCTGGGCGGTCAGTCCGGGTATGGCTGGGCCGCTTGCGGGCAGGGCCGTGTTCGACATCACAGCGCGCGCGAACCTGTCGGGGTTCTCCGCCAATACCCGGCCGCCGATCAGGCCACCCCAGTCCTGGCCGAAGAGGGTCATTTGCTTCAGGTCAAGCTTGTCGATCAGAGCGCTGACCCAGGCGACATGGCCGCTGTAGGTGTAGCGCTCGGGGTCGATGAACTTGTCCGACCGGCCGAACCCGATCAGGTCGGGGACGATCACCCGATAGCCGGCCTCGACCAGCGGCCCGATCATCTTCCGGTAGAGATAGCCCCACATCGGCTCCCCATGGAGCAGAAGCAGGGTCTCCCGCGCATCGCCTGGCCCGGCGTCGACATAGGCCATGCGCAGGCCGGGCTCGACTTCGAGGTAGCTGGGCGACCAGGGATAGTCTTCGACAACGGAGAACCGGGCTTCCGGTGTCCGCAGGATCCCCGCTCCGGGCTGGCCTTCGGGCATGGTCGCTCCCTTCCTGCTGTCACCTGGCTTCGGCCAGAGGCCGGCGGCCCCAGGTTGGGAAGTTTTCCGGGTCGTCCGGAGGCAGGTCGATCGAGGCTATGCGGCGATGGGGGCGCCGTCCATCGCCAATGGCGGGGCGCCGACCGGGAGGGTGGAGGATGACCTACCCTCCCCCGCAGAGCCGGTCCACCAGCAGGGCTTCGAAGGCGGCGTAGTCCGTCCAGGCGGCGGCGATGCGCACCGGATCTCCCGCCGGGTCGATGGCGGTGAGGCCATCATCGCGTACAGCCAGGTCCAGGGTCTCCATCTCCAGCCCCGCTTCGGAGAAGGCCAGGTAGACGGCGACGGTGTCGAATAGGACGGTCGAGCGGTCGCGCCATCGCTCAGGGTTGCGGCCGACGGCGGGCAGCCAGAGCCGGTAGGTCTCCAGGACGGCGGCGGCCAGGCTGTCGGGCCGGGCCTGTGCATGGGCGGCGAAGCGGGCATAGGCCTCGCCGCGCAGGACCACGGAGCCGCAGGTGTCGACAGGCGTAATCGTCTTTTCCCAGGAAGCGGCGAACACCGTCCGCGCCGCCTCGGCGTCGGCCAGGACGTTGTACTCGGGCCGCGGCGGGGAGCCCGGGAGATAGCCAACCCGAACGGCGCCGTGCATGCCCACGAACCGGGCCCGGTCGGCGATGCGCGGCGCCCGCCGAAGCGCCTCTGCGATGTTGGTCAGGGGGCCGATGGCCAGGACCACGGGCGGCTCCGGCGCGGCATCGATGGCCTCGATCAGGGCCTGGACGCCGTCGGCGTGGACGGTGGGATGGGTCTCAAGCGCCCGGGCGTCGGCCCAGTCGCCCTGGGGCCGCCCCTGCATGGCGGGCGGCAGGCGCAGGGGCCCGCCGATCCCCAGGCCGATGGGCACGTCGATCCGTCCGGCGATGGCCAGCATCCGGGCGCAGAGCCCGCCGCGGTAGTCGGTCTCACCGCTGACCGTGGTGATGAGCCTCAGGTCCAACTCGGGGCAGGCCAGCAGCATGGCCAGGGCCCAGACGTCGTCAATATCGGTGCCGATATCGGTGTCGAGGAGGACGGGTATGGACATTGGGGGCCCTTTGGAGCGCGGCGGGATGGGTCCGGACGTCTAGTGCGCCCGGTTCCTCAGCACCCGCCCGCCCCGGTTTCCCGTGTGCTCGTCATCCTCGACGATGACCGTCCCGTTGCAAATCGTCGCCCGGTAGCCGACCGCCTTCTGGCTCAGGTGGCCGGCCCCGCCCGGGAAGTCGTAGAGCATCTGCGGCTGCAGCTCGGCGATCTGGTCCGTATCGATGACGTTGATGTCCGCCCGCTTGCCGACGGCCAGGACCCCGCGGTCAGTCAGTCCCAGGACCCGCGCCTGCAGGCTGGTCAGCCGGCGCACGGCGGCCTCGAGGGTGAAGCGGCCGGTCTCCCGCACCCAGTGAGACAGGATC
This sequence comes from Phenylobacterium deserti, assembly GCA_945859865.1. Classification (GTDB taxonomy): domain Bacteria; phylum Pseudomonadota; class Alphaproteobacteria; order Caulobacterales; family Caulobacteraceae; genus Phenylobacterium; species Phenylobacterium deserti_B. Next base: position 5,050 of record CAMAOY010000126.1, read on the forward strand.
AGGGTCGAGAAGGCAGAGTCCATGCTGATGGTCACGTGGGCGCCAGCATCGCCGAGGCCCGGCAGGGCCCACTCGGAATCGATGATCTCGTCCAGGGCCTCGAGGTCGCGGTTGTGGCTACGGATCAAGAAGAGCGCCCTGCCCTCGCTTTCGACCATGGCGTCGAGCCAGATCTCTGCCGGGGGCTTGCCGGTCTCCTCGCTCCGCGAGAGCAGGCTCTCGCTCTGCGGGGGCATCCAGTCCGGCGACCTGCCGGAGCCGAGGGGGAAGGTCCGGGCCGAGCGTTCCTTGTAGCCGCGCTGTTCCGCGGCATCGGCGATCAGCCGCGCCCGGAAGCCGGGATCCCGCACCGCAGCGAGCCTCTGGTCGAAGCCCATGACCTTCATCTGCACCCAGGACTCTCCCGCCGGCAGCAGGTCGAGGAAGATCTCGGCGCTGATGCCGGAGATGAAACCGCCCGGGCGCGGCGAGGACAGGCCGACAACATCGGTGCCATCGGCGACCATCTTGGCGACGCAGGAATTGAAGTAGGCGACCGACTGCGGGCTGGCGGCGATCGGCGCGCTCCACAGCAGGCGATGGCAGGCCTTGCCGATCTCGCGGAGAATTTTCATCTCGCCCTGCATCGGGATGGCGTAGTTGGGGATGGTCTGGATCAGGCCGCCGCCCGACTTCACGGCACCAGCGATGGCCAGGAGCTCGTCAATCCCTGCGTGGGTGCCGGGGATGTCGCGGCCATCAGGCATGGCGTGGCCCTGGAGCCGGTTGACCGAGACGCCAAAGGCCCCCTCGGCGATGGAGCTTCCGACGATCGACGCGATCTGGTTGATCTCCGCCGGCGTCGGCTGGTCGTCGATTGCCCTCTGGCCCATGACGTAGAACCGGACGGCGCTGTGACCGACCAGGCCGGCGAGGTTGATGGCCGGGTTCATGCGGTCGATCGAGTCCAGGTATTCGCCATAAGATTCCCAGTCCCAGGGCAGGCCGCCCAGGATGGTGGCCCGGGGAATGTCCTCGACCGACTCCATCATCTCGGCGAGCAGGGCCCGGTCCGTGGGCCGGCAGGGTGCGAAGGTGACCCCGCAGTTACCGATCAGGGCGGTGGTAACCCCGTGATAGGTCAGGGGCGCCAGCAGGGGATCCCAGCCGACCTGGGCGTCGAGGTGGGTGTGAAGGTCGATGAAGCCCGGCGTGATGGCGCAGCCCCCGGCGTCGATCTCGCGGCGCCCGGCGCCCTCGACCTTGCCCATGGCCGCGATGGTGTCGCCCATGATCGCGATGTCGCCGGGTGTGGGCGCTGCCCCGGTGCCGTCCACGAGACGGCCGTTCCGGATAACCAGATCGTAGGTCATGGGTTTTCTCCTCCCAGCATGAGCCCCCGTTGGAGATCATG
>CAMAOY010000127.1 GCA_945859865.1 Phenylobacterium deserti
CGGCGGCGTGGAGGGTGGCCAGGGCCTCCTCCCGCGGGGTCTCCCCCCAGATCTGGCCGATCCCGCCGCCCAGGCTCAGGCGGCTGACATCCCCCAGTCCTCCCAGCTTCGTCGTCCGCATGTCGCGCCCTCCCACCTAGATCCTGGCAACAGGGTTCCCGGAATTCGGGCCTGGAGGCAATGCGCAAAGGCGAGCCTGGCTCTAGTTCCCGCGTCCGGCGCGCAGTTCGTATTACAGCGATAGTGTATGAAATAGTCCATCTATCGGCCGAGCTAGGGGTTTCCGGAGCGTGAATACCGCCCAAAGCCGATCGAGCGCCTTGCAAGCCTCGGTTGTCGGGCTGACCCAAAGGGCTGGGATGCGAACGTGCGTGAACGTTAGTTTCATACAGTGTCACCGTAACTTGAACGTTAGTTTCATACAGTGTCACCGTAACTCCCCCATCGCCGACATCCGGCGCCCGCCCCCCAAAAGGCCCGCGCCGGCATCCGTCACTCATAATGTGCTCTTGAAGGATCGATAAGCGGCCTTAAGCGCGTTCAAGAGCGTGCGCCTTGCAGGCTCTGCGAAACTGTGGTTTGCTCTCTGACGCACAACAGGTCGCCTAACTGGCTCTTGAACGCTCATGCCCGCCCGCAACACGCTGCTTATCGCACCGCCCTATCCTGTGGAACTGGCCCTGACAGAACTCGGGGCGAACCTGCGGACAGCACGCCTGCGTCGAAACCTGACCGTCGAGGAGGTCGCCCAAAAGATTGGAGCGGGTCGCCGCGCCGTGTCGGACGCCGAACGTGGCAAGCCAACAACCAGTGTCGCGATCTATGCCGCCCTGCTTTGGGCCTTCGACCTTCTGGCCGACATGCACAGCCTGGCCGACCCAGCTCGCGACCAGGAAGGACAGGTTCTTGCACGCTCCAAGGCCAGGATCCGCGCGCGGCGCGGTGAAGCCTTGGACAACGATTTCTAAGGCCGATGCCAGAGGCCTTTGTCCATATCACCCTGCCAGGGGCCGCCCTGCCGATCACCGCCGGTCGCTTTGTCCTGGAGACCGACAGGACCGGTGCGTCCATCGGACGTTTCGTCTATGGCCGGCGCTATCTGGCGCATCCTGAAGCCGTCGAAATCGATCCGGTCGAGCTGAAGCTCGCACCCCGCACCTACGAGACCGCCGCGCTCGGCGGCGTGTTCGGCGCCCTGCGCGACGCCAGCCCCGACTATTGGGGCCGCCGCGTCATCGACAAACATGCCGGCAAGCCGCAACTCGGAGAAATCGACTACCTCCTGCACTCCGCCGACGACCGCGCCGGCGCCCTGGGCTTCGGCCTCAATGCGGAGCCCCCGGCGCCGCGCCGCGATTTCAACCAGACCGTCGCGCTGGAGAAGCTGCAGCGGATCGCCGACGCCCTGATCGCCGACGAAGAGCTGGCGCCCGACGCCGCCAACCAGCAGATCCAGGATCTGCTTCTGGTCGGCACCTCCATGGGCGGGGCCAGGCCCAAGGCCGTCGTCGAGGACGAGGACGCTCTATGGATCGCCAAGTTCAATCGCCAGGATGACCGCTGGAACAGCGCCCGGGTCGAACACGCCATGCTCACGCTTGCCCGGGCCTGCGGTCTGGAAGCCGCCGACAGCAAGGTGGTGCTGGCGGGAGGGCGAGACGTCCTGATGGTCCGCCGCTTTGACCGCGAGCGCGTGGCGGCGGGCTACACCCGCGCCCGGATGATCAGCGCCCTGACCCTCTTGAGGACGGAGGACAGCCATCGGGCGCGGGATCGCTGGTCCTATGTGCTGCTGGCCGAGGAACTGCGCCGGGTCAGCGCCGAGCCCGCCCGGGATGCGCGCGAGCTTTTCCGCCGGATGACCTTCAACGCCCTGATCTCCAACGCCGACGATCACCCGCGCAATCACGCGATGATCGCCAAGGCTAGGGATTGGCGGCTGTCGCCGGCCTACGACCTGACGCCATCGACCCCGATCAGTCTGGAACGCCGCGATCTGGCGCTGGTGATCGGAGATGCCGACCGCATCGCCACGGCGGAAAACCTGATCTCACAAAGCCCCCGCTTTCTCCTCAAGACCGACGAGGCCGCCGCCATCGTCGCGGACATGGAGCAGCGGGTGGCAAGTACCTGGTACGACGTCGCCCGCACTGCCGGCGTGAGCGCGCCCGACTGCGAGCTGATATCGGGAGCCTTCGTCTATCCGGGCTTCCGCAGTTACGGTGACACTGTACGAAACTCTAAACCTCTGCCCTAGCTAAGGCTCCCAATCCCGGAGCCTCCATGGCCAGACCTGCCCGCCTCGGGGCCTGCGGCACCGCGTGACCCAGAGTTACGGTGACATAGCGGCATTGAGCTAGGCCCATTGGCCGGGCCGCCGCCGCCGTAGCGGGCTGACCCAAAGGGCTGGGATGCGAACGTGAGTGAACGTTAGTTTCATAGGTTCCGCCCCAAGGACACAATGCGAGTTGAACCTGTTGTTGTTCCCTACTTCGGTGAAACCGCTGATGATGCACTGCGGCCCGACGTAGTTGTCCGCGCCAAGCCTTACGTGCCTTCGGATAAGGGTAAAGGCGTCAACGACAGTGCGGGGACCAACAACAGCCCCTTCTTCGACGATTGCCGTCGGATGGATTTGAGCAGAACCCTGGATCATGTCGGCCTTAGTTGTCAGGCGTTACGCAGCATCGTCCAATCAGTTCTGGTTTCAGTTTGAAACAAGTGAGCAGCTCGATCTGACTTTCCGCTCAGGGTCGACTTGCTCCTTTGGCTCGGCATCCGGAAGCAGACCTTCGGCTCACGATCTCTAAGCAGACGCCACAAATGTCGGTTCAGGGGGCTTTACTCTCCTCGCTTCCGGGGCAAATGTGCTGAAAGGCAGGTGTGATCTTCGGGGAGTCATCGATGGACCGCAGTACTGAAGGTGGGCCGCCCCCGACGGCCATTGTGACTTTTGCCGATGGCGACCCTGACGAAAATCCATGGGTGGCTGGCACTCCTCCAATCGAGGCCGTCGAGATAGCGGCCTATTCGCCCGAATGGCCTGCGCTCTTTGAGGCCAGCAGGGAATTGATCGCGCTGGCGTTTCCAGGCATCGCCCTGACCATCGAGCATATCGGCTCCACGGCCGTGCCGGATTTGGCCGCAAAGCCCATCATCGACATAGACTTGATTGTCACTGATCCATCCCTGGAAGAGACTTACGTGCCTGCGTTGGCCACTCTTGGCTACATGCTGACCATCCGCGAGCGGTCTTGGTATCAGCACCGGATGCTGCGGCATGATAAGCCCAGGATCAACTTGCACGTTTTTGGCCGCAACTGCCCTGAGCACGTACGTCATATCCTTTTCCGGGATTGGCTTCGGACCCATCCGGAAGACTGCGCGCGATATGCGCGTGTGAAGGACGAGGCGAGGATCGGTGTCACCAATGTCCGGGACTACAACCGAAACAAGGAGGCTGTAGTCCGCGACATCTACAGCAAGATATTCGACAACCGCGGCTGGACCACGGTGTAGCGGGCTTTGGGGTTTGGCGTCCTCAAATTGATTCCGCTCGTTCAAGCCAGCTCCGGAAATGGATGCCGACCATGCCGCCTAGTAGCAGACGGCGCAAGCGGCTCAAGTGGGGGGCGAACTGACATTTGCGGCAATGCGGCTATGCTTGGAAAATGCGACCTTTCGTGACCGTCCGGCCACCCCCCTCTTGAGCCGGCGGCTGGGTGCTGGTTACGCTCAGCCTTGCTGAGCGTAACGCCAGGGCATGAGCTCGTCGAGCCGGGTGATCTTGTGATCTGCTATTGTGGCCAGGACATGGGTGAGCCAGGCCTGGGGGTCGACCTTGTTCAGCTTGGCGGTCTCGATCAGGGTATAGGCGATGGCCGCGGACTTGCCGCCGCGTTCGGAGCCCATGAAGAGGTAGTTCTTCCGGCCAAGGGCTATGGGCCGCATGGAGCGCTCAGCGGTGTTGTTGTCGATCTCAAGTATGCCGTGGTCGAGGTAAGGCAGAAGATGCGGCAGGCGGTTCAGGCCATAGCGGATGGCCCCGGCCAGCGGGGTCTTGCCGGAGATCTTGTTCAGCTGGTCGCGCATGTAGGCAGCTAGATCATCAAGTATGGGCCTTGCTTCTTCCTGTCTGGCCACGGCCCGCATAGTCGCCGGCTGACCCCGCACCCTGGCCTCAATGGCGTATTGCCTCGAGATCCTGAGGATCACTTCCTCAGCGATCGGTGAGGCTTGGGCCTTGGCGATGTCGACGAACTTCCTGCGGATATGGGCCATGCAGGCAACTTCTCGGACCTGGCCAGACCGGTAGAGCGCCTCATAACCGCTATAGCCATCGGCATGCATCCAGCCCTTGAAGCCTGACAGGTGACCCTGGGGACGCTCGGCTCTGCGGTCCTTCGAGAACTGATACCAGACCGCCCTGTGGGCTTCGCCACCCCAGGGGGTCTCATCACAGGCATAGGCCCAGAGCCTGGCGACGCCGGTCTTGCCGGCCCCGGGGGTTAGGACCTTCACCGGCGTATCATCGGTGAAGATGGCGGGGCGCTGGCGAACATGCCGACCAATGGCCTGGGCCAAGGGTTCAAGCAGGGACGTAGAGCGGCCGACCCAGTCGGCCAGGGTGGAGCGATCAAGATCTACGCCTTCACGGGCGAAGATCTGGCTCTGGCGGTAGAGGGGAAGATGATCGCCATACTTAGAGACCAGCACATGGGCCAGCAGCCCAGGTCCAGGCCTGCCGCGCTCGATAGGTCTTGAGGGCAAGGGGGCCTGAACTATGGCCTCGCAGCACCTGCAGGCCAGCCTTGGCCGAACAAAGGCGTTGACGATGAACCGGCCAGGAACGAACTCCAGTTCTTCGGTCACATCCTAACCAAGGGACTTGAGGTCGCCGCCACAGCTTGGGCAGGCCTCGCCTGGGCTAAGAACATGCTCGGTCCTGGGCAGATGATCTGGAAGCGGCTTGCGTCTGGGCGCCGAAGCTGGCGCCTCTTGATCTACCGCTTCCACGACAAGCGCCACAGCCGCAGCCTGACCGATCTCTTCGGCTTCCAGGGAGAGGTTCAGCTGATCAAGGCTCTCTGAGCTGACGCCGAAGGTCTTGGTCCGGTTCTTGGCCAGCTGGTGCTGCAGCTTCTCGATCATGAGCCGGCTGATGGTCAGTTCGGCCCGGCTGGTCGTGAGTTCAGCGGTGAGATCCTTGATCTTGAGGTCACGCTCGGCCAGCAATGCTGCTGGGTTCCGGGCCGAACCGGGCTCTAAACCGCCATCAATCTGCACGTCATCAGACATAGAAGCTTATATCAAAATCAGGCCCTCAAGGGAATCCCACATCAGAGTTATCTGGCTGTTTTTACTGCCACTCTATCCCGTGGTCAGCGGCCGCCAGGTCTCCACGGGAGTGCGCCAGTCCAGGCCCTCCAGCAGCATGGCCAGCTGGGCTGAGGTCAGCTTGACCGAGCCTTCGGCCACGGCCGGCCAGACAAAGCGGCCACGCTCCAGGTGCTTGTAGAACAAGCACGCGCCCTGGCCGTCCCACCATATGATCTTGACCCGGTCGCTGGCCCTACCTCTGAAGCAGAAGAGATGGCCGTTATGGGGATCGGCCTTCAGGACATCCTGGACCAGGGCTGAGAGACCATGGAAGCCTTTGCGCATATCGCTGGCTCCAGCCGCCAGCCAGATCCTGGTCCCTGATGGGACCGGGATCATGCCGCCTGGCCCAATATGCGAACAACCCGGGCCAGGGTCGCTTCGGCGATGTCTTCCAGGCACTGCAGCCGGACCCGCTCGCCCAGGCGAATGTTCAGGCTGCGGGGTTCGGCGGGTGATGTTGCAAGAACAGCCTCTGGCACTGCCTTATCATCCTCGACTGTGACCGGCAGGAAGGTAGGCGCTATCGGCGCCGCATACCTCGGATCTCTGCGCCAACCGTGGACCATGTTGACGTTCAGGCCCCAGCGCCGGGCGATGGACGCTACTGCCTCACCGCCAGCCTCAACCTCTTCAAGGATCCGGCGCTTAAACGCCGCATCGTACTTCAACCGTCCTTCAGCCATCAGGCCAACCCCTTCATCAAACCCCGGCGCACGGGCACGCGGGCTCAGGAGTCTGGAGCCAGCTGAAATCGGAACAAGGGGGGTCTGGTCGGACGCTTACTCCCCATCAGGGGGAGTTGTCGGCGAAGCCGACTGAGGGGGTCTGCGGCGTCCGCAGTCGGTTCTCAGCCCTTGGGCTGGGCGTAGCCGAGGGCCTCATTCAGGCGGTCCATGACCTCGATGGCCGCCTCGGGCACCACTGTGCCGGGGGTGAAGATGGCGGCGACGCCGGCCTGCCGCAGGGCGGCGAAGTCCTCTGGCGGGATCACGCCGCCCACCACCACC
>CAMAOY010000128.1 GCA_945859865.1 Phenylobacterium deserti
AAGGGCGAGACCCGGCGGGTGGAGAAGGCGGTCAGGCTGACCCGGGCCGCCATGCCGGCGTGGATCCCCTCGATGTCGCTGGTATTGATTCGCGCCGTCACCGCCAGGGGAACGTCGGAGGGCACCACCGCCATCAGCAGTTCGCCCGCGGCCACCACCCCGCCCACGGTGGACTGGGTGAGATTGAGGACATAGCCGTCGACGGGGGCACGCACTGTGGCGCCGGCCAGGGTCTGCTGGGCCGCGGCCAACTTGGGCCGGGCGTCGGCGAGGGCGGCCTGCATCTGGCGCAGGCCCTCGGCGGACTGACTGATTCGCTGGTCGCTGAGGCTGCCCAGCTGCAGGCGGGCCTCGCCCTTCTGCTGGGCCAGGCGCTGCTGTTCGGCGCTCAGGGCGCCCCGGCGGCCGGCAAGGTCAGACAGAGCCCGCTCATATCGCAGGATCAGGGTCCTGGGCGCATAGCCCTTGTCATAGAGGGTCTTGTAGCCGTCCAGCTCCTGCTGGGTCAGGGCGGCATTCTGGTCCAGGGCGACGACCTGGGCGCGCACCCCGGAGATCTGCGAGACGATCTGCTGCTCGCGCTGGCGCAGGACGTCGGCCTGGCTGTCGTAGAACTGGAGCCGGCTGGTGAAGAGGAACTCCTGGTCCCGGATCAGGGCCCCCACCCGGGGGTCGGAGATCCGGGCCGTCAGCTCGGCGGGAAAGGCCAGCTGGCGGGCGCCGTTGGCCTCGGCCTCGAACCGGGCCACCTGGGCGGCATAGGTGTCGACCTGGTTCTGCATGACGTCCACCGCCGCCCGGGGCTGGACGTCGTCCATGGTCAGGAGGACTTGGTCCTTGGCCACCTTCTGGCCCTCGCGCACCCGGATGGCGCTGACCACCCCGCCCTCCCGGTGGCGCAGGATCTTGCGGTTCTCCTCGACGCGAACGACCCCGGAGGCGACCACGGCGCTGTCCAGGGGCGCCAGCACGGCCCAGAGCAGGGCGCCCAGGACGAAGACGCCGATCAGGATCGAGCCGGTCATCATCGGCCGGCGCAGGCGGCGCTCGAGGTCGGGGTCGAGGGGCTGGTCCGACACCCTCAGGGCGGGCTCGATCCACTTGCGCATGGACTCGATTGGCCCCTGGCCCTTGCGGGGCTTACCAAAGGACGACCGGCGGGGGTCGAGGTTCATCGGGCGCCTCCGCCTTCCACGGCCCTCAGGGCGGGGGCGGAGAACTTGGCCATGACCGCGTCGCGGGGCCCGAAGGCCTCCATCCGGCCGTCGCGCAGCACCAGGATCTTGTCGGCAGAGCGGAAGATCGAGGGCTTGTGGGCCACCAGGACGATGGTGGCGCCCCGGGCCTTGGCGGCGTCGAGGGCGGACAGCAGGGCCTCTTCGCCTTCGGCGTCGAGGGCGGCGTTGGGTTCGTCCAGCACCAGCAGGGACGGGGCGTCCACCAGGGCGCGGGCCAGGCCGACGCGCTGGCGCTGGCCGGCGGAAAGGATGCGGCCGGTCTCGCCCAGGTCGGTCTCGTAGCCCTGGGGCAGGCGCAGGATCATGGCGTGGACGCCAGCAGCCTGTGCGGCAGCCACCACCGCCTCGTCGCTGATGTCATCGCGGAAGCGGGCGATATTGTCGCGGACCGTGCCGGGGAAGAGCTCGGTGTCCTGGGGCAGGTAGCCGACATTGCGGCCGAAGTCCGAGCGCTCCCAGGCGTGGACGTCGGCGCCGTCCAGGCGGATCGAGCCGTGGGTCGGGGGCCAGATGCCCACCATCAGGCGGGCCAGGGTGGACTTGCCGGCGCCCGAGGGGCCGATCACGCCCAGCATCTCGCCGGGCTCGACCCGGCAGGCCAGGCCCTGGAGGACGAATCGGCCGGCGCCGGGCGGGGCGAAGTTGACGCCTTCAACCGTCAAAAGGCCTGTGGCCTTGGGCAGGGCCGTGGAGGGGCGGGGCTCCTGGTAGCCCTCGAAAACGGTCGTGAGGCGCTCGAAGGCCCGGGCGCCGTTCATCAGGCTGTCCCAGCTACCCACCAGGCGGTCGATGGGCTGCAGGGCGCGGGCGCCCAGGATCATGTTGGCGAACAGGAGGCCCGCGTGGATCCGGCCGGTCACCACCAGCCAGGCGCCAACGGCGATGATCAGCACCTGGATCCCCTGGCGCAGGGCCCGGGAGATATTGGTCATGAAGCTGGCGTCGTCACTGGCCAGGGAGCTGCGGTCCATGGTGGTCTGGCGGAAGACGCGCCAGCGCTTGGCCAGGGGCTCGGTCAGGCCCATGGCGCGGACCACCTCGTTGTTCTTCAGGGCCTGGTCGGTGAAGCCATAGCTGCGCAGGGCGGCATCATTGGCCTCCTGCATGAGCGGGCGTGTGCGGATGTCCTGCAGGAGGGCGACGGCCAGCAGGACCAGGGCGCCCACCAGGGTGATGACGCCGATCACCGGGTCGACCAGGAACAGGACCAGCATGAAGAGCGGCATCCAGGGCAGGTCGAACAGGACGCCGAAGGCCGGGCCGGTCAGCATCTGCCGGAAGGCGTCGAGGTCGCGCAGGGCCTGGCTGCGGGCCTGGGGCATGCCGCGGGCGGCGCCCTCGAACAGGGCCCCGAAGACGTGGGCCGAGACGCGCTGGTCCAGAAGGATGCCGAAGCTGATGAGCACCTTGGCCCGGTAGTGGTCGATGATCGACGACATGGCGAATGTGGCCAGCACGCCGAAGGTCAGGACCAGCAGGGTCGGCACGCTCCCGCTCGGCAGGACGCCGCCGTAGATGTGCGTCGTGTAAAGCGGCATGGCGAAGTAGAGCAGGTTCGAGACCAGGCTGAAGACGCCCGCATAGATCAGCGGCCGGCGACCCTCCTTGACCGCGCGGGTCAGGGGGTTGTCGGGCATGTCTGCGAAGGGGTTGAAGATCTTCATCCGGGATCTGGGCTCGTTCCTGGCGCTCGGCGGGCGGACCATCGCCCCATAAGGTTTACGAAAAGCAAGGGAATTAGGCGAGGGGGCTTTTGCGGGACCCTGCCCGCCGGGAAGGCGCGCGACGAATGCACCCGCGCCGTGGCGCCGGCGCCACGCCCGGCGGGGACCGTTTCCGGAGCCGGAAAGCCGGGCTAGTCTGGCGACATGAGCCAGTCGTCCCGTTCGGTGCCGCCCCTCGCCGGGGGTGGGCGCGTCGCCATCCTTGGCAGCTGCGTGACCCGCGACCTGTGGCGCATGACGGGTACCCCGGCCGACGACCTCCTCTATATATCCAGGACCCGCCTGCCGAGCCTGTTCGCCGCCCGGCCGCAGGGGATGGTCCTGCCCGACTCCCCGCCGCCAGGCCTGAGGCCTAACCCGGCCCAGGCCCTGCGCGCAGACCTTTCCAAGACCGCCCTGGCCCGCCTCGCCGCCTTCCGGCCTGACGTGGTCATCCTCGATTTCATCGACGAGCGGTTCGACCTGCTGGTCGGAGCGGGGGGCGTGGTGACCGCCTCCTGGGAGCTGGAGACCTCAGGTTGGGACGCCCTTCTCCCCCTGGAAGCGCTCCGGCGGGTCGACGCCCTCAGCGCGGCGGATGCGACGCTCTGGCGACGCGGGCTCGACGCCCTGGCGACGCTCTGCGCGCCCGGCGGCGCCCTCTCCGGAACGCGCCTGGTGCTGCATGAGGCGCGGTGGTCGAACGCACTCCAGACGCCGTCGGGACGCATCGAGGCCCTCGACCCGGACCTCGAGATCACCCCCGGCCGGCGGGCCTCGCGGGTGGCGCATAACGCCCGGCTGGGGCGGATGCACGCCGCTACCCGCGCCGCCCTCCCTGGCCTAGAGGTGGTGAAGGCCTTGGATTCCCTGATTGTTTCGGACCCCGACCACATCTGGGGCCCGAGCCCATTCCACTACATCCCCGACTACTACGCCGAGATCTGGCGCCAGCTAGGTGGCCGCTCCTAAGCGCCGGGCCAGGGCCTCGGCCGGGGTCATTCCTGAGCGTATTGCCTCGGGATCGTCCAGGATTGCGAGGGCCGGGTGGAGCCCTTCCGGCCCCAGCACGACCCAGGCGCCGCCAGCCAGGTAGTCGCTGAGCGGATCCTTTGCGGGGTCCATGGCCTCGCCCCGGGATTCAGCATAAGCCTTTGAATTAAATAGGGGACCGGGGCTTTCCAGGGTGTCTTTGGCGGTCCGGACGAAGCGCGCGAGGGGCTCGGCCTCGCCGGTATCCAGCCCCGATACCCGCCGCCAGGCCGGGTCGAACAGGGGGTGGGGCGAGGCGCCCTGCCGCCAGCCTTCCGTGAGGTACCAGACAAGGTCGCCCCCGCCTTCCCGGACCCAGGCCGGATCAAAGAGGGGGTGCGGCGACAGCCCCCGCGCCGCGCCGCTGCGCAGGTAGTGGAGCACCGGATTCTCACCCGTCGCGGCCAGTTCGGGAGCCTGGGAGACATACCATTCCAGGCTGAAGAGGGGGTGCGGATCGCGGCCGTCGGCGGCGCCCTCGCGCAGGAAATGGTCCAGGGGCGTCAGGCCCGTCCGGGCCAGGGCATCAGCGTTACAATCGGCATAGAAGCTTGAATCAAATAGGAAATGTGGCGACAGGCGGGCGTCTCCACCCCACACCAGGTAGTGGGCCAGGGGGTCGGCGCCGACCGGCCCGTGGGCGTTGGCGCGGTAGTGGTCAGGGTCGAACAGAGCCGCTCCGGCACCCAGGGCCGCCCGGGCGCGGACGAGGGACCGGCCGGGGCCTCCGAACCGCGCCAGCGCCTTCTCGGCCAGCCTGCGGAGCCGGTTGCGCCGGTCCGGTCGCCGAAAGGCCAGGGCCGCGGTCCGGTAGCGGTCGAAGAGGGAGGCGCGGAGCCTGGCCTCAGCCACCGACCGGGCGCAAAGGGACTCGACCAGGGCCTCGCCCAGGCGCAGCCGGGCCAGGGCCTCGGCGGTCTCCGCCCTCTGGACCTCGGTCCGCAGGGCGGCCAGCCGCAAGGCCGCAGCATCGACGGAGGCCGACAGCCGGATGGCCTCGGGGGTGGGCTTGGGACTAGCCATTCCGGCCCGGACCCTCGGCCTTCCACCAGGCCTGGTAGCCGCCCGCGAAGGGGTCGGGGAAGGCCGCCTGCAGGTCGGCGCGCTCGCGGTAGAGCACCCGCTGGGGCTTGGCGATCGGCGTCCCGTCGTCGAACTGTCCGTGCGCCCACCAGCGCTCGGGGATGGCCGGGTCGGTGGCCGCCGCGACCGCCTCCTTGTACCAGCGCCAGACCTCGTAGACCTCGAAGTTGTCGCCGGCATAGCGCTTGGTCATGACGTCGCCCGTCGGGCCCAGCTTGGTGAAATGCCAGAAGCGCAGGGTCGCGCCGTTGACCAGGATCTCGCCGTCCCGGGTGATGGCCACCTTGCGCTTCGACAGGTTCCAGCTGGCGACGTTGTAGCCGGGATCGCGGACCACCTTCACCCGGTCGAACAGGGCCGGGACGTGGTCGCACCACTTCTGGTCCACGAAGAGCCCGCTGGGGATGTCGTCGTAGCAGAAGGCCAGCAGGCGGTCGTTCCACCAGCGGGCAAAGCGCGCGCCCTCGCCGGTGGTGCGGATCGCCACGAAGCCCAGGTTGAAGATGCCGGTGCGCGAGGCCGACAGGTCGTTGTCGAGGATCGAGGCCCGGTCGTCATTGGGGTCGATCAGGTGCGGCGTCAGCAGGATGTCGGAGGCACCCAGCATCTCCACCAGGGGATCGAGGGGCGCGAAGAGGGCCGTGTCCGGGTCGAGGTAGATGGCGATGTCGGCCACTCCCGCCTCGCACACCTGGTGCAGGAACGGGCCCTTCACCGCCGTGCAGACTTCGACGACATCGTGCCGGAAGAGCCAGCCCCGGAAGGCCTCTATCCCCAGGTCCTTGGCCCAGACCACCCGGTCGAAGGGCTCGGAGGCGGGGTCGAAGACGAAGCCCGGAGGCGGCTCGTCCGTGATCAGGGCCACAGTCTCCCAGTCCGGGTGGAACCGCCGCAGGGTCTGGTAGAGGACCCGGGCCCGGTTCAGGTATGAGAAGGTGAAGCTCGAATAGACCAGGACCTTCACGACAGGGCCTCCAGCAGATCCACGCTCATGCCACTGTACTCGATCTCACAGATTTCAGGGCGGCGCACCTTGCGCGACAGGGACTGAACGGTGCCCGATTCGAACTGGGCGAACAGGCTCGCCTCATCGGCCAGGACCAGGCCGTGGCCGCCGGTCCGGGTGAAGGCGGCGATGTTGCCGCTGTCCGGTCCGGTCAGGATGGCCGCCCCCGCCGCCGCGGCCTCGTAGGCGGCGAAGGAGAAGGTCTCCCGGCACAGGGACCAGAGGATTGCCACGTCGACCCGGGCGGAATCGAGGGCCTCACGCATGGCGTGGGG
>CAMAOY010000129.1 GCA_945859865.1 Phenylobacterium deserti
GGGGGCGCTCCCCAGGGTGAAGGAACTCAGTCGCACAGGAGGGGGTTTCGTACAGTGTCACCGTAACCCCCATGGCCGAGACGGTTTGAAACCCCTGTCACGCAGCAGATGTTCTGAGGGCCCAAATCTGCGAGTCTGTGACCACCTGAGTCCCATTCGAGGACGCTGTCATGAAGCCTCCCGTCAAGCGGCTCTCCGATCTCACGGGGGGCAGTCCAAAGCCCGGGACATTTGCGAAGCCGACGCCCAAGGTGTCGCGCATGAAGCCGGGAAAGAAGCTGACCGCCGCTGAAAAAGCCGCGTTTCTGGCCTCGCGCCCCGACCTTGCCGGAAAGTCCTGAGCTTCAGACCAGGGCCGCCATCAGGTTGATGGCAGGGTTACGGTGAGGGTTACGGTGACACTGTATGAAGTAGATCGTCACTCAAGGCATCGGGACTTGTTATGCGGCGGGCCTCAGACAACGACGCGCGCAAGTCTGGCCATCGGCGGAGCTCCCCAGGGTGAAGGAACTCTGTCGCTCAGGACCAGGGTTTCGTACAGTGTCACCGTAACCCCGAGATTTCCACAAACCGAGTTTGACGCCATCACTTCAGATGAATCTTGGGATCGACCCGAAACCCAACCGGCGGCACGGGAAATGGCAAAACCAGCAGGCTCCTTGAGTTAACCTGCGTAAATTGGAGCGCAACGTACCGTAGGATCCGCACAAGGTCCCTGCAGTCGGCGTTCCATCGGATAGCCCGAACCTGGTTCACGGGCTTGTAGATGCCTAGACCGCCCGATAGCCGATCCATCAGAACAAGGAGAAGATCGAAGTATCCATACGAGAACCCGTTGTCGTTTGTCCGCCGGTCAAACGTGACCGCCACAAACCGAGGAGCCTCCAGCCTTCGGGCGAGCAGCTCAAGCAAGTCGGGTCGATCTTCAAGCGCGGCTTCAACCTCATCGAGGAAGGTGCGCTTGGACTTATGTTTGAACTCCCTCCGCAGGCGCTCGAAGGCTGCATTGAATTCATTGTCACTGGCCATTGTCGCTCATCCTCCGCCCGGCAGCTCGTAGCGGGTGATTTGGATATCACCCTCCACGATCCCCACCTCGAGCGCCTCGTTGATGAGACCGGGGGCCACCACCAAGTCGTCCACGGCGGCCTCGAACAGCTCGCGCTGCTCGCTCGGCGGGACGTTCGGGATCAGGATCACCAAGCCAGCGTGGATGTCCTCTTGGGCATAGAGGCGCCGGAAGTCCTTGGCGTTGTTGGTCACGAAGGTGAAGTCGCCTTCGCGGATGGGTGCCATAAGGTTCCAGTCCTGGACGCCGCTGAGGCCGCGATAGGTGACATGGGTCGCCTCATGGCCGCGCTCGACCGCAACCCCCACCAGGGAGGTATGCAGGCATTCATCGATCAGGAAATTCACCCGACCGCCGACGTCGTCGGCTTGCTCCGACCGGCTGGGGGATCGCTTTTGCGGGTAACGCGCCGAGTGCTCTTCATCGTCAGGCCAAGCTCGCTCAACGACTTCGGCCGACCGCGCCGCGGGTGGGCGGCCGCCCAGATGCGGGCGAGCTCGAGCAGCCGCTCGGTGAGTTTGGGGTAACCCGAGAGCAGATCTTCGGCCGTCGCGCCGGCCTCCCGCATCGCCGCGATGCCATAGACCGGGATGCGGGTGCCCTTGAACACCGGCTCTCCGCCAAGCGTGGCCTTGTCTTTGACGACAACAGCCTCCGCCGCCTCAAGATCGCGCACGCCCCGGTCAACTTGCTTGCGGGCCTCCCCGACGTCGACGATCAGGAGCTCATCGGCCTTCACCGTCTTGGCCGTGGGTTTGGCCGCGATCGCCAAGAACAGGCGTTGGCGGCGTTCGGCCGACAAGGTGTCTCCGACGCCGCGCCAGACGCGCAGGCGCACCAGGTCCTCGCCGGTTAGAAAGCGGGGAGCGACGCGATTGACCTTGCCGACGGGCGTAACGCGCGCCTTCGCCACCGGCTCGACGATGTGCTTGTCGATGGCGTTATGGACGGCCTTCAGTTTCAGTCCACTGACCGCGCCGGCTTCGGCGGGTGTGTAGAGGCGGGCGGTGTCAGACATTTAATCATTCTCCTGGAGGAGAACAATAAGCCCTTGAAGACGATTTCGCAACCGGCGTTCCGACGATACGTCAACTGGACTCCCGATCTAGAGGAATAACGGTGACACTGTATGAAATCGATCCTCACTCAGGGCATGGGGACTTGTTATGCGGCAGGCTTGGGACAGCGCCGCGCGCCAGCCTGGTCATCGGTGGAGCTCCCCAGGGTGAAGGAACTCAGGCGCTCAGGACCGGGGTTTCGTACAGTGTCACCGAAACAGCTCCGTCGGCGCTATTCCGCTCGGCTAGCGCTGGGGCAGGTCTGGGATTTTAGGGGTGGTAGGTCTGGAGGGCCGCCTCGGAAACTAGATCTCGCTGAGGAAGCTCCGGACGGCGAGAAGGTAGGCTGGGAAGTTCTCCCGGCGGACATTGTGCGCCGCCCCTTCGATGCGAAGCGCCCGAAGGTCCGTGTTGATCTCGCAGGCCTCCCGCGCCTCGGCCGCCCCGACCAAGCTTCCCTTCTCAGCCTCTCCGTAGATGAGGAGGGTCGGCACCCGAATCCGGCGGATGTCGTCCTGCCAGGGGGTCGGAAGGATCGGAAGGGCGTTCCGGGCGACCTGCTGCTTCGAGGCGACCCAGGCAGGGAACTCCTGCGCTTCCCAGGTCGGCGACTGGCGTCGCCCGAGGGCCAGCAACTCGGCTTCGGTCATGTCCCGTAACGGCTTCACCTGGTCATTGAACCGCGCCAGGCGCTTGGCGGCCGTCTCGGCGTCCACGGGTGGGACCAGGGGGGGGTCTTCGAGGATGACGGCGCGGATGAGGTCGGGGTATTCCGCCGCGCAGGCCGCGGTCGCCCGGGCACCCAAGGAGTGGCCTATGGCGATCACGCCCGACAGCCCAAGGGCGGTGATGGCCTCGGCGATGTCCCGGCCGGGCGTGTCCGGCGACAGCCCGTCCTCACCGGGCGGCGAACTTGCCCCATGTCCCCGGGCATCGAGCATGATGACGTCGAAGTCGGACTCCAGAGCCTCGGCGAGACGGGTCCAGCACAGGCCGTTGTCCGTCAGTCCATGGGACAGGACGATGGGCGGTCCCGCGCCTCCGGTCCTGTGATAGGCCAGCCGCCCTCCGGTTACCTCCACCTCGCCGGAGGGCCACTCTGATCGATGGGTCACCATGCATAGGCCTCGGAAGCCGCGCCGCAGGCTGGGAAGATCGCATCGAGCCGGGCCAGGGCGGGCTCGTCAAGACCTAAACCCGGTGCCTGCAGGAGGGCGGCGAACGGGTCGCGGCGCCTGATCAGACGGTCAGGGCCGCGACGACGTGGTCGACAACGGCCTGGGCCTTGGCGCGCATCTCGTCATCGGTGGCGTCCTGGATCGGGTGATCGACCAGAATGTAGCGCGCCCCCTCCATGCCCAGCGCCCTGCGCTGGACTTCGGCGGCCTCAGCGAACTCGCTGGAGGCGATGGAGACGGCGGGAAGCCCCTGGATCTCGAACCATACAGTGTCGTGCAAACTGCACGTCGTGCACGATCCTCAATCGGCGAGGGCTTCCACCAGGACGCTGCATTCCGCCTTGATCTTCAGCCGCAGGTCCGTGGGACAGGGCTTGGTGAAGGTCGGCTTGGCGTAGCGCCGGATTTCATTGTCCGGGAAGCGGGCGGCCAGCAGGCTCTCCAGCTCGTCCAGGAGCACATTGCCCCGGGGCTTGCTGATGTCCAGAAGGCCGATCACGCCCGGGATGCTTCCCGTTCGTGGGGTGATCTGGCGCTCGACGGGCACGCGCTCGTCGGTCGGATCCAGGATAGTGGTCATCGATGTCCTCCGAATTCCGATTGTGAGGCTATCAGCAGTCGATCTTCCTGGAAACGACCGTTGAACCCATGGTGCCCGTGACCCAGCCGTGGAAGGCGGCCGAGAACTTCCCGGCCTCTGAACCTGCCACGACGATGTGGATGTACCGGCCATCGGCAAACTTCGGCGCCGGAGTCGCGAGCATCTCCGCCGTCATCTTGGCGGCGGAGGCGACCGGGATGCCAGCGCCGGAGACGTCGTTGGACACCATCTCCCTCAGGGGGCGCGAGGTGACCTCCTGGATGCGGGCGCGGAGCCGGTCCTTGGGATAGGCCCCGTCGACGGTCAGCGTGTTGATATGCTCAGGACAGACCACCAGCAGGGCGTCTACCGGCATCCTGTGGATCTTGGGCAGGAACATGCCTTCCAGGCCCAGGCCCAGGGTCCCGGCGATCTGGTCGGGCCGGCGGGACTCCTGGTCGACGATCTGCACCGGGCCGCTGGTCATGGCGAAGGCGGTGACCACCGAGTCCTCGCGCTGGAAACCGCGCTCCACGTGGAGGGGATCCCAGGGCGAGCCCTCCTCCCACTCGGCGAAGCACATGGTGAACTTCATGGGGCTGGAAAGGGTCGAGCGGTCGACGCCCCCGGGACGGGCCCCGCCGAGATTACGGAGGACCAGGCGAAGCGCGCGGCCGATGGTGGCATTGGCGCGGTTGCCAGCGCCCAGGGCGGCCAGCTTCATGTTCATGCCGATCCGGTGGCGGATCGGGCCATTGACCACCAGGACGGGCGAGGCGCCCATAGTGGTGGCGTTGACCCCGTGCATGTTGAATTCGTCCGTACAGACCGCCTCCAGGGCGGCGATCACCACGGGCAGGTATTCCGGCCGGCAGCCCGCCATCACAGCATTGATGGCGACCTTCTCCACCGTGGCCGGGGCCATGTTGGGCGGCACGATGGCGACGATGTCCTGCGGGTCCCGGGTCGTGCCGGCCAGCATGCGGATCACCCGCTCGGGCGTCGGCGGGACCAGGGGCAGGCCGTCGCTGAAGCCCTGGTCGAACAGGAACTCGTCGATGTCGTCGGAAGCGGCGATCTCGATGCGCCGGGCCCGGATCGGGCTGCCCTCGGCTTCGGCCACCAGACGGTCGTGGATGTCGGGATCGAGGTGCTTGGAGCCACAGCCCGGCCGCCAGTCCGGCAGGCCGGTCCAGTCCACCTGGGGCGCAGCCGTCCCGAGCGCTTCGGCAATGCGGGCGGATAGGGCCTGCCACTCGGCCTTGACGAAACCCTCCATGACCGGGTCGGACGCGCCTTCGGCACGGGTCCAGAAGACTGCCGGAACGCTCTCGAAGTCCCAGGCCAGGGAGGTTCGCAGGGCGCCGTCGTCCAGGATGGGCAGGGTCAGGCCGTGGCGATCGCGCAGGATCTCGGCCCCGTCCCGGGCCTGGGCGACCATCCAGACGTCGGCGTGTTCGCCCCAGGTGCGGTGGAAGGCCTCCAGCAGGGGCGCAACGAGGTTGCAGGTGGCACAGTCCTCCTTGGCGAAGCAGATCAGGCTCGGCCGACCCGTGGGAAAGCTCCGCGATGCGCCGCTGAGGTCCTGGAGGGTGAAGGCGGGCGGAGTGTCGGTCATGGGCCGTCCTCAGGGTCACAGGGGCACCAGCCCGGCAGCTAGGGTGGCGGAGGTGGATGGGAATCGAACCCACCACACGCCGGTGAGGCGTGTCACCGGTTTTGAAGACCGGGGAAGCCACCAGACTCCAGTCACCTCCATCGCCCGCAACACTAGTGCGGGATCGGCGGCGTACCGAAGCGCTTTCTTTGGGTGACGACCTGGCGGGCGTCCCCACGACGGACCGTATCGCTCCGGGAGTCGAGGAACTCCAGGGCCGGGACGATGAACTTGCGCGAGGTAGAAAGGGCCGCCCGGGCCTCGCCGGTGGTGAATTCCGCCGGCGGCGGGAAGGCCACCTCCAGGTCCCGGAGGGCACCGTCCAGGGCCTCAAGGTGGAAGACCAGGGTCTGGCGCAGGGCGTGGTTGCGCAGGGAGACCAACCGCCCGGACTCCACCAGCAGGCCCAGGAGATCTGCGGACTCCCCCTCGGCGACGAGGTCGGCGGCGTCCGGCGGTGTCATGCCGCCCTCCCGAAAGGCGGCCTCGATCTCGCCGAGGCGCACCAGCTGGCCCGGCGTCAGGGTGGCGAAGGGGTCATGGTCCTTCAGGGCCGCCTG
>CAMAOY010000130.1 GCA_945859865.1 Phenylobacterium deserti
CATCGGCACCAGGACGCGGTTGACGATGAAGGCCGGGAAGTCCTCGGCGTTGGCGGTGGTCTTGCCCAGGGAGCGGGCGAAGTTGACGGCGGTCTCGTAGGTGGGCGCGTCGGTGGCGATGCCCCGGATGATCTCGACCAGCTTCATCAGCGGCACAGGGTTCATGAAGTGCAGGCCGATGAACCGCTCTGGACGATCCGTCGCTGCGGCCAGGCGGGTGATGGAGATCGAGGAGGTGTTGGAGGCCAGCAGGGTCCCCGCCCCCAGGTGGGGCGCAAGCGCGCTGAAGATCGACTTCTTGACCTCCTCGCTCTCGGTGGCGGCCTCGATCACCAGGTCGGCGGGCCCGAGGGTCTGGAGCTCGGGCGCCGGACGGATGCGGCCCATGGCCGCCTCCATTTCCAGCGGAGTGATGATCTCGCGGGATACCTGCCGGGTCATGTTGCGGCCGATCAGGGCGAGGCTGGTCTCGATCCGGTCGGGACTGACGTCGTGCAGCAGGACGTCGTATCCACCGAGGGCGATCACGTGGGCAATGCCCGACCCCATCTGCCCGGCGCCGATGACGCCGATCGACCTGATTTCAGACATGTATGAACCCCGAGGTCGCGGCTCTCCGGCCGCGGGAAGGGACATACCCTAGTGTCCTGCTGCAGCGCCGCCAAGCCTTTTGCTGCATTGCAGCGCAGGGGGGTCCTCTGCGGGCTGGACGCAAGGAAAAGGGGGACGCGGTGACGCGCCCCCCTTCAGGAGATCGAAACCGGCTAGGCCTTACTTGCCGGCGGCGGTCAGGGCGTCCATCAGCTCGGGGACGGCGGTCTTGTAGTCGGCCACCAGGCCCAGGTCGGCGACCTGGAAGATGGGGGCGTCGCCATCCTTGTTGATGGCCACGATGACCTTGGAGTCCTTCATGCCCGCCAGGTGCTGGATGGCGCCGGAAATGCCGATGGCCACGTACAGATCGGGGGCGACCACCTTGCCGGTCTGGCCGACCTGGTAGTCGTTCGGCGCATAGCCGGCGTCGACGGCGGCGCGGCTGGCCCCGACGGCGGCACCCAGCTTGTCGGCCAGGGGGTCGATCACCCGCTGGAACTCCTCGGCTGAACCCATGGCCCGGCCGCCGGACACGACGATCTTGGCGGCGGTCAGGTCGGGACGAGCGGACTTGACGATCTGCTGGTCGACGAAGGCGGTCTTGCCGGCGCCCGGACCCGCATCGATGGTCTCGATGGCGGCGGACCCGCCATCGGCGGCGGCCTTGAAGTTGGTCGCCCGGACGGTGATCACCTTCTTGGCGTCCGAGGACTGCACGGTCTCCAGCGCATTGCCTGCGTAGATCGGACGCACGAAGGTCGAGCCGTCGACAACCTCAACCACTTCGGTGATCTGGGCCACGTCGAGATTGGCTGCCACGCGGGGCGAGAAGCTCTTGCCCAGGGAGGTGGCGGGGGTCAGCAGGGCGTCATAGCCGGCCATCAGGGGCACGATCAGCCCGCTGATCGCCTCGGCCAGGCCCTGGCCCAGGGCGTCGCTCTCGGCGTGGAGGACCTTGCGGACCCCGGCGATGCCTGCGGCGGCCTTGGCCACGTCGCCGGCACCCTTGCCGGCCACCAGGACGTCGACGTCGCTCGACAGGGCGAGGGCGGCGGTGACGGTCTTGTTCGTACCGTCCTTGAGTGTGGTGTTGTCGTGATCAGCGAAAACCAGAACAGCCATCAGAATACCCCGTTGGACTTGAGGTTGGAGACGATTTCAGCAGCACTACCGACCTTGACGCCGCCGGTGCGCTTGGGCGGCTCGGCAACCTTGAGCACCTTGAGCCGGGGGACGGTGTCGACGCCGAGGGCCGAAAGCTCCTTAACGTCCAAGGGCTTTTTCTTGGCCTTCATGATGTTCGGCAGCGAGGCATAGCGCGGCTCATTGAGGCGCAGGTCGGCGGTGATCACCGCCGGCAGGGCGACCTCAACGGTCTGAAGGCCACCGTCGATCTCGCGGGTCACCTTGGCCGACCCGGCCGAGAGGACGAGTTCGGAGGCGAAGGCCGCCTGCGGCCAGTCGAGCAGGGCCGAGAGCATCTGGCCGGTGGCGTTGTTGTCGCCGTCGATGGCCTGCTTACCCATGATCACCACATCCGGGGCTTCTTCGGCCACGATGGCGGCCAGCACCTTGGCGATGGCGAGGGGCTCAAGATCCTGGTCGGTCTGAATCAGGATGGCGCGGTCGGCGCCCATGGCCAGGGCGGTGCGCAGGGTTTCCTGCGCCTGGACCGGGCCGATGGACACGGCGACCACCTCGGTGGCGGCACCCTTCTCTTTCTGGCGGACGGCCTCTTCGACCGCGATCTCGCAGAAGGGGTTCATGGCCATCTTGACGTTGGCGAGGTCGACACCGGTCTGATCGGCCTTGACCCGCACCTTGACGTTGTAGTCGATGACCCGCTTAACGGGCACGAGGACCTTCATGGCTTCGCTAACGCCTCAACTTGCATTGCAACAAATGGAACCGGGTGGGCATAACCAATCCGGCGAGGTTTGCAAGCGCCGGGCTTGATCCGGGGCGTGATCCGGATGGGATCGGACTGGCATCCGGGCCGCTCGCAGGGCGTCCGGAGGCGTGACAGGACGGGAGAGCAGGAATGTCGAATCTGATCCGACGGGTGTTCCGCATTACGGCGGCCTTCTTCCTTGTGACCTGCCTGGTGCTGCTGGTGGTCGAGGTGGTCTGGGTCACGCCAGGCCAGGATTGTGAGCGGGCCGGCAAGTGGTGGGACTGGCGCCAGCGGACCTGCGCCCAGCCGATCCAGATCTCCGACATCACCGGCCGGCCCATCATCGACCGAAGCAGCCACGACGCGGCCAAGGCCGACGCTCGGGCGCGGAAGGCGGAAGCCCCCGGGGCAGCGAAGCCCTGAGCTAGGCGTCCCGCGTGGCCCCGGCCTGCCACAGGACATCGCCCCGGCCCTGGTCGTTGGCGACCCGGGCGGCCACGAAGAGCAGGTCTGACAGGCGGTTGAGGTAGCGCAGGGCCGGCCCGCTGACCGGCTGGCCGCTGCCGGAGAGGGCGACGGCGCTGCGCTCGGCCCGGCGGGAGACCGTGCGGGCCAGGTGCAGGAAGGCGGCGGCGGGGCTTCCCCCCGGAAGAATGAAGGAGGTCAACTCGCCAAGCCCGGCGTTGAGGGCGTCGATCTCCTGCTCAAGGCGCGTCACCTGCGAATCAAGGATGCGCAGGGCCCTCTCCTCGGCAGGCCCCGGAGGGGTTGCAAGGTCAGCACCAAGATCGAAGAGCTCGTTTTGCAGGCGGGCCAGCAGGGGGTCCAGGTCCGTCCCGGCAGTGTGCAGGCGCGCCAGGCCCAGGCAGGTGTTGGTCTCGTCCACGTCACCGTAGGCGGCCACGCGCAGGTCCGTCTTGGAGACCTCCGCTCCCGAGGCCAGGCGGGTGGTCCCGGCGTCGCCGGTGCGGGTGTAGATGCGGTTGATCAGGACCATGGTTCAGCCCGCCTGCTGCCGCCACCAAAGGGCGGCGGCCAGTATGGCCACGGCGACGGCCTGGGTCAGGACCCGCAGGCGCATCAACCGGTTGGAATGGGACCGACCGTATTCCCCGCCGCGGAACAGGGCATAAAGGCCGAACCCAAGGCTCACGAGCACGGCCAGCAGGGCCGCAGGGATCAGGTACTTGAAGACGACGTCCATGGGCGTCCTTTCGGGATGTCCTAGTTGGCACCTTCGAGCAGGCGGCGGGCGATGACCTGGGCCTGCACCTCACCGGCGCCTTCGAAGATGTTGAGGATGCGGGCGTCGGCCAGCAGGCGGCTGGCGACCTGCTCGGTGGCAAAGCCGGCCCCGCCATGCACCTGGACGGCGTTGTCAGCGGCGGCCCAGGCGATGCGCGCGGCAATGAGCTTGGCCATGCCGGCCTCAAGGTCGCAGCGGCGGCCCTGGTCCTTGGCCTCGGCGGCGAACCAGGTGAGGCGCCGGGCGCCCAGCAGCTCGGCGGCCATCATGGCCAGCTTGTTGGCGACGCGGGGGAACTCGGCGATGGGCCGGTCGAACTGGCGGCGCTGGAGCGCATAGGCCAGGGCCTCGTCCAGGGCCGCCTGGCCGACGCCCACGGCCCGGGCGGCGGTCTGGATCCGGGCGCTCTCGAAGGTGGCCATGAGCTGGGAAAATCCCTTGCCGGTCTGGCCGCCCAGGAGGGCGCTCTCCGGCACCTCGAAGCCGTCGAAGGCGATGTCGTATTCCTTCATGCCCCGGTAGCCGATGACCCCGATCTCGCCACCGCTCATGCCGGGGGCGGGGAAGGGCTCGGCGTCGGTCCCCCGGGGCTTTTCCGCCAGCAGCATGGACAGGCCCCGGTGGTCCTTCGTGCCCGGCTCGGTGCGGACCAAGAGGATCATCAGGTCGGCCCGGGCGGCGTGGGTGATCCAGGTCTTGGCGCCGAAGATGCGCCAGGCGTCGCCGGACAGCTCGGCCCGGGTGCGCAGGGCGCCGAGGTCCGATCCCGTGTCCGGCTCGGTGAAGACGGCGGTGGGGATGATCGCGCCCGAGGCAATGCCGGGCAGGAGGCGGGCCTTCTGGTCCTCCGTGCCGTGGGCCAGGATCAGCTCGGCGGCGATTTCCGAGCGGGTCCCTAAGGAGCCGGCAGCGATCCAGCCCCGGGACAGGGCCTCGGAGACCACGCACATGGCCGTCTTGCCCAGGCCGGCCCCGCCCCAGGCCTCGGGCAGGGTCAGGCCGAAGACCCCGAGGTCGGACAGTTCCTGCAACAGGGAGGTCGGGATCAGCTCATCCCGCAGGTGCCAGCCCTGGGCGAAGGGCGCCACCCGGGTGCGGGTGAAGTCCGTGAACTGGTCGCGGATGGCCTCCAGGGTCTCATCCAGGCCCGAGGCCTCAAGGGCGGCGCGGCCCTGCGCCTCTGCCAGCAGCTCCACGATCCGGGTCTTCACCGCCTGGGAGGCGCCGGGGCGAAGCTCGGCCAGCAGGGGGGCAAGGTCGCCCGTTTCCACGCCCAGGTCGGCAGGGCGGAAGGTCTCGCCCTGGTTCATGGGCAGGCCGCCGGCCAACTGGGAGACGTACTCGAAGGCCAGGAGCTGGGCCGGCAGGGCCTCGGCCTCGGTCAGGGCGCCGGTGGCCTCCAGCCGTTCGGCCCACAGGGCGACCTGGCGCAGGGTCTCGGCGTAGGACGCGCACCAGGCCAGGCCATGGGCGGCGTGCTGCTCAGCATCGAGCCGTTCGCGGTCCACGCGGCCGCCAGGGGCGACCAGGACCTCGACCGCCTGGCGCACCCGGGCAGTGACGGAATCGGCCGCCCGCGCCGAGAGGTGCAGGCAGGCGACAAATCGGGGTAGGGTCAGGGCCTCACTCATCATCGGCCTTATAGGCCAAGCTTTCGGCCTGCGACACACCCCGATGAACCGCCCCGCCGGCCAGGGACCTTCGACCATGATCACCGTCCATCACCTGAACGATTCCCGCTCCCAGCGCGTGCTCTGGGCCCTTGAGGAGCTGGGCCTGCCCTATGAGATCCGCCACCACGCCCGCGATGCCGCCACCCGCCTGGCCCCGCCGGAGCTGAAGGCCATCCACCCCCTGGGCAAGTCGCCGGTCATCGAGCACGAGGGCCAGGTGATCTTCGAATCGGGCGCCATCCTCGACTACCTGTCGCGCCGCTGCGCCGACGGCCGCCTGGCCCCGCCGGCCGCCTCGCCGGAATACGACGTCTACCAGCAGTGGATGCACTATGCCGAAGGCTCGGCCATGCTGCCCCTGATGCTGGACATGTATGTCCGCCGCCTGGGCGAGGCCGGCGCTCCCCTGCAGCCGCGCATCGAGAGCGAGATCGCCAACCACCTGGGCTTTGTCGACGGGGCGCTGGAAGGCCGCGACTACCTCTTGGGCGAGTTCAGCCTGGCCGACATCCAGATGAGCTTCGTGGGCGAGGCCGGCACCATGCTGGGCCGCCTGGCCAGCCACGAGCGCCTCGCCGCCTGGGTCCGCCGCTGCCAGGACCGCCCAGCCTACCGCGTCGCCCTCAAGAAGGGCGGGCCCTACAACATGGGGCCGCGGGACT
>CAMAOY010000131.1 GCA_945859865.1 Phenylobacterium deserti
GGAAGGCGATGCCGCTGTCCGAAAGCTTGAGGTCCAGCCGCATGGGCTCCATGACCGTGGTCACCACATAGCGGTCGGCGATGTTGAGCGCATAGGCAAGGCAGGTGATCGCCAGGACGTAGTAACGGGGCCCGGTCGGACGGGCCTCAAGGCCGTCCGCGCTCGATACCTGCATGCCGATCCCCCCGGTTCCCACCTCAATGGGAGGAGAGCCTAGACCCGGCGGGGGAAGAGTCGAGGTTCAATCCGGGCGACGCCCGTGGACCCGGCCCGCGTCCTGCGCCGCCTTGAGCGAGGGGGAGGCGCCCCTGCGTATCCTCTACCCCTTCGCCGCGGATGCCTTCGATGAGGTGGTCTACGAGTTCGCCGACGAAGGCTGAGAGGGCGCGGCGGCGATGCCGTTGACCCCCTCCGTCGCGCTGCGCGCGCCACCTCCCCCTGGGGGGAGGCATTAGAAGCGCAATTGCTCCCCATCAGGGGGAGCTCCGGGCGAAGCCCGGTGAGGGGGTCAACGGCGGCTCAGCTGCACCCCTAGGCCGACCCGATCGCCCGGGCCTGGTCGGCGACGAGGGTGCGGGTGGCCACCCAGAAGTGGAAGGCGGCCCAGAAGCCGGTGGGCGCCAGGTTCAGGGCTCCAGCCCCTCCATCCGGTCGCCGAAGTCCGCGATCAGGTCCGAGGCGATGGCGACCCAGGGCTCCCCCCCTTCATGTCCCTGGAACCAGGCCGAGTAGAGGGCGGCGAGGCAGCAGGTCCAGGCCAGGAGGCGGGGCGCGGACAGCCCCGCCATGAGCGCCACCTCCAGGCTGCGGCGCGCCACCGTCGGCGCGGTGGCGGGTCTGTCCTGGGGTGCGGCAGGCTCCAGGCAGAGCATGATCGCATGGTCATAGACCGGGTCGCCGATCAGTCCCTTGGGGTCAATCGCCAGCCATCCCCGGGGACCGCCATCGAGCAGGTTGCCATGGTGCAGGTCGCCATGAAGCGGCACGACCCGCCGGGTCGTGGCGGCCAGTCGCGCGTAGATCTGCACCGCGTCTGCGAAGACGCCGCCCGTCTGCGCCGCCGCAACCGGCAGGGCGCTGAACCAGGTCTCCATAGGAATCGGGTGGATGTAGGAGGGGCAGGAGACGGCGTGCAGGACCGCCAGTTGCTCGCAGATCACCCGGAGGGCCGCGGGCTCGCCCGCCTCCAGCGCCAGGTCGATGAGGCTGGCGGAGCCCGTGGCGCGCTCCATCAGCACGGCGTCGGCCTCGCGCTCGTAAACACGGACCGCGCCCCTGCCCCCATAGGCCCCAAGGAAGGCCGAGCCCTGGATCTCCTGTTCGGCCATGCAGGCCTTGAGCATCAGGGCCTGGCCCTCCCGCCGCACAGGCAGGAGCTGGCTCCAGTTGCTGGCCAAGGGCTCCCCGTCCGCCTCAAGCCGCCAGCGCGTCAGCCAGGGCTCGAATCCGGACAGGTCCACGGGTTCCCCCTCCCGCTATTTGTCCGGCGCCGTGATCGGACGGGCGTCTTCCCAGCGGTAGGGCAGGATGTCGGGGGTCACCTGGACCTCGGTGGTGAATTTCAGCGGGTACTTGCCACCGCTGGGATAGGTCAGCTCCACGAAATAGGCGGTGTAGCCGTTGCCGGGCCGCTGAACGGAGGCGACGAAGGTCCCGTCGGATTGGGGCGACAGGACCGTCGAGGTGAAGGCCTTGCCGATGGTGTCGACGCGGAAGTCGCGGGCCTTGGGATTGGTCGCCTGCCAGAGCCGGACTTCCCTGGGCTGGCCCTGGGGCTTCACCACCAGGGCCCCGTCGGTCCGAAGGGTCCAGGAATAGTCTGGCAGGGGCCGGCCATTGAGGACCGCGTCGTGGAAGGCGGTGATGCTCTCCATGATGTCCGTGCCGGCGGTCGAGTGATTGGAATTCGGGATCATCCGCAGGCGCCTCGGCTGGGCGACCTTCGAATAGCCGTAGCGGGTGTTGTCGGGCGGGAAGTACTCGTCGCCCACGGCGTTGATCACGTATTTCGGAATCTTCATGGTGTCCCGGTCCTGGTAGTTCAGGGGGTCCTCGATGCGGTTCACCTCTGCCACGCCGGGCTTGCCGATCTGGGCCGGGATCAGGCCCGCATCGACATAGTCCTGCAGGGCCGGCGAGAAATAGCCGAGGGCCCGCCAGTGGTGGATCACCGTCTCGTCCACCCCCAGGACATTGATGACGATGGGAACGATAGCCACCACCCGCTTGTCGACGGCGCCCACCAGCCAGGCGGTCCAGCCGCGCTTGGAGCCGCCGGCCACCACAAAGCCGTCGATGCTCCGCTTGCCGCCGGAGTCGGTGCGGATGAAGTCCTGCACCGCGGTCATGGCCTGGGTCCCGCTCTTCACCATGGGCAGGCGCAACAGGGTCTCCGGGTCCTGCGACTTTGCAAAGCGCGCCTGCAGGAAGGCGATGATCTCGTCCTCCACCCGGGCCTTCTTCAGGGGGTCGTCGGCGAAGGTCAGGGGCTGGTTGGGCACGTCGTCCAGCTGGACGACGACGGAGCCGGTCTCCACCGCCATCTTCGCGAACCGTTCCGCCGGGGCGGTGGGCGCAGCATCGCCCTTGTCGCCGCCGGTGATGTAGAGGAAGGCCTTGGTGTGGGACAGGTTGTCGGGGATGACGATGGTCATCCAGTGCTTCCACACCCGGTCGTCGACGTCCCTAGGGCCCCAGGTCTGGCTGGTCATCTGCAGGATGGCGCAGCGGTAGCCCTCGCCCTTGCAGGTCCCGACCACGCGATATCCATAGCTGGGATCCGGCTTGGCGACGTAGGCGTCGAGGGCGTTGGGCGGGCCGGCCAGGGCGGACGGAGCCGCCAGCAGCGCCGCGGCGAGGCCGCACAGGATCAGGTTGAGCACTCTCATGGCGACGTCCCTCCGGTTGATGGCGGACGCCTGTTCCCGGCACCTTCGTCCGGGAACGATGTTCCGCCCTGCGGGGGACCGGCGCAAGCCCTTCCCGGAGAGGCGGCCCCTTTTGCACTTTTGAGTGGCCCCCTGGAGATCCCTGCCTGTCGGCGGCCTACCTGCGAAGGACTGAGGTGCCTAGGGTGCCTTTGGCTTCAGGTTCAGGACCAGGGGCTGGCGGGGGGCGACCAAGGTGTTCAGGATCTCAAAGTCAAGGGACAGGTTCGCGGGGGTGACGCCGCCCGTCACCTGGATTTGCGCTTCTCCGTGAGGCGGGACCGTGACGATGTCCGTCGAGTTGTAAAGGGCCTGGGGTGAGCGCACCCGAAGCAGATAGCGAACCGGAGAGGTGTTCTTGACCACTGCGGTGAGGACCTTGGAGCCCTCTGCATAGCCGCCCGGCGCCAGGGTCAGGGAGGCGCGGACGATCTGCTCCAGTATGGCTGGCCGGCCGATCAGGCTGTCGCGATACCAGGCAGCTGTGCGGTTCTCGCCCAGGGCCTTGCGGATTGCGGTGGCAGACCCGTCGGGGGCGAGGACGAGGGTGACGGTCCGGTGGCCACGGGGAACATCATAGTCCCAGTCAACCAGGCCATGGACGTCGGATGTGCCGATGATGGCCAGGTTGTTGTCGAGGGCGATGCGGAAGGCCGATTCCGAGTAGTCGGCGCCATTGGCCACCTCGATCCCATGGAGCTGCTTCTGGGCGATCAAGCTCTGGTGCAGCGGCAGTAGACGCGCCACCCCGTCCGGCTGCTGGCGACTCCAGTAGGGGTGGTTCCAGAAGACAAAGCCGCCCTGGGCGTTGGCTGTGCGGATGGCCGCTTCCGGATTCACGCGGGACAGGGCGTTGGCGTCGGTGATGAAGACCGCATTGACATGGCCGGGCGGCATCTGGCCGGTGATCTCAGCGCCCGGGATGATCAGGACGCTTTCCCCCGCCGCAGCCTTGGAGAGTTGGTAGGACCGGTTGCGGTCGGGATGCGGGATGTCCGCAGCGCGGGGCTGATACTCAAGGTGCTCGGTCACCGCCATGGCCGCCAGGCCGTCGCGGCGGGCCTCCTCCACGCGGATCGTCGGCCAGACCTCGCCGTCCGAGAACACTGTGTGGGTGTGCAGGTCGACCGCCAGGATCCGCCCGCCAGCCACCGGGGCGGGGAAGTCCATCCGCCGCAGATCATGCGGGCCCTCATGAGCCGCCGCACCGCCGCTCACCACCAGGGCAAGTACGGCGCCGATCCAGAGATTATGCATGGTCGGCTCTCCCAGTATTAGACGGGTGTCTCAGATCAGGGCTACAGACCTGTGACAGTCGGGGCCCAGTTGCCGTGGAAGCCTGGGGGAATCCGGTGGGGGATGCGGATGGAGGCCTGTGGCGGACCCTCAAAGTCGTCGGCGTTCAGGATGACAAGGTCGGTGGCCTCGTTCGAGAGATCCACCACATAGCCCATCAGCCAGCCGTCATCCTCGGCCCGTGCCGTCGAGCGCGGGACGAAGACGAATTCCCCGGGTAGGTAGCCCATCCCGAAGTCGTGGACCTGCCGGGTCCCCGCCTCCAGGTCCTGCTTGAACAGGCGGGTCTGGTCGGGTGCGGCGGCGTCGAAGCCCGCCGTCAGGCACATGGTGTAGGCGTAGCGATAGGGCTTGCCGATCTGGGACTCGTTGGCCCGGGGGAACTCCTGGCCGTCCGGGTCGATCACATGCCGGTCGACGGAGCGGGCGACGGGGTCAATCGTCCAGCGCTCGAAGGGCGTGGACGTCGACACCGGTCCATCCATCCTGTCGCCATCGAACATGGTGTCATGGGCGCAGACGTCGAGGATGACCTTGCCGTCGGCGGTCTCATAGCCGTTGCAGGGGTGGAAGACGTAGCAGGGCGCGACATCACACCAGATGATGTCGTCAGCGGTCCCTGTCTTCGGCAGGAGGCCCACCCGGGCCCGGTGATCCGGGTTCCAGCGATAGGGGAAGGCATGCCCTGCCAGCAGGGTCTTCAGGGAGAAGGTCACGGGCAGGTCGAGGATGATCACGTAGTTGCGGGTGATCATGCTGTCATGGATGGAGGGGCCGTTGCGGACCGGGATGGACAGCTCCCGCGTGACGCGGCCTTCCGGGCTCACCACCACGTGGCGAATAGAGTTCAACTCGGGCCCCTCATAGCAGATGGCATGCATCTCGCCGGTTTCAGTGTCCCGGTGGGGATGGGCCGAGAACCCGCCCTTGAGCGTCCCGCCGAAGGGGTCGTGGGCCAGGGTCTGGAGGTCTTCGCCCAGCCGGACGGGATAGCTTCCCGCCTCGACCAGGGCCCAGAGGGCGCCGGCGTGGCCCAGGACATTGGTGTTCACCGAATCCGACTGGCCATTGCGGGGGCCAGGCGCCTCGGGCTCGCCCAGGACAGCGGAGACGGCCCGGGACCGGATCCAGCGGTTCCGGTACCAGAGGGCCTTGCCAGCCTTCAGGCGTACGCCGTGCACCATGCCGTCGCCCGTGAACCAGTGATAGGCCGCCGGGTTGACCGGGGTGGCCGGGTTGGGACCGATCCGCAGGTAGCGACCGTCCAGCTCCGCTGGGATGGATCCTGTGACCTCCAGGGTCTCCAGGGTCAGTTCCGCCTCCATCGGCTTGTGGAC
Source organism: Phenylobacterium deserti (assembly GCA_945859865.1). Classification (GTDB taxonomy): domain Bacteria; phylum Pseudomonadota; class Alphaproteobacteria; order Caulobacterales; family Caulobacteraceae; genus Phenylobacterium; species Phenylobacterium deserti_B. Next base: position 5,561 of record CAMAOY010000131.1, read on the forward strand.
GCCTTCGAGATAGGGGTTGGAGGTCTTCCGGGCGGCGAGGCGCGCGCGGTTGAACCCGACCACGGCGCCGAGGCCTTTGGTGACCGTGGCGCGGATCGCGGTTTCGATGGGACTGGACATGACGGGCCGGCTCCTTGGAGGTCGGGATCAGAAATCTTACAATGTAAATACTGGCAGGTCTGGCCAGTATGTCTAGCTGGCGACCTGGCCGGCGCGATGGCCGGGTTCAGAGGCCCGCCCGCGGCTGCGGAGGCAGGGCGCGGATCCAGGCCCGAACCAGGTCCAGGCCCTCCTCGTGGCGCAGGGTCCGCCCCAGCTCGGGCATCATCACGCCGGGCTCCATGGAGGCCATCCGGTAGGCCAGGATGGAGCGGTCCGGATGGCCGGGAGCGACCCCGACCAGGAGGTCGCCGGCACCCCGGCCGGCAGCCACCGGAGGCTTACCGATCCCCAGGGCGGCGGGACGAGTCTCCTCAGCGGTCAGGAAGAGGCCGGAGTTGCTGGC
>CAMAOY010000132.1 GCA_945859865.1 Phenylobacterium deserti
CGGCCTGCACAATACCTGCGGTAATGTCTGGGAATGGTGCACCGACCGGTTCAGCGCCAGGCATCCCTCCGGACCGCTGCGCGATCCTGCCGGCCCGGACTGGGGCGAGCGGCGGGTGATCCGCGGCGGCAGCTATCTTTGCCACGAGAGCTACTGCTTCCGCTTTCGCGTGGCGGCCAGAAGCGCCAATCTCCCCGAGGCCACTGCAGGGCACATGGGCTTCCGCTGCGCCGCAGAGGCCATTGCCGACGACCTTCCCACGGATCCATCCCGCAAGGAGACCCCATGAGCCAGACGCCCAACCGCAACGGCCTTGGCCTGACCGCCAGTGAGTCCCGGCCGCACTGGCCCGAGCCGGCCAAGGCCCCGCCCGGCGCGCCCAATGTGGTCTGCATCGTGTTCGACGACCTCGGCTTTGCCGACCTGGGCTGCTACGGCTCGGAGATCGCCACGCCAAACATCGACGCCCTGGCTGCCGGCGGCCTGCGCTTCACCAACTTCCACACCACGGCCCTGTGCTCGCCGACCCGCGCGGCACTGCTGACCGGCCGCAACCACCATTCGGTGGGCATGGGCGGGCTGGCCGACTGGGACCTGGGCTTCCCGGGGATGCGGGGACGCATCGCCCGCAGCGCCGGCACCCTGGCCGAGATGCTGAGGCCCGCCGGCTACAACACCTTCGCCACCGGCAAGTGGCACCTGACGCCCACCTTCGAGACCTCCCAGGCGGGCCCCTTTGACCAGTGGCCACTCCAGCGCGGCTTCGACCGCTACTATGGATTCCTCGAGGGCGAGACCAGCCAGTGGCACCCCGAACTGGTGCTCGACAACCATCACATCGATGCGCCCGACCGCGAGGGCTATCACCTCTCGGAAGACATCGTTGACCAGTCCATCGGCTTCATCCGCGCCCAGCGCACCATCACGCCCGAGAAGCCCTTCTTTCTCTACATGTGCCTGGGCGCCCAGCATGCACCGCACCACGCGCCAAAGGCCTTCATCGACCGCTACGAAGCTGTCTTCGCCAAGGGCTGGGACGTCACCCGCACCGACCGTCTGGCCCGTCAGAAGGCGCTGGGCATCGTGCCCGCGGACACCGTCCTGCCCGACCCCAACCCGGGGGTGAAGCCCTGGGATGCCCTGAGCGACGACGAGCGCCGGCTGGCAGTGCGGCTCCAGTCGGCCTTCGCCGGTATGCTTGAGCATGCCGACCTGCAGGTGGGCCGGCTGGTGAACTGGCTGCGCGAGCAGGGCTGCCTCGAAAACACCCTGATCACCCTGATCTCGGACAATGGCGCCAGCCAGGAGGGCTCGCCCTTCGGCACGGTGAACGCCCTTCGCTACTTCAACGGCGTCCGCGACACCCTGGCCGAGAACCTCGAGCACATCGATGAGATCGGCGAGGCCCACCTGAACAACAACTACCCCCTGGGATGGGCCATGGCCGGCAACACCCCGCTCAAGCGCTACAAGCAGAACACCCACGGCGGAGGGGTGCGCGATCCGCTGATCGTGCACTGGCCGGCGGGCATCCGGCAGGGCGGCGAGATCCGTCACCAGTTCCACCATGTCTGCGACATCACGCCCACCGTGCTCGAGGTCACGGGCGTTCAGGCGCCGGCCGCGATCCACGGCGTCACCCAGCAGCCCATCGAGGGTACAAGCTTCGCCTATGCCTTCGGCGAAGGTGCCGAGCCCACCCGAAAGCGCACTCAGTACTTCGAGATGCTCGGCCACCGGGGCCTCTGGCACGAGGGCTGGAAGGCGGTCACCTGGCATAAGCCCGGAACCGACTTCGACGCGGACCAATGGGAACTCTACCAACTGGACCAGGACTTCAACGAAATGCACGACCTGGCGGAGCAGGAACCCGCGCGTCTGAAGGCGATGATCGCGCGCTGGTTCTCAGAGGCTGGAGCCTGCAACGTCCTGCCGCTGGACGACACCCTCAACCGCTTCGTCAGCTCCAACCCGTACAGCGTAGCGTCCCGCCGGCATTGGGTGCTCCAGCCCGGGGGCGGTCGGATCCCGCAGGCCGCCGCACCCGATATCCGCAACCGGTCCTACCGGATCACCGCCCATGTGGAGATCCCGGAGGACGGTGCCGAAGGCGTGCTGATCGCCCAGGGCGACTGGTGCGGCGGCTACGCCCTCTATCTGAAGGACGGCCACCTCTTCCACGACTACAATTTCGTGAACCGCCACTACGTTGCGCGTTCGACCCAGCCCGTGCCCGCAGGGCGCCACACCCTGAGCTGGGTGGTGCGCAAGACCGGCGAATACACCGCCGAAGGCGAGCTGCGGATCGACGACGAGCCCTGCGGATCGGTGGTGCTGCCGCAGACCTACCGCGCCCAGGCCTCATTCATCGGAATGGAGGTCGGCCGGGCGCCCAAACCAGCGGTTTCGGACTTCGTGGCACCCTTCCCCTTCACCGGCGTCCTGCACCGGGTCGAGGTGGAACTCGGGGCTGACCAGCAGACCGATCCCCAGGCCAGCCTCGAAGCGGCCCTGCGCCGGCAGTAGGTCCCTTCGGGTATCGTTGGCCAAGGGACTGGAAACCCGCCGGCTTTCGGTTCTAAAGTGATCGTGAAGGCAGACCGGCGGTATGCTGGCGCTCAAGGGAGAGACACGCACATGCTGGACCTGATCATCCGGGGCGGAACCCTCGTGGACGGAACGGGCGCGGTGCCCGTCGTCGGGGACATCGGAGTCCAGGGCGACCACATCGTTGCCGTCGGCAAGGTCGAGGGACCGGCCCGGCGCGAGATCGACGCCACCGGACTCGTCATCACGCCCGGCTGGGTGGATATCCATACCCACTACGATGGCCAGGCCACCTGGGATGCCGTCATGGCCCCCTCCAGCTGGCACGGCGTGACCACCGCCATCATGGGCAATTGCGGCGTTGGCTTTGCGCCAGTCCGCCCGGACCAGCATGACTTCCTCATCCAACTCATGGAGGGGGTGGAGGACATCCCCGGCGCCGCCCTCGCCGAGGGCATCGACTGGAAGTGGGAGACCTTCCCGGAATACCTCGACGCTCTGGAGGCCAAGCCCCGGACCATCGACGTGGGGGTCCACGTCCCCCACGGCTCGGTTCGCGCCTACGTCCTGGGCGACCGCTGCAACACCGACTACCAGCCGGACGCCGGCGAGATCGCCGAGATGGCCAGACTGGTCCGGGAGGGCGTCGCCGCTGGCGGCCTGGGCTTCTCCACCTCCCGGACCCTGCTGCACAAGGACATCCACGGCGTGCACGTTCCAGGCACCTTCGCAGGCTCAGATGAGATGCTGGCCCTGGGCCTGTCCATGAAGGGGCTGACCCACGGCGTGTTCGAGATGGTCTCCGACAATCTCGGCGACGACGACGAGTGGGCCTGGGTCAAGGGCTTCGTGGAGCAGACCGGCCTGCCCGTCACCCTCGTGGCGACCTCGGCGGGTGCCTACCTGGGCAACAAGATGTTCAACATCGCCGAGGAGTCCCGCGAGAAGGGGATGGACATCCGCCCACAGATCGCCGGCCGTCCCACAGGCATACTGAACGGCCTGACCTCCAACTTCCACATCTTCATGGCCTGCCCGACCTGGAAGTCCGAGCTTGAAGGGCTCGCCCTGGAGGACAAGGTCGCCGCCATGTCCCGGCCGGACATTCGCGCCGCCCTCTTGTCCGAGGACTCGCCGCTGATCCGCGCCGCCACCTCCGCGCCCGTGAGCGGCGAGGTCGCCAGCCTGGACGGTCTGCTCTGGCGCATCTTCCCCCTTGGCGAGCGGCCGAACTACGAGCCCGACCGGGAGGGCAGCGTCGCCGGCCTCGCCGAGGCCGCCGGGATCTCCCCTCTCGAAATGATGTACGACCTGCTCGTCCGTGACGGCGGGCACGAGCTCTTCTACCAGCCCCTCGGCGGCTACCAGACCTACAACTTCGACTTCTTCCGCAAGAACATGCAGCACCCCAACGTGCTGTTTGGCCTGTCCGACGGCGGCGCCCACTGCGGGGTCATCGCCGACGCCGGCATGCCGACCTTCATCCTGACCCACTGGGCCCGCGACCGGGTGAAGGGCGAGCAGTTTCCCCTGGAGTTCCTGGTCCGTAAGCTGACCAGCGACACCGCCCGGGCCTATGGCCTGAACGACCGCGGGCGGCTCGAGCCGGGCCTCCTGGCCGACCTCAACGTCATCGACTTCAAGGCCCTGCGCTTGTTCCGGCCGGAGGCGATCTACGACCTGCCCGCCGGCGGCCGGCGCCTCGTCCAGCGGGCCGAGGGCTACCGCTACACGATCAAGTCCGGCCAGGTGACCTTCGAGGACGGCGAGCACACCGGTGCCCTCCCCGGCGGCCTCGTCCGGGGCGGCCGCGAGGCGGTAATTCTGCCCATGGCGGCGGAGTAATCCCGCGCGGCCCGCATCGTCCTGTCATTCTGGGGTGCCAGACTCTGCCCCCCGGGAACGGAGACAGAGCATGATCCAAAGTCGGACAGATGGCCGGGGCCTCCATCCCGTCGCATGGGCCTTGCTGCTGGGGCTCCTGTGCGTGCTGGGCTCGCAGGTCGGCGCCCACGCCGCCCCTTCACCTCCGCCGGCCGCAGCCTCTCCACGCGAGATCGCGCTCAGCGGGGTGATCACCCACGAGAACCACGAGACCTATGTCGAAGTCCCCTTCTCCGTCCCGGAGGACACCGAGCGGCTGACGGTGACCTTCGAGTACGACCGTGAGAACAGGACCGTCATCGATCTCGGGATCCGCGACCCAAACGGTTTCCGGGGCTGGAGCGGCGGGAACAGGTCGACCTTCACCCTGGCGACCAGCGACGCGACGTCCGCCTATATCCCGGGGCGGATCCCCCCGGGGGAATGGCGACTGATCCTCGGCGTCCCCAACATCCGCAAGGGCGTGGAGGCCCGCTGGCGCGCCACGGTCCGGTTCGATCCAGCAGGCGCGCCCTCGCCGCGATCCGCCTTCCAGGACGGGCCCGTCCGGACAGGCCCCGGCTGGTACCGGGGCGATCTTCACACCCATTCCGGCCATAGTGACGGCAGCTGCGCCAGCCTGTCCGGTCGCCGGGTCCCCTGCCCGGTCTTCCGCACCCTGGAGGCCGCGCGCACCGCCGGCCTCGACTTCATTGCCCTGACCGAACACAACACCACCTCGGTCTATCCCGAGCTCCGGGCCCTCCAGGCCTATTACGACACCCTGCTGGTCCTGCCGGGGCGGGAGGTCACGACCTTCCAGGGCCACGCCAACGTCTTCGGCGTGACCAGCCCCCTGCCCTTCCAGCTGGGATCGCCGCGAGCGCCGACCCTCGACGCCGTGCTGGACGCGGTTGCGTCCGAGGGCGGGATCGTCTCGATCAACCATCCGGGCATGCCCTCCGGCGAACTCTGCATGGGCTGCGGCTGGGTCGCGCCCCTCCCCGACTGCAGCCGGATCACCGCCGTCGAGATCGCCAACGGCGGCGGGGTGAAGATGATGGGATCGGCCGAAGGGCCCCTGTCCGGCCTGCCCTTCTGGGAGGCCCTCCTCGACCGGGGCTGCCACGTCACCGGCATCGCCGGAAGCGACAACCATGACCCCGACGCAAAAGACGGCGGCCAGTCCCCCGTCGGCCGGCCCGCCACGGTGGTCTACGCCCCCGAACTCTCCCAACCGGCGATCCTGGAGGGCCTGCGGCGTGGCCGAGTCTTCGTGGACATCGGCGCCCCCGCTGGTGCCTCGGTCGATCTCACAGTCTCCTCCGGCAAGGCCAAGGCGGGCATGGGTGGGAGCCTACAGCTCCGGGGCGGCGCATCTCTCAAAATGTCCGCCGCTGTTTCCGGCCTGCCGGAGGGCACCGTCGAGTTCGTCTCAGGCGGGGACGGCAAGCCACCCAACCGCACGCAGGTCCCGGTTCGCGGCCTTCCAGAGGTCACGGCTGAACTCCGATCAACACCTCGCCTGAAGTGGGTCCGGGCTGACGTCCGGGGACCCGA
>CAMAOY010000133.1 GCA_945859865.1 Phenylobacterium deserti
GCCGTCGCCCAGGGGCAGCCGGCTACGGCCGGGACCGAGCCGGGCCCCGAGGCCGCCAAGCCGGAGCGCGCCTGCTTCTTCAACCGCGACGTCCGGGGCTTCGCGGCCCCCGACGACAAGACCCTGTACCTTCGGGTGCGCAGCAAGGACATCTACCGCCTGGACCTGAAGGGCCGCTGCCCCGATCTGGACTGGGAGACGAAGATCGGACTGGATTCCCGCGGTTCCAGCTCCATCTGCGCGCCGATCGACGTACAGGTGCGGGTTCGGGGGCCCATCGGCGTCACCCGATGCCCGGTCTCGGCGATCACCCGCCTAACCCCGGAGGAAGTCGAGGCCCTGCCCCGGAAGTCCCGGCCCTGATCCTCAGCCTCCGCCGGGCCAGTCCCCGATCATACGGTTGGAGAGTCTGGAGAGCATCTAGAGCGATCCGTCTGCTGGAAATGACTCTACGATGAGACGTCGTGGCGTCCTGGGCGGGTGCGTTTGTCTGGCGGGGCGGGAAGCGGGCCGAGCGCGCTTTCGCCCGGCGGTGAAGACGACTACCCTCGCCTGCGGTTGCCGCCCTGACTTCGGAGTTCTCGCGTGTCCCTCACCCGGCGGACCCTGGCCGGCCTGATCGCCCTGGCGCCCGGACAGGCCTGGGCGAAGGACGGGCCCCTGATCGCTGCGGCCTCGGACCTGACCGGCGCCCTTCCCCTCATCGCCGAGCGGTTCCGGCGCGCTGGCGGCGGGCCTGTGAGGCTGACCTTCGGGTCCTCCGGCGCCCTGACCCGGCAGATCGAGGCGGGTGCCCCCTTCGAAGTCTTCCTCTGCGCCGAGGCGAGCCTGGTCCAGCGCCTGGCGGCGGGGGGCCGCACAGAAGGACCCGGACGCGTCTACGGCCAGGGTCGCCTCGTTCTCTTCGCCCGGAACGGATCCAGGGTCCGCCCCGCCAGTGGGGTGGCCGAACTGGTCCAGGCCCTGAGGGACGGTCGCCTCCAGCGGCTGGCCATCGCCACTCCGGACCATGCGCCCTATGGCCGAGCGGCCCGGGAAGTCCTGACGGCCCTGGGGGTCTGGCCACTGGCCAAGCCCCGCCTCGTCCTGGGAGACTCCGCCGCCCAGGCCGCACGCTTCGCCCTGACCGGGGGCGCCGATGCCGGCCTCCTGCCCCTGGCCCTCGCCCTCGGGCCCGAACTGACCCGGGCCGGCGCCCACGCCCGGATCGACACGGCCCTGCACACGCCCCTGGTGCAGACCGCGGTGGTCCTGCGCGGTGCCGGGCGCCCGGCGCGGGCCTTCTTCGACTTCCTCGCCACCCCCCAGGCCCGGGGAGTCCTTCGGGATTTCGGCCTGGCTCCGGACGGGAACGCCTAGCCATGGACGCCGTCGCCTTCGCCCTGTCCTTCAAGCTCAGCCTCTGGACCGCCTGCCTGCTGTTGCCAGTCGGGGTGCTGGTCGCCCGCACCCTGGCCTACCAGGTGCGGCGGGGCCGAGCGGTCCTGGAGGGGCTCATCGCCCTGCCCCTGGTCCTGCCGCCCACCGTCCTCGGCTTTTACCTGCTGGCCGCCCTGGGTGAAGCCTCCCCCCTTGGCGCCCTCTGGACGGCGGTCTTCGGCAAGGGCCTCGCCTTCAGCTTCGAGGGCCTGGTGGCCGCCTCCCTGGTCGCCAACCTGCCCTTCGCGGTCCAGCCGGCCCTGCGGGCCTTCGAGGCCATCCGGCCCGAGCTGAGAGAGGCCGCCTGGGTCAGCGGACTCAGTCCCTGGCGGACCTTCTGGACCGTCGAGGCGCCCCTGGCCTGGCCCGGCGTCCTGACCGGCTTCGTCCTGGTCTTCGCCCACACCATGGGCGAGTTCGGGGTCGTCCTGATGATCGGCGGCTCGATTCCCGGCGAAACCCGGACGGCGGCCCTGGCCATCTACGACCGGGTCCAGGCCTTCGACGACGCCGGTGCCGGCGTCCTGGCGGCGGCCCTCGTCGCTGTCTCGGTGGCGGCCATCATCGCGGTCCAGGCCCTCGGCTCCCGACTGGCGCGGCATGACCGCTGAACCCGCCCTCAGCCTGTCCTTTTCCCGCGGTGGGCCCGCCGGGGTCGCCGCGGACCTGCAGCTTGCGCCCGGCGAGATCCTGGCCCTGACCGGCCCCTCGGGCGCGGGCAAGACCACCCTCCTGCGGATCGTCGCCGGTCTGGTCCGCCCGGGTGAAGGGCGCATCAGCTGCGCCGGCGAGGTCTGGCTGGACACGAAAGCTGGGATCTTCGTCCCTCCCTTCCGCCGCCGCACGGGCCTGGTCTTCCAGGCCTACGCCCTGTTGCCGCACCTGACGGCCCTGGCGAACATCCGGATGGCCATGGGCGACCTGCCCCGGGACGAGGCGACGCAGGCGGCCCGCCGCCTGATGGCGGACCTGGACCTCGCCGGCCTGGAGGACCGCAAGCCGGCCAACCTCTCCGGCGGTCAGCAACAGAGAGTGGCCATGGCCCGGGCCCTGGCGCGTAGGCCCGCTGTCCTGCTCCTCGACGAGCCCCTGTCGGCGGTGGACCGCCGCTCCCGGCGAAGGGTGCGTGACCAGCTGTCCGCCCTGCGGCAAGCCAAGGGCCCGCCCATCCTGCTCGTCACCCACGACCTGGCGGAGGCCACCGGCCTTGCTGATCGCCTTGCGGTGATGGAGGCAGGGCGCATCCTGCGGTGCGGTCCGCCGGCGGAGGTCCTGGCCGATCCCCAGGTGGCCGAAGTCCTCGACCTCGGCTGAGGCCTCAGGCGCCGGGCACCAGCCGGATCTGCGCTGGCCCATCGGTAAAGTGGCCCACCCGGGCGGCGTCGAAGCCTGCGGCCCGCAGGTGCGCCAGGACCGCTCCGGCCGCCTCCGGCGCGGCGGCGACCAGCAAGCCGCCACTGGTCTGGGGATCGCTGAGCAGGTCCCGCCGCCAGAGCTCCAGGTCTTCGGCGCCCCGGACGTCGGCGCCGTAGCTGTCCCAGTTGCGCACACTGGCACCGGTCCGCACGCCCTCCCGGGCCAGGGCCTCTGCGCCGGGCAGGAGCCGGGGCGCCAGGGCGTCGATCTCAAGGGTCAAGCCCGCCCCCCGGGCCATTTCCAGCCCATGCCCCAGGAGGCCAAAGCCGGTGACGTCGGTCATGGCATGGACGCCATCCATAGCCGCAAGGTCCGGTCCCGGCGTATTGAGCCGGGTGGCCGAGCCCACCAGGGCGGCATAGCCGGTGGCGTCCAGCCGGCCCTGCTTGAAGGCCGCAGACAGCACGCCCACGCCCAGGGCCTTGCCGAGGATCAGTTCATCCCCCGCCCGGGCGGCCCGGTTGGTCATGACCCGGTCGGGATGGACCAGGCCCAGGGCCACCAGGCCGTAGATGGGCTCAAGGCTGTCGATGGAGTGGCCGCCAGCGACGGGGATGCCCGCCTCGGCGCAGATCTCCGATCCCCCCGCCAGTATGCCACGGATGGTCTCCACCGACAGGACGTTGATGGGCATACCCACAATCGCCAGGGCCAGTATGGGCCTGCCGCCCATGGCGTAGACGTCGGACAGGGCATTGGCGGCGGCGATGCGGCCAAAGTCCCGGGGATCGTCCACCATGGGCATGAAGAAGTCGGTGGTGGCGATCAGGGCCTGGGTGTCGTTCAGGCGCCAGACGGCCGCGTCGTCCGAGGTCTCGGTCCCGACCATCAGGCTGGCGAAGGGCGCGGCCTGGGGGGCACCGGCCAGGATCTGCTGCAGGACGCCGGGGGCGATCTTGCACCCGCAGCCGCCGCCATGGGCCAGGCTGGTCAGGCGCACAGGGCCCTGCGTTCCTGTCGCGGATTCCGCCATGCCCCGAGCCTCCTGTTCAGACTGTCCCGGGGCGGGTGTATACCAGCCCCCCATGACCCGCGACCGCCATTTCCCCTCCGGCCGGAAGAGGCCCGCCCGATGAGCGGGCCCGAGACCGTCGACGCCGCCGACGCCGCGACCCGGGCGCGCTTCGACATGGTGATCGACGTGCGCAGCCCCGGCGAGTTTGCCGAGGACCACGTCCCCGGCGCGGTCAACCTGCCCGTCCTCGACAACGCCGAGCGCGCCGAGGTCGGGACCCTCTACGTCCAGCAGTCCCGCTTCCTGGCCCGCAAGGTCGGCGGCGCCTATGTGGCGCGGAACATCGGCGGCCACCTCCTGAGTGCCCTGGCCGACCAGCCCGGCGGCTTCCGGCCCCTCGTCTACTGCTGGCGTGGCGGCATGCGGTCGGGGGCCATGGCTCATATCCTCTCCCAGGTAGGCTGGCGGGTCGGCGTCCTGGCCGGCGGCTATCGCACCTACCGCCGGGAGGTGACGACCCGGCTCTACGACTCGCCTCCCGGCTTCCGCGCCGTGGTGCTCGACGGCCCGACGGGATCGGGCAAGACCGAGGTCCTGCGGCGACTGCCCGGCCTGGGGGTCCAGGTCCTGGACCTGGAGGGCCTGGCCGAGCACCGGGGCTCCCTGCTCGGCGCCCTGCCGGGCCGTCCCCAGCCGGCCCAGAAGATGTTCGAGAGCCGCCTCCTCGGCGCCCTGGAGGCCCTCGATCCCACCCGGCCCGTGGTGATCGAGGCGGAGTCCAGCAAGGTGGGCGAGCGCATGGTGCCCCCCGCCATCTGGACCGCCATGTCAGAAGCGCCCTCGATCCGGCTGGAGGCCCCCCCCGAGGCCCGCGCCGCCTACCTCGCCGGGGTCTACGCCGAGACCGCCGGGGACGTAGAGGCCCTGATGGCCCTCCTCTCCCGCCTGCCCAGCAAGCCCGGCGCCCGTCGCCTGGCCGAATGGCGGGCCCTGCTGGAGGCCGGCGACCTCGAGCCCGTGGCCCTCGACCTCGTCGAGACCCACTATGACCCGGCCTACCGCCGCTCCTCCCGCCAGCACGAGCGGCCGGAGCTTGGCCGCATCGATCTCACCACTGTCACCGGCCCAGAGCTCGACCTGGCGGCCGAGGCGGTGGCGGGCCTCGCCCGGAAATAGAAGCGTTCAGGGAAGTGAGGGCACCCGGAGGCGGCTAGGCATCACTATGGGGGGCTGATCAGCCTATTTCGTAAGAATAATTGTGCCCTCGAAAATAGCTCTCTGCTTGATCTCAGGCGGAAGGGTTTCATCGAACATGTCGAGGATACTGAGAGCCCATTCCGGAATCTGGATCCCGTCCACGCCCGTCGCCAATCTCATCTGGATCTGGGCCACGTCGCGGAATAGAGTCTTGTGGAAGTTATGTGTGACGAAGGACACTCGCGAGAACCCGCTCTCGAGTGCAACTTTTTCGATTTTCTCCTGAGAAAATAGCCACTTATCATCAAGACTTTCGAAGTGGGGGCTCTCCACATCAGGATTGATCCGCGCCGAGATGTCGGTGATCATCCCACGCATCGCACCTTCCACTCGGGGGTCTAGGCGATTGCTGATACGGCCGGCCCTGCCAAGAACAGTCTTGTAGGCAAGACTCATTAGAGAGTATCCGTCAAATGGCTCGAAAAACATTGCGACACCCCGAGGCTTTAAAGCCCGCGCAGCTGCCCTAATACCAAGATTAGGATTAGTCAAATGATGAAGTATCGCAGATCCAGTGACGATATCAAATTTCTGTTCTTTTAGATGTGAACTCATTGAGTCCATAACTACACAAATCACATTTTCTTCAAGATGAAGTTTCCGCAAATTACCCGCTAGTATTGAAAGAAGTTCTGAAGATAAATCAGTTGCGACGAATCTTGCTTGGCTCGATATATTGGAGAATGGAACGACTGAATTTGCTCCCGATCCACTACCCAGGTCGAGTACATAAGGACTATCAGGAAATACGAGATTCAACGCCTCAATCGACTGCCTGAACAAAATTTCAAAGTGCCCCGATGATGCATATCGTCCATCATAATCTGAGGCGTGTCC
>CAMAOY010000134.1 GCA_945859865.1 Phenylobacterium deserti
ACGGAGGGGCGGTCTGACAGAGTGGGTTGCCCCTCGAACAAAGTTATTGCTTAGTAAAAGAACTGACCTCTGAAACCAGGAAGGCTTCATGATTAATCTCATCCTCTGCAACCTCTGGTGGCTGCTGCTCGGCGGCCTCCTCGGCTGGCTGGCCAGCTGGCTGCTTGGCCGCCCCCGCCTCACCGTTGGCACGGTCGCTTCCACCCCGGGTATCGACCACGCTGCGGCCAAGGCCGCAGGTTTCGTGGTCAACGGGACTGACAACCTCGAAATCATCGAGGGCGTGGGTCCGAAGATCGCTCACCTCCTGCGCTCCAATGGCGTGGGTACCTTCGCCCTGCTGGCCGCGGCCAGCCAGGCGGCCCTGAAGGCCATCCTCAATAAGGGCGGGCCTGCCTACGACGTCGCCAACCCCGAGACCTGGCCCGAACAGGCTGGCCTCGCGGCGCAAAACCGCTGGCAGGACCTGCGCAATCTGCAGGAACGCCTCGACGCCGGCGTTCGGCGCTGATTGAAGGAGACCTGACCCATGTCTGATTACAACTCCAACTCCAATAACAACGCCCTCTCCGCCTGGAACCGCCTGCACCTGATCGTGGCTATCGCCCTGGCAGTGCTCCTGGGCCTCCTTACGTTGACGGGTATGGCCACGCCGCGCGGTACCTGCCCGGCAGCAGCTCCGGCTGCGGCTCCTGCAGTGGCTGCGATCGCTGCGGCTCCCGTTGTCGAGGCTTCGGCCCCGCCTGCGGCCAAGCTGTATTTCGACGTCGATGTATCGGCCAAGGTCGCTGATGGTGACGCTGGCCTTGCGCCCATCGTCGCCTGGCTGGCGGCTAATCCGACGGCTCGCGCTGTCGTGACCGGTTATCATGATCCGACCGGAACGGTGAAGCGTAACCATGACCTGGCCAAGTCCCGGGCCCAGACCGTCCAGGCCGCCCTCGTGGCTGCTGGCGTCGCTGCGGACCGTATCGACCTGGTGAAGCCGGTTTCGACCGATGGCGGCGGCGACCTCAAGGAAGCCCGGCGCGTCGAAGTCAGCGTGAAATAAGGTGAAGACGCCAGCCGCCTTCGGGTGGCTGGCGATCTCCATCGACGGAGGGCCCCGGGTTCCAGAACCCGGGGCTTTTCTGTATCTGGCGACTCAGGCGTTGCGCGCCATCAGGCCGCCATCCACGGGGATGGTGACGCCGGTAATGAAGCTGGCGGCTGGGAGGCAGAGGCTTACGGTCATGTGGCCGACCTCTGCCGGGTCGCCGTAGCGGCCGAGGGCGGTCCGGCGCCTGGCATAGGTGGCCCGGTCAGCGTCGGGAATCCGGTCAGTCATCCCGGTGAGGATGGGGCCGGGACAGATGCAGTTCACCGTGATCCCTTCCTTGCCCAGTTCGACCGCCAGGGCCCGGGTCAGCCCGGTGACGCCCGCCTTGGCGGCGGCGTAGGGGCTGTCGCGGCTGGTCGCGCCCAAGGCCTCCGTAGAGGCGATGTTGACGATCCGCGGAGCCTTTGACTGACGGAGCCAGGGCAGGGCGGCGCGGATGGTCACCTGTTGGGCGGTGAGCATGACCGCCAGGGACTTCGCCCAGACGGCATCGTAGTCCGGGGAGTCGATGGGGCTGAAGGCCGAGATGCCTGCGTTATTGATCAGAATGTCCAGCCCGCCGAACCGGGCGGCGACGGCCTCCGTGACGGTGCGGACCTGATCGGCGTTGGACACGTCCAGGGCCCAGGCCTGGGCGGAGCCGCCGGCCTGCCGGATGGCCTCCGCCGTTGCTTCCGCTGTCCCGGCGTTGAAGTCGGTCACGGCGACATGGGCACCCTCGGCACCAAAGATCTCGGCGGTGGCGCGGCCCATGCCGGAACCTGCCCCGGTGACGAGGGCGATGGACCCCTTGAGTGAGCGGCTGAGCGACATGGGGGGACTCCGGAGATGGCTGTGACCCGGAGATTGGACCGGGTTGACCGGCCGTCACAAGTCCGAAGGGCGGTTGGCCGTCAGCTCGCCGACGTCGTGTAGGAGACGTAGCCGCGCTCAACCATGCGGCGCAGGGCTTCGTACACGCTGGACAGCTCTTCGTAGCGGCTGCGCAGCTCGGCGAGGCGCATCACCTGGCGGGTTTCGAACCCGGTGGGATGCTCGGCCATGTCCAGGGCTTCCTTGACCCACTGGGCCCGGGCCAGGGCCGCTGCGACGGCGAGCCTCTGGAACTTATCGGAGTCCGCGCTGCCGAGAGTGGTGTGAATGACCTCGCGGTTCGAGGCGAACACCGTGTAGTCGATATGCTCGAGCTGTCCGCGCAGGCGACGCTGGCCGGCGAGGTCCATGTCCTCCTGGGGCTCGAAGTGATCAGAGCTGTAACGCGTGAAGCCGGACTTGCGGGTCGACATGTCGCTCTCTCCCACGGGGCGATTCTCGCCTCTGCAGATTCAGATTGCCTGCGTGACGTTAACTTTCAATTGAAACCCGCCTGGGATCTAGCGGGCGGTTATTGTGCGAGTTGTAACCTGTCTGGACGCCGCTGCCGGCCGGGGGCAAGTACGGGTCTCAGTCCTGGGGCGGACGCGTCGCCCCGATACGGGAGCCGGATATGCTGGAACTGGTGATCGGATCAAAGCGGTGGTCGAGCTGGTCGCTGCGGCCCTGGCTGGCACTCAGGCGCACCGGCGCGCCCTTCCACGAACGCCTGATCCGCCTCTACCAGGCCGAGGGCCAGACCCGCGCGCAGATTCTGCCGCATTCCCCCTCTGGCCGGGTGCCGGCCCTGAAGACGGGCAGCCTCGTGATCCCGGAGTCCCTGGCCATCTGTGAGTCCCTGGCCGAGGCCTTTCCTGCAGCGAAGCTGTGGCCTGGAGATCCGGACCTCCGGGCGCTGGGCCGGGCCGCCGCCAGCGAGATGCACGCAGGCTTCCGCGCCCTTCGCCTTGAATGTCCGATGGACCTCGCCCTGGAGCCCGCGCCAACGGAGCTTTCGGGGGACGCCCTTGCGGATATCACCCGGGTGCGGGAGCTCTGGAGCGACCTCCTGGGCCGCAGTGGCGGGCCCTTCCTGCTGGGCGACTGGTCGATTGCCGACGCCTTCTTTGCGCCGGTCGCGAGCCGGTTCCGGACCTATGCGATCGAGGCGGGCTCGCCGGAACTGGCGGACTATCTGGACCGGCTCCTGAATTGGCCGGACTTCCTGGAGTGGGAGGCGGCGGGGCGCCTGGAGACCTGATCCCCAGGGCCTGCCGCCCGCCGAGGTCAGCCCATCTTGTAGACGCAGACCTTGTTGCCCTCGGTGTCCCGGAAATAGGCACCGTAGAAGGTGGGCATGCGCTCACCGGGCGGACCCTCGCAGACGCCGCCATTGGCCAGGGCCGCGGCGTGGACCTGGTCCACGACCTCCCGGCTGGGCGCGGAGATCGCGGGCATGACCCCGTTGCCAGGGCTCGCGGCTTCCTTGTCGTAGGGAATACAGACGCCGATCATGGCCCCAGTACCGTTGGTATAGAGCTCCATCCGCTCGCCGGACATGGCCGGTCGGGCACCCAAGGGTTCGAGGGTCTTTCGATAGAAGGTCTTGGCGCGTTCGAAGTCGTTGGCACCAAGCGTGACGTAACCAAGCATTTTGGACTCTCCAGTTGAGGGGTTCAGTCTATCGGCCCCGGAGCCGCGCGTAAGCCTCAAGCGCCCGGGCCCGGGCAAACTCGTGGTCGACGATCGGCGCAGGGTAGTCCCGGTCGAGCCGCAGGCCGGAGGCCTCCAGGACCATGGGCGGAGCCGTCCAGGGGGCGTGAAGCCATTTGTCGGGCAGGCGGGCGATCTCGGGGACCCAGCGGCGGACATATCGCCCGTCCGGGTCGAACCGGGCGCCCTGGGCCATGGGGCTGAAGATGCGGAAATAGGGTGCCGCATCCGCCCCGCAGCCGGCCACCCACTGCCAGTTCCCCGCATTCGAGGCATGGTCTGCGTCCACCAGGGTATCCCAGAACCAGGCCTCGCCCTGCCGCCAGTCCACCAGGAGGTGCTTGGCCAGGAAGGAGGCGCAGATCATCCGGACCCGGTTGTGCATCCACCCGGTGGTCCAAAGCTCCCGCATGCCCGCATCGACGATGGGATAGCCCGTCAGGCCCTGGCGCCAGGCCGTGAGACCCGCCGGGTCCTGGGCCCATTGAAAGGCCTCGAAGCGGGGATCGAAGCTGGACTTCGCTAGGTCCGCGCCGCGGGCGCTGATCTGGGCGTTGAACTCGCGCCAGCCAAGCTCGGCGAGGAACTTCTCGGCGTCGGCCTCGGGCGCTACCCCCCGCTCGACCGCCGTGAGGGCACCGCGCCAGAGGGCAAAGGGGCTGATCTCTCCGAAGTGCAGGTGCGCAGACAGCCGGGAAGCGCCGGGCTCTGCCGGGAAGTCCCGCGCCCGGCCATAGCCCGACAGCCCGCCGGACAGGAAGGCGCCCAACCGGGTGCGGGCACCTGCCTCGCCGGGGCTCCAGTCGGAGAAGCTCTTCGACCAGTCCGGGGCGGCGGGGTGCAGGCCCCAGGAGCCAAGGGCCTCCGAAGTGGGCCAGCCCTCGGGCGCTGGAAGCCTGGCGGGCGCCTCGGTGCGCGCCGGCGGGGCGATCTGCGGGCGGGCGGCTCGCCAGAAGGGCGTGAAGACGCCGAAGGCCCCGCCCGTGCGGGTCCTGACCTGGTCGGGGCGCAGCAGATGGCCGCCGTTCCAGCGCCCGACCTTCATGCCGTCCGCCTCGAGCCTGGCGGCGAGACGGTCATCGCGGGCCGCGAGCCCCGGGTCGAAGAGATCGTTCCAGTGGACGATTTGGGCGCCGGTCTCGGCGGCGAGGGCGGGAAGGACCACGGCCGGGTCCCCCCGCCTCAGGATGAGGCGCGATCCCCGGGCCTCAAGGTCAGCGGCTAAGGCTAACAGGGAGCGATTTAGCCACCACAGCGAGGCTTTGCCGGGCGGCCGGACGTCGGGACCGGGATCGAGGATGAAGACCGGGAGGAGTCCGCGGCCTGAAGCGGAGTCAGAGAGGGCCGCCGACAGGGCGGGATTGTCGAACAGGCGCAGGTCGCGCCGGAACCAAAGCAGGACCGGTGTCATCGGGTCTCCATGCGCCTGACTGGCGGGGTCTGGCAACGGCCGCCTTCAGCCCCAGTACTCACTCGAGCCCGGGCGGGTCCGGGCGGGGTCTGGCGCTGGCCCCGGCGGCTGCCACTTGGGTTTTTCCAGGGGCTTGGAAAAGACCCAGCCCTGGCCCAGCTGGACCCCGAGGTCTAGGGCGAGGCGCGCCACCGGCTCGGTCTCGATCATCTCGGCGATGGTCGCCACCCCAAGGTCGTTGCACAGGGCCACCAGGTGCTTGACCAGCAGGGCGTCGCGGGAACCCTCGGTCATGGAGTGGATGTATCGGCCATCGATCTTGATGAAGTCCACCTCCAGCCGCCGCAGGTAGTCCAGGGAGGCCGCGCCGGCTCCGAAGTCGTCGAGGCAGACCACGTGACCGGCCTTGCGGAGCCGGGCGATCCGGGCGTTCGCCTGGTCGAGGTCGCGAAGCTGCCGGGTCTCGGTGATCTCGAGGATCAGCCGCCCGCGCAGGTCGGCGTCGCCGCCGAGGCCAAGGATCTCCTCGAGAAAGCCATCGATCATGAGCGAATGTGCGCTCAGATTGGCGGCAATCCGGGTGGTCACCGGCAGGGACTGCAACTCCCTGAGCAGCCTTCGGACCACCGAGAGGTCGAAGACCTGGATCATCTCCAGGTCCTCGGCCAGCTGGATGGTCTCCGCCGGGCTGGTGTCCTTGGAAAACCGGGCCAGGGCCTCGAA
>CAMAOY010000135.1 GCA_945859865.1 Phenylobacterium deserti
ATGGCCCGACTGGCGGCCGGACTCCGAGTTCCGGAACCTGCGCGAAAAGAGCGCCTCAGCCCGGTTTCGTTGAGCGCTGCTGCAGGGTCTGCATTGCGAAACCTCCCCGGGCAGGCCATCTTGCAGGACTGGCCGCCTCGGAGCGGTGACAGGATCGGAGGCTAAATCGTGATCAAGACCCGAAAGACACTCGTCCGCGCCCTGCTTGTCCTCGCCGCCCCCCTGTTCCTGGCGGCCTGCGGCGTGAACGCCATTCCCACCAAGGAAGAGGCGGCAAAGGCCCAGTGGGCCGAAGTCCAGAACCAGTTCCAGCGCCGTTCAGACCTGATCCCCAATCTCGTCGAGACCGTGAAGGGCTACGCCGCCCAGGAGCGCAATGTCCTGACCGAGGTGACCCAGGCCCGGGCCTCCGCCACCCAGGTGAAGGTGGATGCCGATACCCTGACCGATCCGGCGAAGTTCCAGGAGTACTCTGCCGCCCAAGACAAGCTCTCGGGCGTCCTTGGTCGACTGATGATGATCCAGGAGCGCTATCCGGACCTGAAGTCCAACCAGAACTTCCTGGCCCTCCAGTCCCAGCTTGAGGGGACGGAGAACCGCATCGCCATCGCCCGGCGCGACTACAACGAGTCCGTCCGGAACTATAACCTCGAGTTCAAGACCTTCCCCAACTCGTTCTGGACGGTCGTGCACCGCGGCTCCAAGCCGATGCAGATGTTCGCCGCGAACGAAGCCGCCCAGACGGCTCCGACGGTGAGCTTCAACCCGACGGGTCCTGCCCCGGTGGCACCTGCCCCGATGGCGCCTGCAGCTGCGCCTGCAACTGCCCAATGACGAGGAACCGGAGCGCAGGACCCATTGTCCTTGCGGTCCTAGCCTTCGTGGCCTTCGCCGGCGCCGCCCTGGCGGCGCCGGCCTTCCCGCCCCTGACCGGACGGGTGGTGGACGCCGCGAACCTGTTGTCGCCCGAGGCGGAACAGAAGCTCACCTCACGCCTCAAGGACCTCGAGGACAAGACTGGCCGGCAGATGGTGGTGGCCACCATCCAGGACCTCCAGGGCTATCCCATCGAGGACTATGGGTACCAGCTGGGCAGGTCCTGGGGCATCGGGGACGCCAAGCGCGACGACGGGGTGCTGCTGATCGTGGCCCCCAACGAGCGCAGGGTCCGAATCGAGGTCGGCTACGGCCTCGAACCTATCCTCACCGACACTCTCACCTCGGTGATCATCCAGTCCCAGATCGCCCCCGCCTTCCGCCGGGGTGATATGGAATCGGGAATACTGGCCGGCGCCGACACAGTGGCCGCCCAGCTTGCCCTTCCCGATGGGGAGGCGCGCGCCAACGTCCGCAAGGCCGGTGAGGCCACCCAAAAAGGTGGCGGCTCGCCCCTGGTGACCCTGATCGTCCTGGTCCTGATCTTTTGGGTCCTCTCTTCGGTCATGCGAGGCGGCGGGCGTTCGCTCCGGCGCTCCGGCCTCGGTGGTCCCGTGATCCTGCCGCCGATGGGCGGATGGGGCGGCGGTGGGGGTTTCGGCGGCGGTGGATTTGGCGGTGGCGGCGGCGGTTTCGGCGGCGGCGGATCTTCAGGGAGCTGGTGATGGTGCTGACCGAGGACGAACGCAGACAGGTCGCCGAGGCGGTCGCCGGAGCTGAACTCCACACCCGCGGCGAGATCTTCTGCATCGTCGCGCCCGATTGCGGGGATTATCGCGAGACGCCCCTGGCCGCTGCGGCCTTTGCGGCCCTCGCTGCACCGGCCCTCCTGCTGGCGGGAGGCGTCCAGGTGACGGTCCCGGGGCTGATCCAGGGCGGCTGGACCGCGGCCGCCGTCGGCGCTGCGGCCGGTGTCGCCGCCCGCGAGGCGGTGCTGGGGGTCATTCTCCTGCAGGTCTTCTTGTTCATCCTGGTCCTGATGTTGGCCTGGCTGCCGGCAGTGAGGCGTTTCCTGACCCCCCGCAGCCTGATGCGCGACCGGGTTCGGCGCCGGGCCTACGAACAGTTCCTGTCCAAGAACCTGCAGGCGACCCGCGAACGTACCGGCATACTGATCTTCGTCTCAGAGTGGGAGCATATGGCCGAGCTCATCGCCGATGAGGGCATCGCCGCCCGCGTCGATGCCGCGGTCTGGGACGAGGCCATGGCCAGGCTGGTCAAGGGGCTCCGCACCGGTGACGCCGCCGGAGGCTTTGTGGCCGCGGTGGAGATCTGCGGATCGGTCCTTGCCGAGCACTTCCCGCCCATCGAGGGCGACAACCCGAACGAACTGCCCGACCATGTGGTCGTGATCGGCTAAAGGTTGGTTCTGTAGTATTGAATCCGGGAGACCCGGTCCCCGGACGGGGAGAGAAACGGAGCGAGTTCATGGCCTTCACCCTGAGCGTCAACGGACGCAACCGCCGCGTCGATGTCGACCCCGATACGCCCCTGCTCTGGGTCCTGCGGGACTCCCTGGGCGTGCTGGGCCCGAAGTTCGGCTGCGGGATCGGCCAGTGCGGTGCGTGTACCGTCCACGTCGACGGAACCCCCGTCCAGTCCTGCTCGCTTCCGGTCGGGGCGGTGGGCAAGGGCAAGGTCACCACCATCGAGGGGATTGGCGAGACCGAGGTCGGCGCGCGGGTCCAGAAGGCCTGGGCGGATCTCGACGTCGCCCAGTGCGGATACTGCCAGCCTGGACAGATCATGTCAGCGGCGGCGCTGCTGGCGTCGAACCCGAAGCCCAGCGCCGAGGAAATCGATGCGGCGATGAGTGGAAACCTTTGCCGCTGTGCCACTTACAACCGGATCCGGGCCGCGGTGCGGCAGGCGTCCGGCCAGACAGGGGAGGCCTGACCATGGCCGATGGAAATGGCGCGTCGCGCCGCGAAGTGATCCAGCTGGCCGCCGGCGGCGCTGGCGGCCTGGTACTGGGCTTCAGCCTGGCGGGAAAGGGCGAGGCGGCGTCCTCGGCCGCCCGCCTGAACGCCTATGTGACGGTCCAGCCCGATGGCTGGGTCGAGGTGGTCAGCAAGAACCCCGAGATCGGCCAGGGGGTGAAGACCTCCATGCCCATGATGATCGCCGAGGAGCTGGATGCGGACTGGTCGAAGGTGCGCACCGTCCAAGCGGACTCCGATCCCAGCCTCTATGGTCGCCAGTTCGCTGGTGGGTCCATGTCGACCCCCCTGCACTGGGATGAGCTGCGCCGGGTCGGCGCCACGGGCCGGGCCCTGCTGATCGCCGCCGCCGCCAAGTCCTGGGGCGTCGATCCCGCGACCTGCTCAACTGAGCCCGGGCGGGTGGTACATGCGGCGTCGGGCCGGTCTGCAGGGTATGGATCCCTTGCCTCTGCCGCGGCGGCCCTGCCGGCCCCCGATCCGCGAAGCCTCAAGCTCAAGGACCCAAAGGACTTCCGGATCATCGGCCAGCCCATGGCCCAGGTGGACACGCCGTCCATCGTCACCGGCAAGCCCCTGTTCGGAATCGATGTCGTCGTGCCCGGCATGCTGTTCGCCACCTTCGAGAAGGCACCGGTCTTCGGATCGGGTGTGGAGGCGGTCGACCTTGACGCCGCCCGGGCCGTGAAGGGCGTACGCAAGGCCTTCAAGGTCGAGGGCGCCGGGGGGGCGGAGGCCCTGTCCCCCGGAGTGGCCGTTGTCGCCGACACCTGGTGGCAGGCCCGCAAGGGGCGGGACCGCCTCAACATCCGATGGAAGGCACCCGGCGAGCCGGGCCTCTCCAGCCGCGACCTGGAGGCCCGGATGGCCTCAACCGCCCAGTCGAGCGTGGACCGGGTCGAGCGGCATGACGGCGACGTCGATGCCGCCCTGAAGGGCGCTGCCCGGCGGATCGAGGCGACCTACCACTATCCCTACCTGGCCCACGCTACCCTCGAGCCGCAGAACTGCACGGCGCATTACAGCAAGGGCCGAATGGAGATCTGGGCACCGACCCAGAACCCCGAGTCCGGCCGGCAGCTGGTGGCCAAGACCCTGGGTATCCGGCCCGAGGACATCACCGTCCACCTAGTCCGGTGCGGCGGGGGATTTGGCCGCCGCCTGTCGAATGAATACATGGTCGAGGCCGCCTGGATCGCCCGGGAGGCCGGCGCGCCGGTCAAGCTCCTCTGGACCCGCGAGGACGATCTCCGCCAGGGCTTCTACCGCCCGGCTGGGTGGCACAAGTTCGAGGGCGGGCTGGACGCCTCCGGCCAGCTGGTAGCCTGGCACGACCACTTCCTGACCCCGGGACAGGGCGTGCAGACGGCGCGGTCGGCCGGCATGTCGGCCACCGAGTTCCCCGCCCGTTTCGTGCCTAATTTCCGCTACGGGCTTTCCATCCTGCCCAGTCCCACCCCGACCGGGCCCCTGCGCGCGCCAGGCGCCAATGGCATCTCCTTCGCCGTCCAGGGGTTCCTCGACGAGCTGGCGCATGCGGCGGGCGCCGATCCGCTCGCCTTCCGGCTCAAGCTCCTGGGCGAGCAGGGGATGGTGGGAACGCCAGGCCGGGACGGCTACGACGCCGCCCGGATGCGCGGGGTCCTGCAGAAGGTCGCCGAGGTCTCCGGCTGGGGGCGCACCCGCATGGCACCGCGACAGGGCCAGGGCGTCGCCTTTCACTTCAGTCACCTCGGCTACTTCGCTGAGGTCGTCCAGGTCCGGGTGGCGGACGACGGACAGATCCGGGTCGAGAAGGTCTGGGTGGCCGGGGACGTCGGCCGGCAGATCGTCAACCCCTCCGGTGCGATCAACCAGGTGCAGGGCTCGGTCCTCGACGGCCTCTCCGCCGCCCTGGGGCAGGAAATCACCCTCGAGGGCGGTGCCGTCGTGCAGGGCAACTTCGATAGCTACCGTCTGATGCGGATGGCCGATGCGCCCCCCGTCGAGGTGCATTTCGTCCTGTCCGACCATCCGCCGACCGGACTCGGTGAGCCAGCCCTGCCGCCGGCCCCGCCGGCCCTGTGCAACGCCATCTTCGCGGCCACCGGAAAGCGGGTCCGCCGGCTTCCCGTCGATCCGGCCCTGCTCGTCGCCGGCTGAGCCAAACGGCTCCCGGCGGGGATCAGTGCGGGATGTAGGTCCGCAGGACATCCTCGATGATGCGTTCGAGCTGCTCGAGCGTATTGCAGGTCTTGGCCACGTGGCAGAACCGCTCGTAGCGGTTCATCACGCTGTCCCCCTGGCTCCAGTAGCTTTCCGGCTCGGGGTTCAGCCAGATGACCGCCCGGGACCGCTTCTGGATCGTGGCCAGGATGTCGAGGCGGGGGTTGGCATAGTTCGATCGGGCGTCGCCCAGGATGATCACCGTGGTGTGACGGTCGATGCGGTCCATGTGCTGGTCGGCGAAGTCCTCCAGCGACTTGCCGTAGTCGGTCTGCTGGAAGCCGATCTGCTTCAGGACCTCGAAGATCGCGGTCTCGACGGGATGGTCGTCGAGCACTCCGTTCACGCTGATCAGCCGCCCCGAGAAGGCGAAGGCCTCGAGCCGGTCGACGACCTCGTTCAGGGAGTAGAGGAAGGTCAGGAGGAACTGGGCTGCCGCGGCCACCGACTTGGATACGTCGCAGATGGCGACGATGGAGGGCTTGTCGACCTTTTTCGACTTGAAGACGATGTCGAAGGGCATGCCCCCATAGCCCATCGATTTTCTCAGGGTCCGGCGGACATCCAGGTGACCGGTCCAGGCGACATTGCGGCG
>CAMAOY010000136.1 GCA_945859865.1 Phenylobacterium deserti
GTGGCCCGGCTCCAGATCAGGTCCTGACAGACCGTGTAATTGCCGTCCGTGATCCACCTCTCGCCCCGGGTGGCGGCCTCCACCCGGTCGACGAAGGCCTGCGGGTCCTCGCCGTGCAGGTCGCGCCAGCCCGGCAGCCAGTTCAAGGCGTCCAGCTCGACCTGCTGAAGACCCAGCCGCTCGGCCAGCGCCGCCCCCAGGGTCGACTTCCCCGCCCCTGAAACCCCCATGACGGAGATGCGCATCAGGGCTTCTTCAACCCCAGCTCCGCCCAGACCTCGTCGGTGTGCTCGCCCAGGCGGGGTGGGTGGCGGCGGATGTTGCTGGGCGAGCCGGTGAACTTCACGGGTGGCTTCATGGCGAGGTAGGGCCCGGCATGGGGGTGCTCGTGGCGCTCGAAGAAGCCCACGGCGGACAGGTGCGGGTCGTTCGGCAGGTCGTCCAGGCGCGCGGTGCGCACCACCGGGATCGACAGGGGCTTGAGCAGGTCCAGCCACTCCTGGGTGGTCTTGGTCTGGGTGACCTCGCCCACCAGGCCGTAGAGCTCATTGATGTGCTTGCCCCGCTGGGAATAGTCGGAAAACCGCGGGTCCTTGCCGAAGGTCTCGGCCAGGCCGGCGGCGGCGAAGAACTGGTCCCACTGCTTGTCGGTATAGGGCAGGAGGCCGATATAGCCGTCCTTGGTCGGGTAGGGCTTGCGGTTCGGGTTGGCCACGCGCTGGTAGGCCCACTGACCGATCGGCGGGTCGAAGGCGTGGTCATAGAGGTGCTCGACCAGGGTAAAGCTGGTCATGCACTCCAGCATGGGTACCTCGATGAACTGGCCCTGCCCCGTGCGCTCCCGGTGCAGGAGGCCAGCGGTTATGGCCTGGCACATGAACAGGCCCGAGACCTTGTCGGCCACCAGGGTGGGCAGGATGCGCGGCGTCGGGTTGCCGTCCGTGCGGGGCAGGAGGTCGGCCAGGCCCGAGGCGGACTGGATCAGGTCGTCATAGGCCGGCTCGCCGGCATAGGGGCCCTCCGAGCCGTAGCCGGCTGCGTGGACATAGACCACGTCAGGCCGCAGGGCGCGGACGTCCTCGTAGGCCAGGCCCAGCCGCTTTAGGCCGTCATAGCGGATGGAGGTGGCGAAGACCTCGCAGGAGGCGATCAGGGCCTCCATCAGGGGCTTGGAGGCCGGATCCCTCATGTCCACCACCACCGAGCGCTTGTTGCGGTTGATGGTCAGGAAGATGGGGCCCAGGTCCCGGGGCGCGCCCTGCGGCACATGGCCGGCCCAGCGCATGATGTCGCCGCCGTCCCCCCGGCCTGAGCCGGGGTCCTCGATCTTGATCACCTCCGCGCCCTGGTCTCCCAGGATCTGCGTGGCGTAGGAGCCGAACACCACGCTGGTCAGGTCGAGAATGCGGATTCCCGCCAGGGGCCCCGTCGCCGTCGTCGCAAGTTCCCGGGTTTCCGCCACGTCGTATCTCCCCTTGGCCGTATCCGTCGTTATGATCCCCCCAGACAAGGGCGCAAGCCGGGAGGAGGCCGTCGCATGGACTTTCAGCTTTCCGAAGAGCACCGGATGCTCAAGGACCTCGCAGAGCGCTTCGTGCGCGACGAGCTCATGCCCCTCGAGGGGGCGGTCCTGGCCCGGGACGCGGCCGGTCAGGGGATCTGGCTGTCCGCCGAGGAAAGGGCCCGCATCGACGAGGTCTCTCAGAAGCTCGGGCTCTGGGGCCTGGACGCCCCCGAGGATGTCGGCGGCTTCGACCTGCCCCAGGTGGCCCTGATCGGCGTCAATGAGGCCATGGGCTCGACCATCACGCCCTACACCCTGCCGCCGGACTCGCCGAACCTGCGCATGCTGATGGCCACGGTCACCGAGCGCCAGCGCGAGGCCTACCTGGCCCCCTACGCGGCGGGAAAGACCATCAGCGCCATTGGCATCTCGGAACCCGGCGCGGGTGCCGACCCGGCGGGCATGCTCACCCGGGCGGTCCGCGACGGCGATGACTGGGTGATCAACGGCCGGAAGATCTGGACCAGCCGGGCTGAGCAGGCCGATTTCACCATCGTCATGGCGGTCACTGACAAGGAGAAGGGCTCCCGGGGCGGGATGAGCGCCTTCCTCGTCGACCGGGAGACCCCCGGCTTCAACATCCTGCGCCGCATCCCCATGCTGGCCGGCGCCTTCACCTACGAGATCGCCCTCGACGACGTCCGCGTGCCAGGCTGGAAACTGCTGGGCGTGGAAGGCCAGGGCTTCGCCCCCATGCAGGTGCGCCTGGGCACCCGCCGCATCGAGATGGCCGCCTGGTGCATCGGCCTCGCCCAGCGGGCCCTCGACATGATGATCGAGTACGCCCCCCAGCGGGTCACCTTCGGCCAGCCCCTGTCCCAGCGCCAGGCGGTGCAGTGGTGGGCCGCCGACGCCGCCACCAAGATCCACGCCGCCCGCCTGATGACCTATCACTGCGCCTGGAAGCTGGACCAGGGACAGGACGTGAAGAACGAGATCTCGATGGTCAAGGTCTTCGCCACCGAGATGGCCTGGGAGGTGCTCGACAACGTCATGCAGTGCTTCGGCGCCATGGGCATGACCAAGGAACTGCCCCTGCACCTGATGGCGGCCAGCATCCGCAACATGCGAATCTACGACGGGCCCTCTGAAGTCCACCGCATGGTGGTCGCCCGCAACCTCCTGGGAGTGAAGAGATGACCACCACCACCGAGCGCCCCGAAATCACCGTCGAGAAGACCGGCCACATCGCGGTGGTCACCCTCGACCGGCCGCCGAACAACCACGTCTCCGTGCCCCTGATGCGCGACCTGGCCGACCGGCTTGAAAAGATCGACGCCGACGGTGAGGTCCGGGCCGTGGTCCTGGCCTCGGCGGGCAAGGCCTTCTGCGCCGGCGCCGACCTGGTGGCCCCCGACGGGATCGGTGGCTCAGGTATGAGCGGGATCAACGACCTCTACACCCAGGCCGTCCGCCTCTTCTCGATCGAGACCCCGATCATCGCCGCCGTCCAGGGTGCGGCCGTGGGGGCGGGCCTGGGCCTGGCCCTCGTCGCTGACTTCCGGGTCGCCTCTCCCGAGGCCCGATTTGCCGCCAACTTCGTCAAGCTGGGCTTCCACCCGGGCTTTGGCCTGACCCACACCCTGCCGCGCCTGATCGGCGAGCAGAGAGCGGCCCTGATGTTCCTGACCGGCCGGCGGGTGAAGGCCGAGGAGGCCCTGGCCTGGGGCCTGGTGGACGAGGTGGTCCCTCAGGCCGACCTGCTGGAGGCCGCCAAGGCCCTGGCCGCCGAGATCGCCGAGAACGCCCCCCTGGCGGTGGTCGCCACCCGCAAGACCCTGCGCGCCGGCCTCGCCGCCGGCGTCCGGGCCCAGACCGACCACGAGCACGGCCAGCAGACCATCCTGCGCGCCACCGAGGACTTCGCCGAAGGCGTCCGCGCCGTCGCCGAACGCCGCCCGGGCAACTTCCAGGGGCGGTAGCCCCGGGGCGGAGGGCGGCAGCTGAGCTGCCGTTGACCCCCTCACCGGGCTTCGCCCGGAGCTCCCCCGTGGGGGAGCAATGGCTTCCTAATTCCGCCCCCCAGGGGGAGGTGGACCGGGGCGTCAGCCCCGGGACGGAGGGGGTCTACGGCGGCCGACAGAGACCTGGGATCAGCGCAGGCTGGCGGCCGGGCGCTTCAGGGCCCGCGCTGCGCCCACCAGGGCGGCGTAGGGGTGCTGGATCAGGGTGGTCGGGATCTCGGCCATGAAGGCGCTCATCCGGCCCTTGGCCTCGAACCGGCTCCGGAAGCTGCCGCCCGCCAGCCGGTCGGCCATGCGTGGGGCCAGGCCGCCGGAGATGAACACACCGCCCCGGGCACCGAAGGTCAGGGCCAGGTCCCCCGCCACCGAGCCGAGGATGGCGCAGAAGCGGTCCAGGGTCTCGTTCGCAAGGGCATCGCCCGTTTCGGCAGCGGCGGTCACGGCCGCCTCATCCGCCAGGGTCGCCGGCACGCCCCGGATCGTGGCCAGGGCGGAATAGAGGTTGTGGAGGCCAGGACCAGACAGGATGCGCTCGATGGAGGTCCGTCCGAACCTCTGGTTCAGGATCCGCAGGATCTCCATCTCGGTGTCATCGGAGGGGGCGAAGGCGCCGTGCCCGCCCTCGCCGGCGACCTCGACGTCGCCCCGGTTGGAGCGAGCAAGGCCGGCCACGCCAAATCCCGTGCCGGCACCCATCACCACCAGGGGGGCAAGGTCCGCGCCGCGGATGTCGGGACCAATGCGCCTTAAGGTGTCGGCCGGCAGGAGAGGGGCGGCCAGGGCCTGGGCGGCGAAGTCATTGATCAGCCGCACGGACTCGAACTCGAAGGCGACGAAGAGCTCGCCCTCCGAGGCCCGCCAGCTGTTGTTCGTGAACTGGATCTCCCCATCCACGACGGGTCCCGCCACCGCCAGCACGGCTCGCTCTGGCCGTCTCCGCCCCAGGGTCTTTTGTAGATAGCTGCCAATCACCTCCGTCAGGGACGGATAACGGCGCTCCTCGAAGGTGGCGGGGTGGCGGAGATGGCCTTCTTCGTCGACCAGGGCCAGCCGTGCGTGGGTCCCGCCGATGTCGCCGACCAGCCCGGTATAGACGTTTTTCAAGCTTTTACCCCGCAGGCGCAGGCAGGCTCGGGTCCAGCGTGCGGCGCGGGGAATAGCCCATACCGTGGCGCCTTGCACGCCTTCCTTTTTGGGTCTGGCCTCAGCGCCTCAGGGGGGCGTGGGCGATGCGCAGTATGTTGGCCGCGCCGGGGGATCCCATGGGCAGGCCGGCCAGGATCAGGACCCGGTGTCCGGGGGGGCACAGGCCCGCCGCCACGGCCTCGTCGACCGCCACCCGCGCCAGGTCCTCGGGATCGGTGATGATGTCTACGACCCGGGCCTCGACGCCCCAGGCCAGGGCCAGGCGCCGGGCGGTGGCCAGCCGGGTGGTCAGGGCCAGGGTGGGCTGGAGCGGCCGCTCCCGGGACAGGCGCAGGGCGGTCTGGCCGGTGGTGGTGAAGGCGGCCAGGCACCCCGTCGATGCGGAATCGGCGGCCCGCCGCGCGGCGGCGACCAGGGCGTCGGCGTCGGCGTCCTCCACCGGATATTCGGCGGCCATCAGCTCGGGCCAGCGCGGGTCGCGCTCCACCCGCGCCAGTATGCGGTCCATCATGGTCACCGCCTCCAGGGGGTATTCGCCGGCGGCGGTCTCGGCCGACAACATGACGGCATCGGCACCCTCGTAGACGGCGGCGGCCACGTCCGAGGCCTCGGCCCGGGTGGGTGTCGGCGAGTGGATCATGGATTCCAGCATCTGGGTGGCCACGATGACGGGGATGCCCCGCATCCGCGCGGCGCGGACCAGGGTCTTCTGGACCACCGGCACATCCTCGGGCGCCAGTTCGACCCCCAGGTCGCCCCGGGCCACCATGACCGCCTCGGACAGGTCCAGGATCTCGTCCAGGGCCTCCAGGGCGGCGGGCTTCTCGATCTTGGCCAGGACGCCGGCCCGGCCCAGGACGATCTGCCTCAGCTCGGCCATGTCGGCGGCGCGCTGGACGAAGGACAGGGCCACCCAGTCCACGCCCTGGGCCAGGGCGAAGTCGAGGTCCAGCCGGTCCTTCTCGGTCAGGGCGGGAATGGGAATGGCCAGGCC
>CAMAOY010000137.1 GCA_945859865.1 Phenylobacterium deserti
TCTCCGTCCCGGGTCGCCCGGATCCAGCGCGCCGTCAGGCCCAGGCCCACCAGGTCGGCGGAGCCCAGCTGGGCGGTGTTGGACAGGTCCTGGAAGTTCAGCAGGCAGAGGTAGTTCTCGCGTCCCTTGCGCACCACGGCCCGGCGGGCCCGCTCGGCCGGGTCGGGAAAAAGGACCGCACTCTCGCGCTCGATCTGCCTCTGGAGGGCCCGGGTGTAGGTCGAGATCCAGACAGAGGGGCCGTTGACCTCGGCCCAGACCGAGGCGGGCGCCAGGTAGCCCAGGGTCTTGCCCACGCCCGTGCCCGCCTCGGCCAGCAGCATGCGGGGGCTGCCTTCCCGCTCCCGCGGCTCGAAGACGAAGGCGGCTTCCCGGGCGTACTCCGCCTGGGCCGTCCGGTCCTCTTCCAGGCGGGCCCGCCCCAACAGGACGCCCAGCCGGCGGACGGCCGCCTCGGGGCTGATGGGGGTGTCGCCGGGCTCGCCTGCGGGGCCTTGATCCTCCCACTCCGCCAGGCGGGACCAGACATCGAGGCCGGAACTGCGAAAGGCGTTGCTGGACGGATGGCGGCGCAGGGCCTCCGTCGTCGCAGGCCCCCAGGCCCAGCCGCCCCGGGCGAGGGTCTCTGCAAGGGCCAGGGCCTCCTCCCGGGAGGGCGTCGGGCTCTCGGCCAGTTCCTCAAGCAGGCGAACGGCGACCTGGGCCAGGGCCTCCGCCATCTCGAGGGGCCCGGAGGGTTCGGGGCATCCAAGGGCGAGGGCCAGGCCTGCCGCCGACGGGGCCGTGAAGGCACCCGGACGCACGAAGGCGAACAGCTCGAGTACGTCGAACATCCGGGCCGACCGGGGCGGCGGATCCAGGCCCAGCCTGCGGGCGGTCAGAGCCGCGTGCGCCACCAGGATTTCCGGTGAACGAAAGAGGTCGCGGGCCTCCGGCGGCCTGAGCAGGCGCACGGGGCCCTCCCCGGCGAGGGCGGCCTTGGGTCCGGGCAGGACGACGAGGGCGGGCGGGAGATTCACCCTGCAGGACTAGCCCAGGGAGGCGCGAAACGGAACCGGAACAGGATCTAGGCTTCGGCGCGCGATAACAGGCGGATGACCAGGACGCCGGCGAGGATCAACGCCATCCCGACCATGGCGGGAAGGTCGAGCTTCTGCCGGAAGCCAATCCAGCCGATGGCTGTGATGGCGAGGATGCCCACCCCGGACCAGATGGCATAGCCGATCCCGAGGGGAATCGTCTTCTGCGCCTGGGCCAGGCAGTAGAAGGAGGCGGCGACGAAGGCGATGGCGGCGACCCCAGGCACGAGCCGGGTGAACCCATCGGACAGCTTCAGGAGGCTGGTGCTGACGATCTCCGTGGCGATGGCCCCTGCCAGCCAGGCGTAGCCACTCACGGTTTCGGGGCTCCGTCGGAGGCCGGGCGGTCCCGGCCGAAGTTCGGCTCCGCGCTATCCTGGCCTGCGGCGACAATGCCCTGGCGGATGTCGCGGGTGCGGGAGAAGAGCTCGAACAGCTTGTCGCCCTCGCCCCAGCGGATGGATCTGGAGAGGGCTTGCAGGTCCTCGGTGAAGCGGCCCAGGACCTCGAGCACCGCGTCCTTGTTCGCCAGGAAGATGTCCCGCCACATGGTGGGATCCGAGGCGGCGATCCGGGTGAAGTCCCGGAAGCCGCCGGCCGAGTACTTCATCACCTCGGCCCGGGTGACCTCCTCCATATCGGCGGCCGTGCCGACGATGTTGTAGGCAATCAGGTGGGGCAGGTGGCTGGTGACCGCCAGGACGAGGTCGTGGTGGGCGGCGTCCATGGTGTCCACCTGGGCGCCGAGGGCGGTCCAGAAATCCGAGAGCTGGCGGGTGGCGTCCGCATACTCTGGCCGGTCGTCCGCCTGCGGGGTCAGGATCACCCAGCGGCCCTGGAACAGTTCGGCAAAGCCCGAGGCGGGGCCGGACTGCTCGGAGCCCGCTATGGGGTGTCCGGGGATGACGTAGACCGAAGCGGGGACTGCGGCACGCAGGGCGTCTCCCACGCTGACCTTGACCGAGCCGACGTCGGTGACCGTGGCGCCCGGCTTCAGCGCCGCCGCCGCCGCAACAGCTGCAGGGCCCATGGCCAGGACCGGCACGGCGAAGACCACCAGGTCGGCATCCGCCACCGCCTCGGCCATGTCGTCGGTGACCAGGTCGGCATAGCCCAGGGCAGTGATCTGCGCCCGGTGCGCCGGGCTGGCTTCGCCGACAGCCACCGAGCCTACGGCACCGGCCGCGCGGGCGGCGCGGATCACCGAGGATCCGATCAGGCCGCAGCCAATCACCGCCATCTTCGGATAGATCAAGGGCGGGTCCCCATGAAGGCCGCCAGGGCGTCCACCACCGCCCGGTTGTGTTCTTCCAGGCCGATGGTGAGGCGCAGGTGGTCGGGCAGGCCGTAGCCCCCGACCATTCTCGGGATCAGGCCTCGGGCGCAGAGGAAGGCGTCGGCGTCCGCGGCGGTCCGGCCCGGTGTCTTCGGGAAGCGGGCGAGGACGAAGTTGGCGCTGGACGCGGTGGTCTCCAGCCCCAGCCCGCCCAGTTGCTGCGACAGCCAGGGCCGCCAGGTCCGAACCAGCTCCAGGGATCGCGCCTGGAAGTCTGCGTCCGCCAGGGCGGCGATGGCGGCGCGCTGGGCGGGAATCGAGACGTTGAAGGGCAGGCGGATCCGGTCGATGGCGTCGGCCATGTCCTGCGGCATGTAGGCCCAGCCCACCCTCAGGGCGGCCAGGCCGTGCAGCTTGGAGAAGGTCCGCGTCATGATGACGTTGGAGAAGTTGCGGACCAGGTCGACCCCGTCCTCGAAGTCCGGGTCGTCGGCGAACTCGGCATAGGCACCGTCCAGCACCAGGACGATATCGGCGGGCAGGGCGGCGTGAAGGCGGCGAATCTCCGATCCGCCCACCAGGGTGCCCGTCGGGTTTGCGGGGTTGGCGACCCAGACGATCCGGGTTCGCTCATCCACGCAGGCGAGCAGTTCGTCGACGTCGATGCGCAGGTTGACCTCGGTCGCCATGCGCACCTCACCGCCAGCGGCGCGGGTGGCGATGGCGAAGGCGCCGAAGCCGTGCTCGCCTTGGACGGCGTTGTCGCCGGCCTGGATGAAGGTCTGGCCGATCAGCTGGAAGATCTCGTCCGACCCGCACCCGAACAGCAGGCGTTCGGGCTCAAGGCCATAGCGGGCGCTGATCGCCTCGCGAAGGGCGTTGCAGCGGCCGTCCGGATAGAGATGCAGCTCATCCATGGCCGAGACGAAGGCCGCCTTGGCCTCCGGGCTCGAGCCCAGGATGTTCTCGTTCGCCGACAGCTTGAGCGGGTGGGCCACGCCCTCCACGGCGGCCTTCCCGGGCTTGTAGGGGGAGATGTCCAGGATGCCGGGCTTGGGCTGGGGCTTGAGCTGGGGCTGGGGACGGTCGGACATGAGGGCCTCAGGCATCCAGGGGGGCGGAGGCGGCGCCGATCACGCCGGTGAGCCGGCCCGGCGCCCGGGCCAGGCGTTCGTCGCTGGACTGGTAGTAGCCCACCAGCTCAAACAGCCGCAGGCCGCCGGCGTCGGCCAGGAGTTCCGCCGCCACCCCGTCCTTGCTCAGGGTCTCCACGAGGCGGCCGGGAGGTCCGGGGGCGTCGGTGACCCAGTAGGTGCGGTCGCCCCCCGTCGGTCCGATCTCGACCTCGGCGGCGGCCAGGGCGGCGGGGCGTCCCCAGGCGGTCAGGCAGGGCAGGGCAGCGAAGACCCGCAGGGTGGGGTCCGCCAGCAGGCGTCCCCACCAGGGCGTCCGGGAGTCCAGGGCCAGGACTGCGACCCCGCCGGGGGTGCGCGCAGCGGCGATGGCCTCCTCGGGGCGACCGACCTCGGCCAGGGGCGGGGCGGCGCCGAAGCGCATCCGGGCAGCCTCGCGGACCGCTGGGGCCTGCCCGCCGCCGAAGACCGACAGGTGATAGGGGCCCTGACGGGACAGGCTGTCGCTCATGAGCTCGCGCCAGATCCGGACCACCAGGCCAGGCGTCGCGGCCTTGCGCGGACGGGCCAGGAGATTGCGGAGGACCTCGGCTTCCCGGGTCGGGCGCAGGGCAAACCGGCCGGATTCCCCCGCCGCAACCTTGGCGGCGGCCACTTCGCCGGCGAGGGCGGCGCGTTCGTCGATCAGTTCCAGCAGACGCCGGTCGACGACATCCAGGCGCGCGCGCACGGCCTCGACGGTGCGTGCGGTCAGCTTGGGGTCTGAGGCATCCATGGCGGTCCCGGGCTCTGGAGGCTTGGGCGATAGGCCATTGCGCCCGATGGCGCAACTACGCCGGCTACTGCCCCGGACGGTAGGTGCGCTCCACATGGCCCTTGATCTCGTCGGGCCAGAAGTAGACCGGCCGGAGATTCCCGCTCAGGTATCTTGGCGCCTGGTCGGTGAAGTGCCGGGACAGGGGCGAGCTGGAGGCACCGCCCGCTGTGACTGCCCTTGCCCGGACCCGGGGGCCGAACTCCACCACCGCCACGAAGCTGTTACCGCTGGAACCGTAGAGCTTTTTCTGCCCCTCGGGCCGGCGGGCACCGAAAGAGGCCAGGGCGCCCCATCGGGCGGAGGGGAAGGGGGCGGCGAGGCTGGGCACAGCGTCGCTGAAGGCCTGCTGGATGTCGCCGGTCCGCCGCTGGAAACGGTTGACCTCGCCCCAGGGAACCCGCCGGGTCCCAAAGTCCGCCTGCAGGCGGTCGGAAGCCTCGGCCAGGGCCTCCAGCTTGCGGCGGGGCGACACGCGGCTGGCCAGGGCATCCCAGACGCTGAGCCCCTCGGCCCGCGCCAGGGCCTCGGCTTCCGGCCAGAGGAGGTCGCCCCATAACACCGCCAGGGTCAGGGCCTCTGACTGGCCGGACCAGCGCCGGTTCCAGCCCCGCAGCAGCCGGATATCGTCGGCCAGCTTCAGGCGCAGGGGGTCTGCGCCGGGGCTGGCGTCCCAGGCGGCGACCAGGCCAGGCAGGAGCTGGTCGAAGGCCGGCAGGGCGGTGTTGAAGGCGCCCTGGGCCAGGGTGTCGAGGGTGAAGGTCTGACCGTTCTCCAGCAGCTGCACGGCGTTCACGCCGCGCGGGTTGGGCCCGACGGTGTCCATGTAGCGCGGGAACTGGTCCCGCCGGGGACTGTCCGGCCCGGCTGCCGTCCAGGGCCAGTCATTGGTGTTGTAGACCCAGCCGGCCTTGGGAGAGCGCACGCTGGGCAGCTCGGACAGGGCGTGAAGGCCTTTCCAGTCGGTGGCGGGGTCCGACCCGTCGACGGGCCGGGTATAGTCGAAACGGTCGTCCCGTCGCGGCACGAACTGGGGGTGCAGGTAAGCGATCACCCCGTCCGCGTCGGCGAAGAGGGTGTTGTTCGAGGAATTCCCGGCCAGGGCCGCGGCCTTCATGAACGCGTCGAAGTTGCCGGCCCGGGTCCTGAGGAAGGACTGGCTGAGCGCCTCGACAGGCCGGTTCATCATGGCGAAGGCGATCCACCGGTCCCCTGCCTTCCGCACGACCGGTCCCTGGTGGGTGAAGTGGACCCGGAAGGTGCTCTGCACCAGGGCACCCTGGGGCGTCCGCCAGGGAATGGCGATCTGCCGGGTTACGATCGGCC
>CAMAOY010000138.1 GCA_945859865.1 Phenylobacterium deserti
GAACATGTGGGTGCGGACTTTTCCGGCTTTCGCGCTGTGATGCGGGAGCTCTACAGAGTCACCGCACCGGACGGCTTGATCGAGATTCAGGTCCCCCATTTCAGGCACGATACCTATTGGTCGGATCCCACCCACGTCAGACCCTTCACGCTTCTGACTTTCGAAATGATATCAAAGGCTAAGAACGATGAGTGGATCGCCCGTCGGGCGAACTACTCAATGATTGCCTACGCCCTCGGCGTGGATTTCGAGGTCGCGCAGGCGAGCCAGGTCTACGACGCACGTTGGCTGGAGCGGGAACGCAATGGAGAGGTCACCCGGGAAGAGCTTCGAACCTGGGCGGGGGAACGCTGGAATGTCGTCAAGGAACTTCACGTCACCCTTCGGGCGAAGAAACCCTTCGACCGTTAGGCACCCTACTTCCGCGAAACGGTGAAGCGGGTCAGTTCCGTGCGGGGCGCGTCCCATACCGGGTCCAGTTCGGCAGCCTTGGTGTAGTCGAGCCAGGCGGACTTCAGGTCACCCAACCGCTCGTAGGCAAGGGCCCGGTTGTAGTGCGCCTTGGCCGGCTCGGAGACGCCCAGCTCAAGGGCCCGATTGATGTCGACCAAAGCGGCCTCCGGAGCCTTCAGGCCGATCTTTGCCGCCCCGCGGTTCACCAGGGCCTCGCCCAGCTTGGGGTCCTGTTTAACAGCGGCATCAAAGTCGCGGATGGACGCGCTGAAGTCCTGCCGGCGGAGCTTGAAGACCCCACGGTTGACCAGGGTGCCCGCCCGATCCCGGAGGTTGAGAAACTCTGTCTCCAGGGCCTGGGTGCAGAGGGCCTCGAACCTGCGGTCCATCTCGCCCGCCATGGCCGCCTGGGAACAGGCCTCGGCAGAACCGCCGCCCAGCACCGTGATGGCCGCCTGGCCGGGACCGGCGGATCCCATCACCAGGGCTGCACCGATCGCGGCGAAGGTCCAAGGATAACGCATACCTGGCTCCAAGGCTGAGGGCGACCTAGATCCGGGAGCGCCCGATCTCCCGCCAAAGAATATAGGTGCTGCTGGCCGCCACCACCATGGCCCCGATCAGGGTCAGCATCGCCGGAGTCTCCCCCCAGACCAGGAAGCCAATCAGCCCCGCCCACACAAGCTGGGTGTAGTCGAAGGGTGCCACCACGGCGACGGGCGCCCGGCGAATAGCTTCGGTCAGAAGGAGCTGCCCGGTTCCGCCGATCAGGCCAGCGGCGACCAGGAGGCCAAGGACCCCCGGGCTGGGCATGACCCATCCGAAGGGCAGGCTGGCGAGGCCAACCATCGCCCCGGCGAGGGTGAAGTAGAAGACGATGGTCGGGCCAGGCTCCGTCCGGCTGATCTCCCGGATGGCGATCATGGCGCCGGCGGAGCCAGCCGCCGCGGCGATGGCAAACAGAACGCCGACGCCGGCGAACTGGCGAGGATCCGGATGGACCATGATGAGCACGCCGACGAAGCCGACGGCCACAGCCAACCCGCGGTGGAGACTGACCGGCTCCTTCAGGATCAGGGCGGAGAGGGCGACCATGAACAGGGGCGCCGAAAAGGAGATCGCCGTCGACTGGGTCAGGGGAAGGAGGCTGACGGCGGTGAACCCACAGACCATGCCGGTCAGGCCGACCGCAGACCGGGTCAGGTGGGCGCCCGGCCGCCGGGTGCGAAGGACCCCAAACCCGGAAGTCCGCCAGATGTAGAGCATCACCGGAATGAAGGCGAAGGCGTTGCGGAAGAAGATGATCTGGAGGACCGGCACGCCCCGCTCGGCGCAGGCCTTCACGATGGCGGCGAGGACCGCCATGAGGGCCATGGCGAGGACGCGCAGAACTATACCCAGGCCGGGGGTCTGGGCGACGGGTCGCTCGATGGGAGACGCGGTCACGGCCGGACGGGCCGGCCTCAACCCATCGGGTAGAGGATATCCCGGGTCACCTCGTCGATGGCCTTCAGGGTCTCCGGGGCCAGCACCAGGTCGGCAGCGGCGAAGATGTCGTCCAACTGGTCTTCGCGGGTGACGCCGACGATGGTCGAGGCGACGAAGTCATGCTGCTTGGACCAGGCCGTCGCCAGGGTGACCAGGGAGATGCCCGCCTCGGCGGCGATCTGCGCGAAGCGCTCCGTAGAGGTCAGGCTCTTCTCGTTGACGAAGCGGCGCGCCATGGTCGCCTGCCGGCCGCCCAGCTCCAGGTAGCGGCTGAAACGCGCGCCGGACGGCAGGGCCCCGCCGTTGTACTTGCCCGACAGGACGCCCCCCGCCAACGGCGAGTAGGGGATCGAGCTGACTCCCTCCTGCCGGCAGACCTGGGCCAGTTCGTCCTCGAAGCGGCGGTTGTTGAGGCTGTGATTGTTCTGGATCGTCTCGTAGCGGGCAAAGCCCTCGCGCTCCGAGGCCGAAAGGGCCTTCATCAGCCCCCAGGAGGTCTCATTCGAGCAGCCCAGGACGCGAACCTTTCCCGCCCGGACCAGCTCGTCCAGGGTCTCCAGGGCGTCCTCGTAGCGGGCGCCGTGGTCGGGCCAGTGGGTCTGGTAGAGGTCCACATAGTCCGTATCCAGGCGGCGCAGGCTGTCCTCGATGGCCCGGGTGATGTTGTGGCGGTCAAGCGCCGTCATGCCGGCCCGCTGCGAGCCCTTGATCCAGCCGTGGCTGGGACCACAGACCTTGGTGGCCAGGATGATCTCGTCCCGGCGCTTGGTCTTCATCCAGCGCCCGAAAATCTCCTCGGTCAGGCCGGCCCAGGATTCCTGCGGCGGAACCGGATAGTTCTCGGCAGTGTCGAAGAAGTTGATCCCGGCCTCGAGGCTGCGGTCGAGAATGCGGTGCGAGGTCTTCTCGTCGGCCTGGGAGCCGAAGGTCATGGTCCCCATGCAGATCTTGGATACGACGAGCGGGCTGCGGCCCAGACGCTGGCTCTGCATGGCGACTTCCCCTGGCATCGGCGCGGGCCTGATCACCCATCTGTCCGGCAGACCGGCTGATAAGCGGGGCTACCGGGGGTGGCAAGCCTCGCATTCATGGAGAGAGGCGCTAAGGTGCGGGATCGGTTCCGGATCAGACGAGGGCGGAGACCATGAGCGCAGACTACGGGGACAACCGGCCGGACCTGGCGGCCTTCTGGATGCCCTTCACGGCCAACCGCCAGTACAAGGACGCGCCGCGCCTCCTCGTCGAGGCCAACGGCATGTACTACCGCACCGTCGACGGCGACAGCGTGCTGGACGGCACCGCGGGCCTCTGGTGCTGCAACCTGGGCCATGCCCGAGAGGAGATCACCGAGGCCGTCGCCCGGCAGCTCGCCACCCTGGACTTCGCCCCGACCTTCCAGATGGGCCACCCCCTGCCCTTCCGCCTGGCGGCGGCCCTGGCGGAGTTCGCACCGCCCGGACTGGACCGGATCTTCTTCACCAACTCGGGTTCGGAGTCCGTGGACACGGCCCTGAAGATGGCCCTCGCCTACCACCGCGCCCGGGGCGAGGGGCAGAGGGTGCGCCTGATCGGGCGGGAAAAGGGCTATCACGGCGTCGGCTTCGGCGGGATTTCCGTCGGCGGCCTGGTCAATAACCGGCGGACCTATCTCACCCTCCCCGGGGCGGATCATATCGCCCACACCTTCGACCTTGCGAGGAACGCCTTCTCCCGGGGCCTGCCGGAACACGGGGCGGAGAAGGCCGACGAGGTCGAGCGGCTGGTGGCCCTGCATGGCGCTGAGACCATCGCCGCGGTCATCGTTGAGCCCGTCGCGGGCTCCGCTGGCGTCCTACCGCCGCCCAAGGGCTACCTGGAGCGCCTGCGCGCCCTCTGCGACCGGCATGGCATCCTGCTGATCTTCGACGAGGTCATCACTGGCTTCGGCCGGCTGGGCGAGCCCTTCGGGGCCCAGGCCCTGGGCGTCACCCCGGACATCATGATCACCGCCAAGGGCATCACCAACGGCGCCCTGCCCATGGGGGCGGTCTTCGCCCACCGGAAGGTGCATGACGCCATCGTCCAGGGCCCGCCCGCCGCCATCGAGTTCTTCCATGGCTACACCTATTCGGGGCATCCCGTGGCCTGCGCGGCGGCCCTTGCCAGCCTGGAAGTCTACCGGCGCGACGGTCTCTTCACCCGGGTGAAGTCCCTGGCGAGCCACTGGGAGGACGGCATCCACGCCCTGCGTGCCAAGCCGAATGTCATCGACATCCGGAATATTGGCCTGATGGGCGCGGTCGAACTCGCCCCCCGGCCTGATGCCCCCGGCGCCCGCGGATATGAGGTGCTGGTGAAGGCGCTGAAGGCCGGCCTCCTGATCCGGGCAACGGGCGACATCATCGCCCTGTCGCCCCCGCTGATCATCAGCGAGGATGAGATCGGCAAGCTGTTCGACATTCTGGGCGGCGTTCTGGACGACCTGGCCTGAAGTCGCCGGGCCTCGGGTTGACATAAAGACATAAAGATATCTTTATGCGATCATGTTGAGCGCTGACCGCACCGTCGACGTCCTGCGCGCTGCGGGTGAGCCCTCGCGGTTGCGCATCCTCGCCCTGCTGGCGCGGGAG
This sequence comes from Phenylobacterium deserti, assembly GCA_945859865.1. Lineage (GTDB taxonomy): Bacteria > Pseudomonadota > Alphaproteobacteria > Caulobacterales > Caulobacteraceae > Phenylobacterium > Phenylobacterium deserti_B. The sequence continues at coordinate 4,551 of CAMAOY010000138.1, forward strand.
GAACTGGCGGTCCTGGAGATCTGCAAGGTGCTGGACCAGAGCCAGCCCCGGGTCTCGCGCCACCTGCGCCTGCTCGCCGAGGCGGGGCTCGTCGAACGGTTCCCGGACGGGGCCTGGGTCTTCTACCGCCCAGCCGCCGAAGGCGAACCCCGCACCCTCGCAGATCGCGTCCTCGCCGACCTGGACGGGGCCGATCCGGTCCTGGTGCGCGACGCCGAGCGGCTGGAAGCGGTGCGCGCCGAGCGCCGGACCGCCGCTGACCAATACTTCGCGCGCAATGCCGCCACCTGGGACGAGATCCGCTCGCTGCACGTGGCGGAGGACCGCGTAGAAGCCGCCATCCGGGACGCCGCCGGGCCGGGTCCCTTCCACCGGCTGGTCGATCTGGGGACCGGATCGGGACGCATGCTGACCCTGCTCGGGCCGCGCGCGACCTCCTGCCTGGGCCTGGACCTCTCCCAGCAGATGCTCAATGTCGCCCGGGCCCGAGTCGAGGCGGCGAGCCTGCCCGCCTGTGACCTTCGCCACGGGGACATCTTCGCCACACGCCTTCCCGACGGCTGTGCCGACCTGGTGGTCGTCCACCAGGTCCTGCACTTCCTGGGCGACCCCACCGCCGCCGTGCGCGAGGCTGGCCGCCTTGCCGTCCCCGGCGGGCGGCTGGTCATCGTCGACTTCGCCCCTCACGCCCTGGAGGTCCTGCGCGAGCAGCACCAGCACCGGCGGCTGGGCTTTTCCGCCGCCGAGATGAAGCGGTGGCTGTCGTCGGCGGGCCTGCGCCAGACCGGCCTTGAAATCCTGTCCCCCGCCCGCAGCGACGGCCTGACCGTCTGCGTCTGGACCGCCGAACGGAGCCCTGCATGACCAACACCGCCCTGGGGCCCATCGCCCGCGCCGGCGCGGGCCTCGCCAAGCCGCCCCGCGTCTCCTTCGAGTTCTCGCCGCCCAAGACGGAGGAGGCCGAGCTCGCCCTGTGGGAGGCCATCCGTCGCCTCGCTCCGCTGAAGCCGGCCTTCGTCT
>CAMAOY010000139.1 GCA_945859865.1 Phenylobacterium deserti
AGGCGGACTGCCGAAGCAATCCTCACGCGACTGGAACGCCGATATCGCACCGGACGAACCGGGGCGCAGGGGGGAAGTGGCCTTCCGGGCCCCGGAAGTCAAGGCCGGCTTGCCAAGGCCGGCCTCCGGGGCGATCAAGGCGGCATGTCCGAAACCCGCCGCCTGCTGCTCGTGACCGCCGCCGCCCTGGTCGATGTCGACGGCCGGGTGCTCATCTGCCAGCGGCCTGAAGGCAAGGCCCTGGCCGGGCTCTGGGAGTTTCCCGGCGGCAAGGTCGAGGCTGGCGAATCGCCGGAGGCCTGCCTGATCCGTGAGCTGTCCGAGGAGCTGGGGATCGGCGTCACCGAGGCCTGCCTCGCCCCCTTTGTCTTCGCCAGTCACCCCTACGAGGACTTCCACCTGCTCATGCCCCTCTACCTTGTCCGGCGCTGGACAGGGGTGGTGACGGCCAGGGAGCACTCGGCCCTGGCCTGGGTGAAGCCCAGCCAGCTGGGTGACTATCCCATGCCGCCGGCGGACGCCCCCCTGGTGGCCTGGCTCCGGGACCTGGTCTGAGGCCATGGCGAGGTTGGCCGAGGCCCTGGCCGATCTCGTCCTGGCGCGGGCCGACCGGCCGGGCTGGGTGCTGGGGCTGTCCGGGGCGCAGGGCTCGGGCAAGTCCACCCTGGCGGCGAACCTCGCCGGGGCCCTGGCGGCGGCAGGTCGGTCCTGTGCGGTCCTTTCCCTCGACGACGTCTACCTCGGCCCGGAGGCCAGGTCCGACCTGGCCCGCCGGGTCCACCCCCTGTTCGCCGTACGCGGCCCGCCGGGCACCCACGATCCGGACCTGGCCGTGTCCGTCCTGGAGGCCCTCGGACGTCCCGGTCCGATTCGCCTGCCGCGCTTCGACAAGGGCCGGGACGCCCCCATGCCCGAGGCGGAGCGGCCGGTCTTCGAGGGTCCCGCCGAGGTCGTCATCCTCGAGGGCTGGTGCCTGGGGGCGCGGCCGGACCCCGGGGCTGCCGCCTCAGAGCCGGTCAACGCCCTGGAGCGCGAGCAGGACCCCGACGGGACCTGGCGCGGGGCGGTGGAGGCGGCGCTGGCCGGACCCTACCGGACCCTCTTCGAGGCCCCCGACCTGACGGTCTTCCTCCGGGCCCCGGACTTTGCGACCGTCCGCCGCTGGCGGGGCGAGCAGGAGGCGGACCTGGCTCGTGCCATCGCCGCCGGCCGACCGGGTCGGGCCATGGACGATGCCGAGCTGGACGACTTCCTGGCCCGGTATGAACGCATCACCCGCCGGCTGATTGCCGATCCGCCCGGGGACATGGTGGTCGACCTCGCCCCGGACCGGACGCCCGGACCGCTTCAGCCCCGCTGAGGCCGGGTCCCCGGGACGCTGTGCTCCTCCCCGCCCAAGGCGTCGGCCAGCCGCATCTTCGCCGAGCCGGGCCGCAGGGGCTTCTGCTGGGTCTCAGAGGGCGACCAGCCGGTCAGGGTGAGGATCTCGAAGGTGGCTGGCAGGCGCCCGTCAGGGTCGGCGAAGTTCTGCCGATAGATCTCGAAGGCCCGGGCCAGGACCCGCCGGGTCAGGGGCCGGGGATGGCGCTCGGCCAGGACGGAGGTCTCGCCCATCCGCCGCAGGTCGGCCATCAGCTTCAGGGGATGGTCGTAGCGCACGGTCACCCGGTCGACGTCGGCCACAGGCAGGGCGAAGCCGGCCCTCTGCAGGAGGCTTGCGGCGTCCGACGGATCGGCGAAGGGCGAGACCCGGGGGCCGGCGCCGCCCGTCAGCTCCAGTTCGGCGGCGGTCAGGGACTGGCGCAGCTCGGTCAGGGTCGCCCCGCCCAAGAGGGCCCCGATGAAGAGGCCGTCGGGCTTCAGCGCCAGCCGCGCCTGGACCAGGGCGCCGATCACGTCATTGGCCCAGTGCAGGGACAGGCTGGAGACGATGAGGTCCAGGCTGGCCGGCGCAAAGGGCAGGCGCTCCTCGTCGGCGAGGACCCGCATCCCGCTGCGGCCTGCAAGCATCCGGCCGGAAAGATCCGCCTCGACCAAAAGGCCCACCCGGGGCGCGGCATCGCTCTCCGCCAGGGCCTGGGCGAAGGCGCCATTACGGGCACCGAGGTCGACGGCGCGGGGGAAGTCGCGCATGATGGCTTCCAGGCGCATCACGATGTCGCCTGCGGCGCGGCGTTTCAGGAAGTCGGCTTCGGCATAGCCCGGGGCGGCCCTGTCCAGCCGCCGGCGCAGGAGGTCGCGGTCGAAGATCCGGGGGGGCGAGGCGGAGGACGGCATGGGCCGGGACAATGAACGCTTCGGCCGGGCATGGGAACCCGCAGGGCCGCTGGCCCGGGCCCGCCGGGCGGCGCTTGACCTCATCTATCCGCATCGCGCCCTCGACGACGACAGTCCGGTCCTGACACCGGGCCTGACCGCCGAGGCCTGGAATCGCATCGCCTTCCTGGAAGATCCGGTCTGCGATGGCTGCGGGACGCCCTTCGAGTTCAGCCTGGGGCCGGGCGCGCGCTGCGCCGCCTGCCTGGCCAAGCCCCGGGCCTTTGACCGCGCCCGGGCAGCCTGCCTCTACGACGAGACCTCCCGCGGACCGGTCCTGCAGCTGAAGTACGCCGACCGCACGGACCTCGCGCCCCTGTTCGTCCGCTGGATCTCGCGCTCGGCCCGGGACCTTTTGGCCGAGGCCGATGCCGTCGCCCCCGTACCCCTGCACGCCTCACGCCTGTTCCGCCGGCGCTACAACCAGGCCGCCGAGATCGCCCGGCCCCTGGCCCGGCTCTGGTCGACGGACTACCTGGCCGACGCCCTGGTCCGCAGGCGGGATACCGGCGCCCAGGCCGGGCGTTCGGGAACCGGGAGGCGCCGCAATGTCGCTGCGGCCTTCACCGTCCCCGACGGGCGACGCCGGACGGTGGAAGGCCGCCGCATTCTCCTCATCGACGATGTCATGACCACCGGGGCGACGCTCGAGGCCTGCGCCCGGGCCCTGCGGGCTGCGGGCGCCGCAGCAGTGGACGCCGCCGTCATCGCCAGGGTTAAAGACCCGGCAAGCCTCACCCTATAGATGTAACCTGAGAGCCGAGGGAGAGCCGCATGGCCGCCGTGACCATCTATACCAAGCCCTTCTGCCCCTATTGCGTGCGGGCCCTGGGCCTGCTCGAACGCAAGGGTGCCGAGGTCACCGAGATCGAGGCCGCCTTCGACGCCAATCTTCGGGCCGAGATGCTGAAGAAGTCCGGTGGCGCGGCCACCTATCCGCAGATCTTCATCGGCGACCGGCACGTGGGCGGTTGCGACGACCTCCATGACCTGGAGGCGAAGGGCCGCCTCGACACCCTCCTGGCGGGCTGAGGCGGTGCGCGTCGCCCTGGTCCAGACCCGGACGCCAGCCTCGCAGGCGGCGGCGCTGGATCATGTCCTGCCCCTGGTGCGCCAGGCCGCCGACTCCGGTGCCGAGCTGATCCTGACCCCGGAGGGGACCAACATCCTGCAGAAGGACCGCGACCGCCTGAGGGCGTCCCTGACCCCCGTCGAGGCGGATCCCGTGGTCTGCGGCCTTCGGGACCTGGCGCGCGATCGCGGCGTGCACGTCCTGATCGGCTCGGCCCTGGTGGACGCTGGCGGCGAGAAGGCGGCCAACCGTAGCCTGCTCGTGGGTCCAGACGGCGAGATCGCCGCTGCCTACGACAAGCTGCACATGTTCGACGTCGACCTGCCCACGGGTGAGACCGCCCGGGAGAGCGCCGCCTACGCCCCCGGTGACCGGGCCGTGACCGCCCTGGCGGGCGAGGCCCGGCTGGGCCTGACCATATGCTACGACATGCGCTTCCCGGCCCTCTATCGGGCCCTGGCCCTGGCGGGCGCCGAGGTCCTGACCGTGCCCGCCGCCTTCACCCGGCCGACGGGGCAGGCGCACTGGGAAATCCTGCTGCGCGCCCGGGCCATCGAGACCGGGAGCTTCGTCCTGGCGCCGGCCCAGGGCGGTTTCCACGAGGACGGTCGCGGCACCTGGGGCCGCACCCTGGCCGTCGGCCCCTGGGGCGAGGTCCTGGGCGTCCTCGACCACGATGAGCCCGGCGTCTTGGTGGTGGACCTTGACCTTCCGGCCTCGGCGCGCGCGCGCCGGTCCATCCCGGCTTTGGCCAACGCCCGCGCCTTCGCAGGCCCGGAGTCCCTGGCATGATCCGCTATGCCCTGGCCTGCGGCGCCGGCCACGACTTCGAGGGCTGGTTCGGCGGCTCCGACGACTTTGATGTCCAGTCGGCCCGGGGGCTTGTCTCCTGCCCGGCCTGTGGCTCGCCCGAGGTGCGCAAGCAGATCATGGCCCCTGCCGTCGTGACCTCAAAGGGCAAGGCAGAGACACCTCCCGGCCCCTCCCGTGAGATGATGATGGAGATGGCCAACCAGGTCCGCCGGCACGTCGAGGACAATTTTGACAATGTCGGCGACGCCTTCGCCCGCGAGGCCCGGGCCATCCACGAGGGACGGTCCGAGGAACGGGGCATCTATGGCGAGGCGACGCTCCGGGAGGCCCGCGAGCTTCTGGAGGACGGCGTGCCGGTCGCTCCCCTGCCGCTGGCACCCCCAGACCGCCGGGACCTGAACTGAGGCCCCATAAGGCCGACAGGGAATGGCGCTCCTTGCCTTTGCGCCGTGAAAAGTCCTCTCCGGTCCTTGGGCGCGGACACCTCGCCGTCTAGGGTGGCGGCGCAAAAGGAGATCGCCCATGCGTTCCGTTCTGATCGCCGCCGTCGCCGTGCTGGGCGCGGCCTCTGCCGCCGCTGCGGCGCCCGCCAAGGCGTCTGGCCCCCGGCTGGACCAGGTGGCCTTCCGGGACCTCTACAAGGAACTCATCGAGACCAACACAACCCTGTCGACCGGCAGCTGCACCCTGGCGTCGGAGAAGCTCGCCGTGCGGCTCAAGGCGGCCGGCTACGCCGACAAGGACGTCGAAATCGTGGTTCCGCCCGACCAGCCCCGGCAGGGCGCCCTGATCGCCACCCTGGCGGGTACGGATACCCGGCTGAAGCCCATCCTCCTCCTGGCCCACCTGGACGTGGTCGAGGCCAATCGGGCGGACTGGGAGCGGGATCCCTTCACCCTGATCGAGGAAAACGGCTTCTTCTATGCCCGCGGCGCCAGCGACGACAAGGCGATGGCCGCCGCCTTCGCCGACAACATGATCCGCTACAAGCGCGAGGGCCTGAAGCCGAAGCGTAGCCTTCGCCTGGCCCTGACCTGTGGCGAGGAGACCCCCGACAATTTCAACGGCGTGGAATGGCTGATCGCCAACCGTCCCGAACTGCTGGATGCCGAGTTCGCCCTGAACGAAGGCGCCGGCGGACAGATCGACGCCAATGGAAGGAAGGTCTTCCTGGGCATCCAGGCGGGTGAGAAGGTCTACCAGGACTTCACCCTGCGGATCACCAACCCGGGCGGCCACTCCTCCCGGCCGGTCAAGGACAACGCCATCGTCCGCCTGTCCCAGGGTCTTGCCCGGATCGGCGCCCATGACTTCCCGATCGCCCTGAA
>CAMAOY010000140.1 GCA_945859865.1 Phenylobacterium deserti
CGTTGAAGTACTGCAGCAGCTGGCTGTGGTGCGGAAAGTCCGGCCAGCCTGCGGGCACCGGATAGTCCTCGAAGGCCAGACGCCACTTGGATGTATCGATGTGCAGGCTCTGGTAGCAGGCCGAGTGCCCGTTCGGATTGTTGTAGTACCAGTTGCCGCCGATGTTGTCGGACATCTCGAAGCAGTCGTAAGGAATGCCCAGGTCCTTGAGCCGCTTTGCGGTGGTGAAGCCAGAGCAGCCGGCACCGATGATGCAGGCCTTGGGCGACTGGGTCATCTGGAGTCTCCGATCCGTTTCCCGTTCGATTTCAGGAGTCTGGGGCCGATCGCGCCAAGGTCAAGCCTGACCCGGGGTCAGCCTGGTTGGAATTGCTGATAATATTCCTTATACGCATTCCAGATCCGCGCGACGAAAGCCAAATGGGGTCGCCTGTAACGTCACCCAGCAAACGAATGTCGGGCTACCCTGCCACGCCCCATAACAGCTCATCGGCCTGCGGGCGCTCCAGCCAGGTCGCGCAAAGTTCCACATGTTCCCTGGAAACTGTGAAGGTATCGGGCGGCAAGGCCGCGTTCCGCGCCTCGACCCGTCTTAGGAGATCCTGGATCGGCGGGTCGAGGAAAACCAGTTGAGCTTGCGCCCCTACCGCCCTTGCCCGCGCCCGCGCTTCATCCCGATCGGACCGGTGGAAGAAGCCAAAGTCCAAGACCACATCACTCCCCAAGCGCAGCACTCGCTCGGCAACCTCAAGCTGGACCTCATGGACAGCCTCACGGCGCTTGAAGTCATAGCCATCGCCGACGATCCGAGACATCCAGACGTCGGGAGACAAAACCAAAGCGGGTCGCTCGCGCTCCAGGCGGTGGGCCAGGGTCGTCTTGCCTGAACCCGGCAAGCCCATCATCATGAAAAGTGTCGCCATTTCGTGGGATCCTAGGTTCTGGGGCTAAGCAAGATCAAACTGTAACAGTCGGGGCAAAGACGTCGCCACAAACGTCCAGCCGGCTCTCCTTGGAGTTCCACTATCCAAGGATGGAGATCAGCCGGAGCAGATAGCCGTCGGGATCACACACGACGAATTGGTCCTGCGCACGTTCAAGCTCTCCAACCCGATACCAGCGGCGTTCCAAAGGAATGAGCACGGCAGCCCCATTTTCGACTACCCGGGCGTAGGTGGCGCGCACGTTTGCAATCTCGATCTGGAAATTGACGCCCCGACCGAAGGGTTGCTCCAAGGGCGCGGTTCTGAACCGCCGACCTGGCCCGTCGGCCTGTTCAAGCATCAGCCTCGCACCCGCCAGATCGATCATGGCGAACCGCTCTTCTGGGCGGTCGTAAAGCACCTGAAAGCCCAAGATCTCACACCAGAACTTGAGGGAAACAGACAGGTCAGTGACGTCGAGTTCGGGGATGATGAGTGGCACAGGGGACATCGTCTGATCCGAGACTCCGCACGATGGTAGGGCTCCGCGGGTGCCCGCTCCCCCTCACCTGCTGTCTGGTGACGTCTCTATCGGGCAGCCAGCGCGAAATGTTTATCCGACCCAGACAATGGATCCGCACGAAAATTTGCATTCCGGCCGATCGCGCCGACACTCCCGGGGGTCATCCACGCCTGAGAGCCCCCCCAAATGACCCTCCCCAAGACCTACGCCTGGCTGAGCCGCATGGAGCCCCTGCCGCGGATGATCTCCGCTGCCCTGGCGGAGTTCGGGGTCCGCGAGACCGCTGGCGCTGCAAACACCCCGCAGATCCTCAACTGGGCCGTCGAGACCGGCCTCGCCAGCGACTACCGGGCGGATTCCATCCCCTGGTGCGGGCTCTTCATGGCCTACATCGCCCGTGTCGCCGGACGGGAGGTTCCGCCGGCCCCCCTCTGGGCTCTCAGCTGGGCCCGGTTCGGCGTCGAGGGCGGCCAGCCGGAACTGGGCGACGTCCTGGTCTTCATGCGCCAGGGTGGCGGTCACGTGGGCCTGTACATCGGCGAGGATTCCCGATGCTATCACGTCCTGGGAGGCAACCAGGGCGACCGGGTCTGCATTACCCGCATCGCCAAGGAGCGCCTCTACGCCGTCCGCCAACCGCCCTATGTGAACAAGCCCCGCTCCGCTGCGACCTACTGTCTCGCCGCCACTGGCGAGGTTTCCTCCAACGAGGCCTAAGACCATGACCGAAGCCGCCCCTCCAGCAGACACCATTCCCGGATATGACCGCCCCGTCGTCGAGGCCTGGCTGGCGGCGAACTGTCCGGAGCTGACCGGCCCGTTTGAGTGGGTGCGCCTGCCCGGCGGCCACTCCAACCTGACCTGGCGGCTGACCGATTCCCACGGTCGGCAGGCGGTGATCCGCCGCCCGCCCCTCGGTGAACTCCTGCCCAAGGCCCACGATATGGGGCGGGAGTTCCGGGTCCTGTCGGCCCTGAAGGACACCCCCGTCCCGACGCCCCGCCCCCTCGCCTTCTGTGAGGACCCGTCGGTCACTGGGGCCCATTTCTACGTCATGGACTTCCTGGACGGGCATCCCCTCTACACGGTGGAGGACGTCAAGGACTGGGCGCCGGGGGCGAAGCGCCGCGACCTCGCCTTCGCCTTCATCGACGCCCTGGCCCAGCTCCACGCCCTGGACCCCGCCGCCGTGGGCCTGGGCGACTTGGGCAAGCCCGAGGGCTATGTCGAGCGCCAGATCAACGCCTGGGGTCGGTCCTGGTCAGCCTCCGTTGGCCCCGCCGGGTTCGACGACCCCCGCGCCCACGAGGTCGAGGCCTTCCTGCGCGCCCGCCTGCCCGGCCAGGTCCCGGCCCGGGTCGTCCATGGCGACTTCGGCATCCACAACATCCTGGTCGGGCGGGGCGGCGGCCTGCTGGCGGTGATCGACTGGGAGATCGCCACCCTGGGCGATCCCCTGGCGGACCTGGCCTATGCCCTCAATCCCTGGCCGGCCCCCTCCGATCCCGAGCCCCCGACCGAGACCTCGCCCCACGCCCAGCCGGGCTTCCCCACCCGGACCGAGCTGGCGGAGCGCTACGCCGCCGCCACCGGCGCCGACCTGTCGGGCCTGAACTACTACGTCGCCTTCAACCGCTGGAAGAGCGCCTGCATCGTCCACGGCGTCTACGCCCGCTACATGGAGGGCAAGAAGAGCACCGAGGGCGTCGACACCGAAGGGCTCAGGCTCAGCGTCCTGCGCAGCCTGGAGCTGGCGGCCCGGGCGGCGGCGGCCGACTAGGCCGGGGCAAACTCCAGTTCCTCCATTGACCCCCTCACCCGGCTTCGCCGGGAGCTCCCCCTGATGGGGAGCAATGGCTCTCTAATTCCTCCCCCAAGGGGGAGGTGGACCGGGGCGGGAGCCCCGGGACGGAGAGGGTCAACGGAGGTGCCGTCGTACCCTAGTCCCTGGCCAGCTCCACCTTCGCCGACTCCAGCCCGGAGACACCATCGGTGAAGATGTAGGTCGCCCTCGGCGTCACCGCCTTTCCGGCCTCAAACAGGGTGACCAGGGTCGCGCTGCGGTCCTGTCGCCAGCCGATGCCCGGAAAGCCGACGGTGGCGACATAGGCTCGTCCGTCAATCCTGACGGGCACGAAGTCGAGCTCGTCCTCGGAATACCCCGGCATGACGCTTGTTGTCGGTGTGGTGCCAAACAGAGGCAGGGGCCTCTGGGCCTTGGCCATGTAGGCCTTCACCTGGGCCAGGGCCGCCTCGGAGCCCTTGGGCGGACCCTCCGGGAAATAGCGGACCGGCGTGGGCGCACGACCATTGAGCGCGTCCTGGGCCTTGGCCCGGTTGAAGGCCGAAGCCAAGGTTCCTGCCGTGGGCTCGAAGGCCTTGCAGTCTGAAGGGCGGGCGCACAGCCGATCCGCCAGCTTCCGCTCGGCGCGGAAGGCCAGGCCCACCTTGCAGGTGCGACCCCAACCCGCACCCGTCCAGGGCGTGACGCGGATCTCCACCAGGGGCTTGCGGGAGGCCGCAGCCTCGCTGGGCGAAGCGGCAGAGCGCTGGATCTGGATCAAGGCGGGCTGCCCCCCCGCCCGGCCCACATGGGCGTAGCCGCCACTGCACATCTCGCCCTGCAGGGCCGGGCTGGGAAGGATCGCAAGGGGTTTTCCGGGGGTCCTGCGGGCGAAAACCAGGCTCTGGCAGGCTGCGGAGCCCGCCACCTGGCTGACCTCGTAGACCTCAGAACCGGGAAGGCGCCGCACCTCCACCGGTATGTCGCGACTTCCCAGGCCGAGGGCCTCGCGGACCGCAGGGTCTGCTGCGACCTGTGCCTCGGGGATCGCGGAGGGCAGTGCCTCCGGGACAATGTCCACCAGGGCCTCGACGGCGGCCGTTCCCTCGGCGGACCAGCGCGCATCGCCCAATCCCCGGGCCCGGGCGGAAACAGCCTCGCAGGGCGCGACATCGGCTGAGAGCGCCTTGGGGGGCGCGGTAGGAGGCCGGGCGGGACCCGCGGCGGCGACGAGGACCGCGGCGGAAAGCCCGGCAAGGAACAGGCCGACGATCCGGGTGGTTTCACTTCGACGGAACATGCCTATCTCTCCAAGACTTGACCCCTGCACTCTGCGCCCCCTACCCCTGCCAACGCCATAGGGGCAACTGGAGTTCGATATGCGCCGCCTTCTCTTCGCCGCCGTCCTGGGCCTGGCCACTGCCGGCGCCGCCCACGCCCACGAGTATTCGGCTGGCGACCTTCGCATCGCCCATCCCTGGACCCGCCCGACCGTCGCGGGTGCCCCCGTCGCCGCCGGCTATTTCGAAGTCACCAATACCGGCAAGACCGCTGACCGCCTGGTTTCGGCCGCCGCCCCCAACGCCAAGCGGGTCGAGCTTCACCAGTCCGCGATGGACGGCGGAGTCATGCGGATGAAGGCCTTGCCTCAGGGCGTTGAAATCCCTGCTGGCGGTACGGTCCGTCTGGCACCCGGCGGGCTTCACCTGATGCTGATGGGACCCAACAAGGCCTTCCTCCAAGGCGACCGGATCCCCCTGACCCTCACCTTCGCAAAGGCCGGCAAGGTCGCCGTGCAACTGGCCGCGGAGTCGCGCCCCGCCTCAGCCCCCGCGGCCATGCCCGAGGACCACAAGCACTAGCCCTCGGCCAGGGCCTCCTCGATGTCGGCCTGGAGCGCCTCGGGCTTCACCCCCGGGCCGTAGCGGCGGATCACCTTCCCGTCCCGGCCGATCAGGAACTTGGTGAAGTTCCACTTCACGGCCCGGGTCCCGAGAAGGCCCCGGCTGGCGTCGGTCATCCAGGTGTAGAGCGGGTCTGCGCCAGGGCCGTTCACCTCGATCCGCGCCAGGACCGGAAAGGTCACGTCGTAGGTCAGGGCGCAGAAGCTGGCGATCTCGGCCGCATCTCCCGGTTCCTGGTTGGCGAACTGGTTGCAGGGGAAGCCGAGGACCACCAGCCCCTTGTCCTGGTAGCGCCGCCAAAGGGCCTCCAGGCCCTCAT
>CAMAOY010000141.1 GCA_945859865.1 Phenylobacterium deserti
GGATAGCCGGTAACTTCGGATTGAGCGGTTTGGTTCTCGGCGCAATCGCTGGCGGACCAATCGGGGTCGGGCTCAAGCGTGCAATCCAGACAGAAATCCGGACCATTCTGAAGTCAGAGGCGGAGGCCGCCGCCCGTCGCCAAACCTCAGAGGTTGAGGCGCCTGTGGCTGGGCCTTCACCTGAGGTTGGTCCATCCCCCGCCGTTCCACAGTCGCCAAGGCTGACACCCACGCGGGCGCCAGCCCCGATGCCGCAAGTCAGTAGCCCGCCGCCGACATTCCATAGCCCCCAACCACCAAGGGACAGCGCGATCCAGTCGATGCTTGAGGCGGCGAGGTCCTGGCTGCTCGGCGGCAATACAATCGTCCGGGCTGGTCTCGTCATCCTGTTCATCGGCCTGTCCTTCCTGGCGCGATGGGCTGCCCAGCACGACCTCTTCCCGGTGGAACTGCGGCTGGCCCTTGTCACTCTTGTCGGGCTGGCGCTGCTTGCTTTTGGCTATTCCCGCCGGGTGGCGAGACCGGCCTTCGCCCTGGCCCTTCAGGGCACTGGCATAGCTGCGATCTATCTCGCCCTCTTCGCTGGCGCCCGGCTGTTCCATGTCATCCCGCCCCTACCCGCTTTTGCTGTGATGATTGTCGTCTGTGCCCTCGGCTGCGCCCTGGCCCTTCTCCAGAACGCCCAGCCCCTGGCCCTGGCTTCCTTCCTTGGCGGGTTCGCAGTGCCAATCCTGCTTTCAGATGGCTCTGGAAACAGCCTCGTCCTGTTCAGCTATTACGCCGTGCTCAACCTGGCCGTTCTCGCCATCGCCCACTTCCGGGCCTGGCGGCTGGTCAGTCTGGTGGGCTTTTTCGCAACCTTTGGCGTGGCGACCGCGTGGGGCGCGCTCAGCTACAAGCCTGCAGAATACGCCATGGCTCAGCCGTTCCTGATCGGATTTGTGCTGAACTACATCGTCGCGGCCCTGCTCTATGCCCGCAATACGGCAGGCAAGCTTGGCAGCTTTGTCGACAGCACCCTGCTGTTTGGTCCGGCCCTGGTGGGCTTTGGCCTTCAGGTCGGACTGGTCCGACACCTGGAGTTGGGCAGCGCCTTTTCCGCCCTGGGTTTTGGCGCGGCCTATCTCGCCCTTGTTTTCTTCGCCCGACGAAAGAGTTACGGGCAGAACGCCCTCCTGGCGGAATGCATGCTGGCCATCGCCCTTGGGTTCCTGACCCTCGCCATTCCCCTTGCCCTGGGCGCCAAATGGACCTCGTCGGCCTGGGCCCTCGAGGGCGCCGGGGTGTTCTGGGTCGGCAGCCGGCAGTCGCGCTGGATGCCCCGGGCGTTTGGGCTGGCGCTGATAGTCGTGGCGGCCTTGGTTTTCCTTTCGAACCTAGATTCGGCGCCATCGGCCCTGGCCTTCCTCAACCCGGCCTTCATGGGCTCGGTTCTGATCGCCGGACCCCTGCTGGCCGTGGCCTGGTGGCTTCGTAAGCCCTTGCCCCACAGCGGATCTCGTCTGGCGCAGGCCTACGTCGCCGCAGAAATCAAGCTGGCCAGTCCAGCCTTCCTGGTTGGATTCGGGTTCTGGGCTCTGGCCCTGGGACTGGAGGCGTTTCGAAAGATTCCGGCCGTGCATGCCGATGGCCTGCCAGCGGCTGTCTTTTCCGAAGGCATCCAGCGTCTGCTGTTCATGACGGCTCTTGTGGTCAGCGCCGCCTTCGCCGCGGAGTTCGGTCGCCGGGTCAAATGGCAGGTGGGCACCTGGCCGGCCCACCTGACGCTCCTGCCGATTGTACTGGTCCTGCTCCGTCAGATGGGAGGTGGCGAGCATGTCCTCTACCTGCCGGACCTTCTGTTGTGGCTGGTGACCCTTGGGGCGCACTTCGCGGCCCTCTACGCCAGCGAAAGGGACGATCAGGCCAGCCGAGCGTGGCAGAAGATGGTCCATATAGGCAGCATCTGGATGCTGACCTTCTGGCTTGCTGACTGTCTCGTCCTGGGGATCGATCAGGGCAAGCTCCGGGGGACGTCATGGGCAGGGGTCATCTTGCTGTTCAGCGCCAGCCTTGTCTTGGCAGGTCTGACGGCGACAGCGAACCGCGGCTCGGGGATCTGGCCCCTGAAGCAGCATGGGGAGGCTTACTTCTGGACCGCGGCCATACCGCTTGCTGTCCTAGTGTTCTTTGGCGGACTTGGAGCTAGCCTTCTGGATTCCGGTCGGACGGCGCCCTTGCCCTATGTACCGCTGCTCAACCCACTGGAGCTGGCCCTAGGCATTGGCCTGGCTATTCTTATGCTTTGGCGTCGGACAGTTCTGGCAAAGGGCATTGTAGGGTCAGCCTGGCTGCAATCCCGCATGGCCTTAGGCGCGCTGGCCCTGCTGGCCTTCGTCATGGCCAGCACGGTCTGGCTGCGCATAGCCCACCACTCTCTCAACGTGCCCTGGACCCGCGGTGGCCTGACAGAAAACTTCATCGTGCAGACCGGTCTAGCCATCCTCTGGACGGTTCTGGCCCTGGCCCTGATGGTCCTGGCCCACAAGCGGCTTCAGCGCAGTCTGTGGCTGGTGGGCGCAGGCCTTCTGGCCCTGGTGGTCGTAAAGCTCCTGCTGGTCGATCTGGCCAATGCCGGCGGCGGCGAGCGGGTTGTGACCTTCATGGCGGTCGGCGTGCTGATGCTGATCACCGGCTACTTCGCGCCCCTCCCCCCTGCCCTCGCCAAAAAGGATGAAGGCCAATGAAGGTTCAGGCACTGTGGGTTGCGCTCGGTGTGCTGGCGATTTCGCAGCCCGCCTTCTGCGCCGACGACATGACCGAAGACGCATACGCCTATCGCGCGCCCTTGCCGATTGTGGCCGGGGCACCCCTGCAGCGGGTGGCGATACCCCCACAGGTTCTGGTGAGACTGCAGGAGGCTGACCAGTCAGACTTGAGGATTTTCAACGCCCAGGGACAGCCCCTCTCAATGGCCCGGCTACCGGCCCGGCCGTCCCGTTTCGAGCAGGGCGAGATCGAACTCAGGCCCCTTCCGGTTCTGGGCGCGCCAGGAGCCCTGGCCGTGACCGGCGTAAGTCTGCAGGTCGACGAGAAGGGGCTGGCCAGGGTGATCGGCGTCAACGGCGCCCCAGAGCCGCCGAAAACAGTGCTCCTCGGGGTTCTGCTGGACGTTCGGGGCGTCCGGGACCCCGCCACAAGGCTGAGACTGACCACCGACATTCCGGCCCAGCAGCCCGTGACCTTCCAGGTGGAGTCGAGCTCTGACCTTGCGCAGTGGAACTCCCTGGCCGAGGTCGTCGCATACCGTTCGCCAGGCGATAGCTCACCTGTAACCCTGGCGCTTGCCCGTCCTACCCTGGAAGGCAGCTATCTTCGGGTCACATGGCGCTCGGCCAACAGACTTCTCGGGCCGGTGGCCGTGCGTGGCGCCAGGCTGACCACAGAACATCCGAAAACACCAAAGGTGGAGCGCGCCGAAATCAGTGGCGCCAAACGTACGGGATCCCACGAGCTAGACTTCGGCTTGCCCTTCGGAACGCCGGTGACGGCCCTGCAACTCACCCCGGCCGGCCAGAACACAATCCTTCCGGTCCGCATACTGGGGCGGGCTGACAGCGAGCAGCCCTGGACCCTACTGGCCTCTGGAACGGCTTCCAGCCTGCAGGGCACAGGTGGGGCCAGGGTCAGTCCGGCGATCCCGCTGCAGGGCGGAGACTTCCGATTTATCCGGGTCGAGGCAGACAAGCGGACCTCGGGCTTTACCGCGCCTCCGCGGGTCCAGGTCCAGCTTGAGCCGCGGGACGTCGTCGTTCTGGTGACAGGAGGGCCGCCCTTCACAATTGCTGCGGGCCTGAAGGGCGCAAAGTCGAACTTCCTGCCTCTGGACAGCCTGATGGCAGCTTCGCCCGGTGTGAACCTGGCCGACCTGCCCCTGATCGAGGGGCAGCCTCACATTCCGGTTACACCATCCGTCGACGACGGAAGCGGGGGGCTGTCCGCCAGGACCCTGATCCTGTGGGGCGTCTTGCTGGGGGCTACGGCGATACTGGGCTTCATCGCCTGGCTGGTGTCTAGAAAGCCGGCTCAGGGCATGGCCTGAGCCTCAACTATTCGCCAAACCCTTCGCCTGGAGCCGCGGGATCGAGACGCAGCAGTCGGGAGTCCTCTACCCCTGCCGTCCTGTGCTTGACGAACTCGCGATACTCCGGATCGCGGACCATTTCGATGAAGGCGGCAGGGGACGGATACTCTGCGATGAAGCAGATGTCCCAGGCCTCGGACTGTGGTCCGGTGACCATAACCTGGGGCTTGCCGGTCCAGACCTGACGGCCCCCGACACGCTTGAGGATGTGCGCTGTGGTGCGGCCATAAGCCCGATAGGCCTCCAGGCCAGTGACGCCCTTCCCATGATCCGGGTGATCTTCCGGATAGGTGGCCAGGGGTTTGACCTTGACCAGGTTGAGCATGTGTATGGGCTGATCCGAGGCCAGATTGCGAAATTGCGTCCAGGCCTCGCGGTCAGGATCAATATGGCTCATGGTAGCCCTCCCTCGGCTTCCCGCGATTTGATGTCACAGGCCGGACCCGTGCGCGACTCATTGACCCGGGGGACGCGAAACTCTACTTCCGCCGCCGTTTGCCCAGAAGGTCTCACCCGAGACGCCGGGCGCCTTCAAGGAGACTCCGACCATGAGCGAACTCTTGCCTGGGGTCACCGGAGTTCTGGTCCTTGCCGACGGGACGGTCCTACAGGGTGCCGGATGCGGCGCGACCGGTGCCGCGGTCGGAGAAGTCTGCTTCAACACCGCCATGACGGGCTACCAGGAGATCCTCACCGATCCCTCCTACATGGCCCAGATCGTCGCCTTCACCTTTCCCCACGTGGGCAATGTCGGGGTCAATAGCGAGGACGTCGAGCAGATCGCCGGCGACTCGGCGACGGCGGCCCGCGGGGCCATCTTCCGGGACGCGCCGACACCGCCCGCCAACTGGCGCTCGGAATCCGACCTCGGCAGCTGGATGGCGCGCCGGGGCGTGATCGGGATCTCCGGCGTGGACACCCGCGCCCTGACCCGCCGCATCCGCGAGCAGGGGATGCCCCACGCCGTCATCGCCCACGATCCCGAAGGCCGGTTTGACCTCGAAGCCCTCCGCCGGCAGGCGTCGGAGTGGTCGGGCCTGGTCGGCCTCGACCTGGCCCAGGACGCCACCTGCCGCCAGGCTTTCACCTGGGAGGAAGGGCTCTACGGCTGGCCCGAAGGCTATGAACGGCCGGCCCAGGACCGCCACGACGTCGTGGTCATGGACTTCGGGGTCAAGCGCAACATCCTGCGCGCCCTGGCCTCCTGCGGGGCC
>CAMAOY010000142.1 GCA_945859865.1 Phenylobacterium deserti
CGGTTCAGCGGGGCGCCCGGATTGTCCGTCTGCACGGCGATCAGGAGCGGGAACTGGATGATCCCGGCTTCGTATTCCGATGACGGGAAGGGCGCCCGGTAGGCGGCCAGCTCCCCTTCGGTCAGCTTGCGCTGCATGCCGCCCTCGAGCATCTGCCAGGGAAACTCGGTCGCCGCGCGCATCATGTCGACCCACATCTTCATGAAGTCGCTTTCGCCCTCCCCCAGGGGCAGGCCGGTATTGGCGGCGATCACCCGGGCGAAGCGTTCGGGGTGCTGGGCCGCCAGGTAGATACCGATGGTGCCGCCCCAGTCCTGGCAGAAGAGGGTGATGTCCGTCAGGTCCATCTGGGTGAGCCACTTGCCCATCCAGTCATAGTGCCGGGCCAGGGTGTAGTCGCTCTTGGCCGCGGGCTTGTCCGATCGTCCGCAGCCCACGAGATCGACGGCGATCACCCGCCGACCCGTCGCCAGCAGCCCGGGGATCATGTGCCTGTAGAGGTAGGCCCAGGTCGGATTGCCGTGGATCAACAGGATCGGGGGCGCGTCGCGCGGGCCTTCATCGATGAAGTGAATGCGGATGTCGGTCCCGTCCTCGTCCCGGACGGTCATGTATTGGGGCGGCCAGGGGAAGTCTGGCAGGTTCGCGAACTGAGCTTCGGGCGTACGCAGGATTTTCATGGAGAGGCTCTGGTCTGGGGGTCAGGCGGTTGCGGGGGTGAGATGTCAGCGCGGCGCGGCGGACAGCAGGAGGGCGATCTGCGCCATTGCGGCGACGAGGGCGAATGACAGGCCAACCCAGATCCTTGGACCGGCAAGGGTCATGATCATCGGACGGGTCGGGAAGTTGAACGTCTGCGGCATGGCGGCGAACTTGAACGCATGGGCGCCGCTGAAAAGCGGGTTGCAGACCAGATGTGCAAGGTCCCGCCGGCTCCGATAGCGGATGTAGCCCATCATCGACCACTCCGGGACCTCCTTGAGCCCCCAGGTGTCGACCATGCCGCCGATCCGGCGCGCGGCCAGGGCCGGATGTCCGCCCCGGGCGAACAGGGCGGGCATGAACATGCGCGTATAGCCGGCCATGACCTGGCGCACCGGGCGGATCTCTCCGCTCACGGGATCCGCGACGTCAGTCTCTGACAGGCGAATGACGTTGAGCATGAAGAACTCACGACCGTCGTCCTCCTCAAGGAAGCGCCGAATGACAGGCATTTCGTCCTGGTCACCGTGCCCGACATTGCTGGCGAGCATTTGCGCCATAAGGGTCTCGATCTCAGCCCTTGAGAGCGGGCCACGCCAATTGACGTACCACCCCAGAAAGGCTGCGTAGCCAAGCAGGGCGAGGCCCCAGACCCAGAAGTTCACCAATGTCCCACTCCCCACGTCCGCAGTCCCGGTCGATACCTGAAAAGCTTCGAACCGCAGAATGTATTGGCACTCCCTGTGTCATTAGATGGCGGCGCAGGGTTTGGCAATGGGGCCCGACGCCCGGGGCCTTCAGCTTGCGAGCAGACGGCTCACTGCCGCGAAGATGGCCTGCTGGCTCTGTTCGGCGCTCAGCCCCTGCGTACGACGGAGCCTGAGCCAACCCTCCATGGACGTCAGGACTTCGATCGCGGGGGCGGCCTCGGGCTGCGCTCCGATCTCTGGCAGGCAGGCCCGGAGTTGGCGGCGCTGCTGTGTCGCGAACTGGGCCCTGGCGCGCTGGAGCGTTGGCGATGCGTGAAGTCGCGTTTCGCCCGAGAGATAGTAGGCCGTGATCTGCTCGAAGGTGGCCGCCCTGGCTGTGACCAGTTGCTCGATCCTCTGAGGCAATGTCCCGTCCCAGGTGGCCTGGGTCAGCAGCGGCTCCACGAGGAACCGCACCTTGGCGTTCATCTCCTCGAACAGCGACTCCATGTCCTGGAAGTGTCGAAATACCGTCCGACCGCCGACGTTCGCGTACTGCGCCACGTCCTCGGATGTCGGGCTCAGGTTCCCCCCACGAATGAGGTCGAGCAGGGCGACGACGATCTTTCCGCGGGTCGCGCGGCTTCGCGCCATTCGCCCGTCCAGCTCCAGTGGCGGCGCGCGCCGCACGCGGGGCGATGCCGATGGCGGCGGGGGTGAGTCCGATGTCATGGCGTGCGGATACGGCCTGTACACCTGCCCGGCAAGTCGGCCCCCAAGCGCGGCCTGCCTGCCTGGCGGCCCGGGAGGGACTCGAACCCCCGACCTTCGCTTTAGGAAAGCGCTGCTCTATCCTGCTGAGCTACCGGGCCTGGCCGGGCGGAGCGATGCCACGGGCGGCGGCTGGCGCCAAGCCCGGAAAGGCGGCGGACCTCAGGGTGCAGCGCTCTCGTCCCGGCAGGCGTAGTCCCCGGTCCCGCAGCGCGGCTGTGCACTGGCAGCCCGCACCCGGAACACCTGATCCCGGGCAGGACTGAGGCCCCCGTCCGCAGAGTCGAAGAAGCCCTCCACGACCTGGCCGGGCTTGAGGCCTGAGGGATCGAACCAGAGGGTCGGGCCCGGCATGACGGGGGTGGAGGCGAACCGACAGGGCAGGCTGAAGCGCACCGCGTCGCCGGTCTTCACCGGCCCTTTCCAGACCGCGAGCGCCCTGCCCTCCATGCGGCAGGCGTTCTCCCGGGAGACCTTGCGCACGCGGGTCACCTGGACCTGAAGGTGGACGGCCGCGGAGGCTCGCGCCTCCAGGTAGACATAGGGCGGTAGAACGGCGAGGGCGGTGCCCGGCAGACCGACGAGCCCAGCGGCGAGGCGCAGGGCGAGGCGCACGCTTGCACACATCAACCGGCGTCCCGGCGCGCGGCGAGGGCGAGCTTGGTCGCCTCATAGCGCTCGCGGGTGATGCCGTAGCGGGCGTAACAGACCGCCGCGATCAGGCCCGGTATGGCAGCGACAACGCCGTCCACGATCGCCAGGTTCTGCAGGACACCCGGATCCACCATTCCCGGCTTGGCCTTTTCCGGGAAGCTGATGAGATTGAGGGCCAGGCCGGCCAAGGCCGCGCCGATGGCCTGGTCGACCTTGGCCGCCAGGGCCCGGGTTGAATACAGCACGCCCTCCTGGCGAATTCCGTGGGTCAGTTCGTTCTCGTCAGCGATGTCGGCCAGGGCGGACATGACGGTGATCGACAGGATACTGGCCCCGGCAGCACCAAGGCAGGAGAAGGCGATCAATATGGGGGCCAGCCCTGGCATGTCCTGCCGCAGGACGCCGAAGACACCGAGGGTCATCGGAATGGCCGGGCCCACCGAAAAGATCACCGCCCAGATGATCATGTTCATCCGCTTGTCGAGGCGGCTGTGCATCCGGGCGGCGAACAGGAAGCCAGCAAGATAGCCGGCACCGCTGCCGATCACGAACCACTTCAGCTGCTCACTGGTCAGGGCCCAATAGAAGGTATTGACGTAGAGGTTCAGTCCGCCGCGCAGGCCGATCATCAATGACAGGAAGAAGAAGGCGATCAGCAGCCACAGGTAGTTGCGGTTACCCAGGGCCTTGCCGAGGTCCTTCAGGAACTCCAACGGGCTGAATCGAGGCAGGTTTTCCGGGGCCTTGGGCAGTCTTGGAATCTGGTCGCGGGTGAACCAGGCGGAAGCGAAGAGGATCAGCATGGCGGCGATGGCGCAGCCGATGGAGAAGGGACCGTAGGGTTCGGGGTTCAGCAGGCCGCGGGGATATTCCGGGGTCGCCTTGAACACAAAGTGCAGGGCGAAGAAGCTCATGAAGGCCCCGCCCGCCCAGGTGAAGAAGTTGTTCCAGCTCAGGACCTTGGAGCGTTCAATGTAATCACGGGACAGCTCGCCGCCCATGGCCAGGTGCGGGGTGTGGAAGAGCGTCATGGAAATCCGCAGGCAACTCACCGAGAGGGCAAACCAGAAGAACAGCACCAGGTCCGAGGCGCCCTTCGGCGGGTGGAAGACGGCGATGATGCACAGGGCGATGGGGATGGGCGCGAAGTACATGTAGCCATGCCTCCGGCCAAAGCGCGAACGGGTCCGGTCTGAAAGGGAGCCCACGATCGGGTCCGCAAGACCGTCCAGCAGCAGGCTGGCCGACACCGCAAGTCCGGCCAGGCCCGCGTTCAGGCCCAGGATCTGGTTGTAGAAGAGCATGGAGTAGGAGCCGAGGGCGAAGAGGGCGATGGTTTCCGCCGCAGACCCGATCCCGAAGAAGAACTTGGTGCGAAGGGGCAGCCGCTCGACAGAGTCGGCCTGAGAGCCGGCTTGGGCGCTGGACATGAAATCACTCCCTGGAAATGGGCCGCACCCCGGTGCATCGCCGGAGCGTCGGTAAAGCTCGAAATGGTCACTGACGCCGAAAACAATGGCGTCGGTCCGCATCCAACGGGCAGAACGCCACAAGGTCAACCTTGGGGACGGCGCGCTTTCCCCGGCCAAGGGTGGAGTCTAGGATGGCGACCGGATTCTGCACCGCCCGGAAGGCCCCTTGATGACCCAGACCGCGCCCTTCGCCGTCGACGGCCCCCTGGCCCCTCCCCTCGCCCGCCTCCTCACCTATTGGGAGGGCCTGAGGCGCGGCCAGGCCGAGATCCCGTTCTGGGATGACCTCTCCGAGGTCAAGATCGAGGCCCTGGGGGCGGAGACCTTCATCCTCGACGTCTTCAGCCGGCCAGAGCGCTTCCGCGTCAATGACCTGGAGGTCGCCGCCGTCGACCGGGAGCGCCTGCTCGGCCTCTTCCTCGATGACGTCGACCTGCCGGAGGTCTTCGCCCTGCTGCGCGCCCAGGCCAGCGCCACGGCGGAACTGATGCGCCCGACCCTGCACAGGATGGGCGGCCTGCAGCGGCTGCTCCTGCCCGCCTGGGGCGAGGGCGAGGTGCGAATGCTGGTGGGCGGCCTGGCCCAGGGCTAGGCCCCCGCCAGGACCTCGATCCTGACGCGGGGACGAAGCCGGCGGATGTCGGCGCTGCGGGCCATGCCCGATCCTGGCGACATCAGGGTGGCCGAGGCAGCGGCCACGGCGGTGGCAAGGGCGGCTTCAGGCCGCGCACCCCGCGAGAGTTCCAACGCCAGCCCGGCCATGAAGCTGTCCCCGGCCCCGACCGTGGAGACCGGCGTGATCGGCAGGGCGGGGGCGTACCCGGCGAAGTTCGCGCTCACGAGCAGGGCCCCCTCCCGGCCGAGGCTGAGCGCCACCCATTCGGCACGGCCCGCAGCGACCAGGCCTCGGGCTGCGGCCAGCTGAGAGTCCCGGTCGGGCAGGTCCCGTCCCAGGTAGGCCCCCAGTTC
>CAMAOY010000143.1 GCA_945859865.1 Phenylobacterium deserti
ACGCCCTTGGCGGCGTTGATCGACATCAGGGCGGCGGCCAGTTCGGCGTCGAGCTTGCCGTAGAGGGGCGCGCCCCAGCCGGGCGGAACGCCCGTCGCCTCGACCTCGATCACGGCGCCGGTGGAGGAGCCGGCCTTGCGCACCTGCTCGAGGTGCGCTTCCCAGATGGGTACGATCCCGGCGTCGGGCGCCCAGAAGGGGTTTTCCGTCCGCTGGTCCCCGTCGAAGCGGGACCGGTCGATGGCGTGCGGCCCGATCTGCACCACCGCCGCCCGGATGGCGACCCCCGGGATGACCTTCCTGGCGACGGCACCCGCCGCCACCCGGGCCGCGGTCTCCCGCGCCGAGGACCGTCCGCCCCCGCGATAGTCCCGCACCCCATACTTGGCGTCGTAGGTGTAGTCGGCGTGGCCCGGCCTGTAGGCCCGGGCGATCTCGGAATAGTCCCGGCTGCGTTGGTCGACGTTCTCGATCATCAGCGAGATGGGGGTTCCGGTGGTCACCGCACCGCCCGTGCGTTCGTCCTCGAAGACCCCGGACAGGATCCGCACCGCGTCGGGCTCCTGGCGCTGGGTCACGAACTTGCCCTGGCCCGGCCGTCTCTGGTCGAGGAAGACCTGGATGTCCTCCGCCGTCAGGACAATGCCGGGGGGGCACCCATCCACCACACAGCCCAGGGCGGGCCCGTGGCTTTCGCCCCAGGTGGTGACGCGGAAGAGATGCCCGAAGGTATTGTGCGACATGCGGCCCGGCCTAGCCGCCGTTTGCGCGGAACAGGGCCAGGGTCCGCTGCCGGGCGAGCGTTGCACTGGGCTCGTGGTAGTCGGTCCGGCGGTCGGACTGGAAGCCATGGCCCGCGTCGTAGATGTGCACAGCCACCTCGGGATGCAGCTCGGCCACCCGCTCCACGCCGGGCAAGGGGATGCCGTGGTCGTGGGCACCGAAGTGCAGGCTGGTCGGGCACTTCGGCTCCAGGTTCGCCTGGGTCGGGATCATGCCCCCGTAATAGCCGGAGGCGGCGGCCAGGTCGCCGGAACGGGCCGCCATGGCCCAGGTCACCGAGCCGCCATAGCAGTAGCCAGTCATGAAGACCGGGCCCTTGGCCTTCAGGGCGTCGATGCAGGTTTGGGCGTCCTTCAGCGAGACCTCGAAGTCGTGCAGCTGGCGGGCCACCTGGATGGCGCGCTGGATGTCCTCCTCGGAATAGCTGGCCTCGAAGCCGGGGACCTCGCGGTCATAGAGCGCCGGCGCCAGGACCTCGTAGCCCTCATCGGCGAAGAGGTCGCACTGCTCGCGGATATGCTCGGTGACCCCGAAGATCTCCTGGATCAGGACCAGGCCGCCCCGCCGCTCGCCCGTCGGCTCCACGTGGTAGACGCCGATCTCGGCACCATCGCTCATTTTCATCCGGATCATCTGTCCGCGCGTCGCCATGGGATCCCTCCTCGACCGGGCTTCGTCGCTAGCCATACCGTCGGCGGCCCGGCTGCGCTATAGGGCGCGAATGACCAAGAAACCTCCCATTCCCCCGTCGCCCACCGAGGACGAATACCTCAAGGCCGTGGCCGGCGCCGACCTTGCGCCCCTGACGGCGGAGGACCCGATCACCCTGTTCGCCGACTGGCTGGCCGAGGCCGTCAAGGGTGAGGTCAACGATCCCAACGCCATGGCCCTGGCCACAGCTGACGCCGACGGCCTGCCGGACGTGCGCATGGTCCTCCTGAAGGACGCCGGTCCCGACGGCTTCGTCTTCTACACCAACCTCGACAGCGCCAAGGGTCAGCAGCTGGCCGCCAGCGGCAAGGCGGCCCTGCTCTTCCACTGGAAGTCCCTGCGCCGGCAGGTCCGGGTCCGCGGGACGGTCTCGGCAGTCAGCGACGCGGAGGCCGACGCCTACTGGGCCACCCGGGCCCGGCCCGCACAGCTGGGCGCCTGGGCCTCACAGCAATCCCAGCCCCTGCCTGACCGCCTGGCCTTCGAGAAGGCCATCGCCGCCTACGGGCTTAAGTTCGGCCTGGGCAAGGCGCCGCGCCCGCCGCACTGGTCGGGTTTCCGGATTACGCCCACGCACATCGAGTTCTGGCGCGACCGGGCCTTCCGCCTGCACGAACGGCTCGTCTTCGAGGCAGCACCCGGCGGCTGGACGACCAGCCGGCTCTATCCGTGACACCGGAGGCCGGCGACGAAGCGGCGGTCGACGCCTTCTTCACCGCCCTGGGCGGGCGCCGGATCGAGACCGCCTGCAACCGCGTCTACCTGGCCGGCGACACCGCCTGGAAGGTCAAGCGGCCGGTGGACCTGGGCTATGTGGACTTCACCACCCTTGAGCGACGTCGCGAGGCGGCCGAGCGGGAGATCGCCTTCAATTCGCCTGCGGCGCCAGACATCTATCGCCGGGTCCACGCCGTCACGCGCACAGGCGGGCGGCTGGAGCTGGATGGGGCCGGACCCGTCGTGGACTACGCCGTCGAGATGCGGCGGTTCGACGAGGGCTCTGTCCTGTCGGCCCGGCCGGGGTCCGTGGATGGATCCCTGGCCGAGGCCCTTGGCCGGGAAATCTCTCGCCTCCACGCCGTCGCGCCCCTTCGTCCGGAAGGCGGCGGGGCGGACGGCCTGGCCTACACCATCGACTCCAACGCCCACCTCCTGACGGGCCTCGCGGACCGCCTCGGCCGGGACGAAGTGGAGGCGGTGATCGCGACCACGGCGGGACGCTTTGCGGACGCCTCCGGGGTACTGGAGGCCCGCCGCCGGGCCGGCTTCACCCGCCGCTGCCACGCCGACCTGCACCTCGGGAACATCCTGCTGGAGGACGGTCGCCCGGTCCTCTTCGACTGCATCGAGTTCAATGACCGCCTGTCGGACATCGACATCCAGTACGACCTTGCCTTCCTGTTGATGGACCTCGACTTCCGCAGCCGTCGCGACGCCGCCTGCCGGGTGCTGGGCGCCTGGCTCGACGAGGCCGCCCGGCGGGAGGGCGAGGGTCTCCGGGAGGGCCTGGCCGTCCTGCCCCTCATGCTCTCTGTCCGGGCGGTGGTGCGCGCGCACGTCGAGGCCAATTCCGGCCATGACGAAGGGGGCCGGGCCTACCTGGCCGCCGCCCTTCGCCACCTGCAGCCCGAGCCGCCGCGCCTGTTCGCCGTGGGCGGGATGTCCGGGACGGGCAAGACCACCCTGGCCCGGATCGTCGCCCCTCAGCTGGGCGCCTCGCCCGGTGCGGTCGTCCTGCGGTCAGACGAGATCCGAAAGCGGCTGTCCGGCGTCGCGCCCACGGACCGCCTGCCGCCTGAGGCCTATGCTCCGGAGTTGTCCGACCGTATCCACGCGGCCCTGTTCGCCGAAGCGGCGAGCCTGCTCGCCGCCGGGCGGTCCGTGATCCTGGACGCGACCTTCCTCGATCCTCAGCACAGGGGCGCAGCGGCCGACCTGGCGGACCGCCTGGGCCTGCCCTTCGCCGCCGTCTGGCTGGAAAGTACCCCGGAAGTCCTGAAGACCCGTCTAGCCGGCCGGTCCGGAGACGCCTCCGACGCCAACCTTCAGACCCTTGAGCAGCAGGCGAAACGGGACGCCGGTTCGATCGCCTGGCCCCGCCTTCGGGCGGAACTTGACGCCACCCCCGCCGCATTGGAAGTGTTTGCTCGAGCCTCCGGAGCCGCACAGACATGAACCGCCGCCGCCTGATCCTGACTGCCGCCGCCGCTGCGGCCGCAGCCCCACCCGCCCTGGCCGCCCGGCCGGCGCCGCGCATGTCGATCGCCACCTTCGCAGAGCTGAAGACTCCCCTGCCCCTGCCCTACGACGAAGCGGCCGACGCCAACGCCGCCGTGGACCGTGCCCGCGCCGAGGCCCGCCGCAAGGGCAAGCGCCTGATCATCGACCTTGGCGGCAACTGGTGCCCGGACTGCCGGGTCCTGGCGGGCACCATGGCCCTGCCCGAACTCGACCGGTTCATGAAGGCGCACTTCGTGACGGTGATGGTCGATGTGGGTCGCTTCGACCGCAACCTGCAGATCCCGGCGCGGTACGGCATCACTGCGCGCCTGCCGGGAGTGCCAGCCCTGATGGTGATCGACCCGAAGACGGACCGCCTTCTCAACCCCGACAACTTCAGCGCCCTGTCCAGCGCCCGGAAGATGTCGCCCCAGGCCCTGGCGGACTGGATCGCCGGCTGGGCGGCCTAAAGCCCAAGCCGTCCGGCGACCTCCTCGCCGATGGCGAGGGAACTGGTCAGGCCCGGGCTCTCGATCCCGAACAGGACCACAAGACCTTCGAGCCCGTGGGCCTCCGGGCCGTCGATCCGGAAGTCCGGCTGGGACTGGCCGGGTCCATGGAGCTTGGGCCGGATCCCGGCATAGTCCGGCTGCAGGGCACCCTCCGGCAGGCCTGGCCAGAACCTGCGGATATAGTCGGCGAAGACGACGGCGCGGGCGGGATCGACGGAATAGTCCAGGGTCTCCACGAACTCGAGGTCCGGACCGAAGACCGCCTGGCCGCCCAGGTCGCGGCGGTAATGCGTGCCCAGGGCGCCGTGGATCGGCGGCGGATAGATCAGCCGGGCAAAGGGCGCACGTCCCGAAAGCCGGAAATAGACGCCCTTGCCGTAGTGGGCCTCCGGAATGGAGGTCGCGGGGATGCCTGCGATGCGGGCTGCGACCGCCTGGGCGTCGAGGCCCGGGGCCGTGACCAGGCGCGCGGCGGTCAGGACGGTTGGCTCGGACCCGCCCGCACGGACCCTCCAGCCGCCGCCGGCCAGGGGCTCGGCCCCCTCGAAGGGCGTCGAGAGGGCGACGGCACCGCCGCGGGACTCGATCTCGCCCTGGAGGGCCAGCATGTAGCCATGGCTGTCAAACACCCCGCTCTCCGGCGAGATCAGGGCCGCATCGCACTTCAGGTCCGGCTCCAGGGCGTGGGCCTGGGCGACGGAAAGCAAGGCCATGCCCTCGACGTCATTGGTCCGGGCCTGGGCGAGGATGCCATCGAGCCGCCCCAGTTCCTCGGGACCGTTGAAGACCACCAGCTTGCCGCAACGGTCGAAGGCGACGCCGTGCGCCTCCAGAAAGGCGTACAGGGCCCGGCG
>CAMAOY010000144.1 GCA_945859865.1 Phenylobacterium deserti
CCAAAAAGTCGAACTTGACCAGTCCGGCACTCTCTACCCACTTCATGTTGAATTGGGTGGCGGGACGTTCTGAGCGTGGATCCTGATAGAGCGGGGTCAGCTCGATCAGAGGCCGGTCGCCAATGACGATCCCGGCGGCATGGGTCGACGCGTTGCGAAACAGGCCCTCAAGCTTCAGCGCTGTTTCTAAGAGGCGCGCGACGCTCTCATCATCCTTCTTGGCCTGCTTTAAGCGCGGTTCGATCTCGATGGCCTGGGCCAGGGTGGTCGGGCTGGCCGGATTGTTCGGGATCATCTTGGCCAGACGGTCAACCATACCCAAGGGCAGTTGCATCACCCGCCCGACATCGCGCAGCACGGCGCGGGCCTGCAGGGTGCCGAAGGTGATGATCTGCGCCACCCGGTCGCGCCCGTATCTTTGCTGGACGTAGGTGATCACCTCCTCCCGCCGCTCCTGGCAGAAGTCGATGTCGAAGTCGGGCATGGAAACCCGCTCGGGATTAAGGAAGCGCTCGAAGACCAAGCCGTAGCGGAGGGGATCCAGGCCCGTGATCATCAGGGA
Source organism: Phenylobacterium deserti (assembly GCA_945859865.1). GTDB lineage: Bacteria > Pseudomonadota > Alphaproteobacteria > Caulobacterales > Caulobacteraceae > Phenylobacterium > Phenylobacterium deserti_B. The sequence continues at coordinate 563 of CAMAOY010000144.1, forward strand.
CCAGGCCACCAGGGAGCTGGCGCCGGACCCCCGCCCGGGACCGACGGGAATACCCTGCGACACCGCCCACTTCATGAAGTCCGAGACGATCAGGAAGTAGCCGGAGAAGCCCATCTTCTGGATGACGGAGATCTCCTGCTCCAGCCGGGCCTCGTAGGCTTCCAGCGGCAGGGCCGGGGCATGGGCGGCGAGCCGGAGACGAAGGCCCTCCCGGGCGTCACTGGCCAGTTCCTCATCCTCGGTCCGGCCGTCGGACGTCGGGAACCGGGGCAGGATGGGATCGCGCTTGACCACCATGAAGGCGCAGCGCCGGGCAATATCGATCGTATTGTCGCAGGCCTCGGGAAGGTCGGCGAAGAGGGCGCGCATGTCCGCGGCCGGCTTGAACCAGTGCTCCGGGGTCACCCGCCGGCGCTCCTCCTGGCCAATGAAGGCGCCATCGGCGATGCAGAGCAGGGCCTCGTGAGCGGAGTAGAGGTCTGCGTCCGGATAGTAGACGTCATTCGTGGCCACCAGGGGAACATCGTTGGCATAGGCCCATGCGACGAGCCCGGGCTCGGCGGCGGCCTGGCTGGCCAGGCCATGGCGCTGGATCTCGACATAAAACCGATCCCCGAAGGCTTCCGCCATCTTGGCCAGGGCGGCGGCACCTTCCTCCGCTTTTCCCGACGCAAACAGAGGGTCTACGGGACCCTCTGTTCCGCCCGAGAGCAGGATCAGGCCCTCGGCGCGCGCTGCCACTTCTGACCAGGGCACCGAGGGCTCCTCGATCCCGTCGGCCTCCAGGAAGGCCTTTGAGGACAGTTCGGAAAGATTCAGGTAGCCGGCTTCCGTTTGGGCCAGCAGGACGAGGGTCGGGGTCTTGGCCCAGCGCTCCGGAGACCGCCCACCTATGCCCGTCACCGGAAGGGCGCAGCCGACGATGGGCTGGATCCCGGCCTCCTTGCAGGCGACCGAGAACTCCAGGGCACCGAAGAGGTTGCACCGGTCCGCTATGGCGACGGTGGGCATCCCCTGAGATGCCGCGAGCCGACCCAGGGCCTCAGCCCGGACCGCACCCTCCAGGAGGGAGTAGGCCGAGCGCACCCGGAGATGAATGAAGCCGCCCTCGATCGCCATCTGTCCGTTCCGCCTGCCCCTGCCGCCTAGCCTGGAGGTCGTCCCGGGCCAGAGGCCGTTATGGTCTCCGTCAGGCCGCCAGGACCGCCATCTGGCACATCATCCAGACGAAGCTAGCCACCGATACAAAGGCCAGCGATTCCCTAACGAGTCGAGCCATGTCGCAATCCCCCAAAACACTGTTCCTGAAATGTTCCTATTCTGGTTTTGTTCTCACTTCAAGGGGGGGCTTGGAAAAAACTCAGACGGCGACGATCCGGCCCTGGCGCAGGGTGAGGATGCGGTCCATCCGGGCCGCCAGTTCGAGATTATGGGTGGCGATCAGGGCGGCTGCACCCTGCCCCCGGACCATCGACCTGAGATTCTCGAACACGGCGGCGGAGGTCTCAGGGTCCAGGTTGCCCGTGGGCTCGTCCGCCAGCAGGACGCGAGGCTGGTTCGCCAGGGCGCGGGCCACCGCCACCCTCTGCTGCTCGCCGCCAGACATCTGGGCGGGCTGGTGCTCAAGCCGCTCTGCCAATCCCAACTCGCCCAAGAGGGTCCGGGCCCTGGCCCGCGCCTGGCCGGGGGATCGCCCCGCCATCAGCTGCGGGAGGATCACATTCTCCTCGGCAGTGAATTCGGGTGAGAGGTGGTGCGCCTGGTAGACGAAACCGATGGCGGAGAGACGCACCCGGGTGCGCAGGGCGTCCGAGAGATCGGTGCAGTCCTGGCCCTCGACAAGCACGCGGCCAGAGGTGGGACGCTCCAACAGGCCGGCAGCGTGAAGCAGGGACGACTTCCCGGAGCCAGAAGGGCCGACGAGGCCGACAATCTCGCCCTCCCGGAGGTCAAGCTCAACCCCGTCCAGGACATGGAGCAGGCGGTCGCCCGAGCGGTAGGTGCGGTGCAGGTCTCGCAGGGCCAGGACGACGCTGGGCTCACTCATATCGGAGGGCCTCCACGGGATCGAGCCGGCTGGCCCGCCAGGCGGGCGGCAGGGTCGCCAGGAAGGACGCCGCCAGGGACCAGGCCAGGATCATCAAGACCTCGCCCCAGTCGACCTTGGCGGGGATTCGCGACAGGTAGTAGACGTCCGAGGCGAAGACCCGGGCACCGGTCACCCACTCCACGGCCTGCTGGATCGGGCCGATGAAGGTGCAGAACAGGACGCCCAGGACCAGGCCCGTCAGGGCACCCGCCACGCCGACAGCGGCACCGGCCATGAAGAAGATTCGCAGGATCGACCCCTGCCCCGCCCCCATGGTCCGCAGGATGGCGATGTCGCGGCCCTTGTTCTTCACCAGCATGATCAAGCCCGAGATGATGTTCGCCGCAGCAATCAGGACGAGCATCATCAGGATCAGCCGCATGACATTGCGCTCGACCTTCAGGGCACCCCAGAAGGCGGCGTTGCGTTCGGTCCAGTCCGTGACCGTGGCCGCGGGCCCGGCGATGGCGGCGACCTCGGGCTTGAGCGCCACGGCCTTGTCTGGGTCCGCCAGCCTGAGCTCAATGAAGTCCGGTGCACCCTCCCGGCCGAAGAACAGGCCCGCCTGCTCAATAGGCATGTAGAGGAAGGTCTGGTCGTACTCGCTCATGCCGACGCTGAAGAGCCCGCCGACGATGTAGGTCTTGCGCTGGGGGGCTTCACCGAATGCGGTCGCCGCGCCGGTCGGCGAGATCAGGGTGATGGGGTCCCCCTGCCTCAGTCCGAGACTCGCCGCGAGACGCTCGCCGACCAGGACCTTTTCGCCGCCGAACTCGCCCTCGCCCCAGCCTTCGAGCCCGCCGGGCGTGACGTTTCCGGAGACCAGTCGCGTGGCCAGGAGGTCCTTTCGGGAGACACCGCGGACGACAGCGCCCGCGACCTGGCCATCGCCGACGGCCATGACCTGGCCCTCCAGGACCTGCGCGACCTGGACGACCCCGGGCAGGCCCGAAAGCCGCTGGGCGAGCGCTGCCGGATCGAGACCTGCGGCGGGCGCAGAGGTGACGAAGACATGGCCATTGAAGCCCAGGATCCGGGAGAGGAGCTCGGCCCGAAACCCGTTCATCACGCTCATGACGATGATCAGGACGGCCACGGCCAGGGCGATCCCGACATAGGCGATCACGCCGATCAGGGCGACGCCACCCTCGCGGCGCCGGGAGCGGAGGTAGCGCCCGGCGACCATGCGCTCCCAGCGGCTAAAGGGGCCGGCGGGCTGGACGGTCTGCAGGTCGGGTGAAAGGGAGGCGGCCATGGACTCGCGGGAGTTAAAGACCGGACCGCTATGCCCCGCTTTGCGGACGAAAAGAAGGCCGCCCGGGAGCGGGGCGGCCTTCTCCATCTCGGGGAAAGCTCCGATCTTCATCGGCAGGGTCAGAAAAACCGGTCCTGCCTGGCCTGTCTCGGAAGACGCCGGGTTGAGGGCGGCCTTTTGCGGCTATGCCCACAGCCTGTGCGATTAAGGGCAAGGGCGCCTCAGGAACAGGCGTTGCCCCCCGCCTCAGACCGGACGACGCCCCGGGGCCAGCTGGATAATGCCGAAGTGCAGAAGCAGGTAGAAGACCAGGAAGATCACCGCCGACACCACAGTGGTCAGCAGGAACTTCTCCTTCAGGCGCGGGTTGACCGGCGACGCCGGATCGCCCCCCCCAGGGGGCTTGATCCCGGCTTCGGCATGCGACTTTGCGCCCAGGGGCAGGACCCCGAAGAGCACCGTCCACCAGATGGTCAGATAAATGGCGATGGCGGTTAAGGGGTTCATGCGTGGGCGACCTTCGGGGTCTCCATCAGCTCCACCAGGACGCCGCCCATGTTCCTCGGATGGACGAAGATCACCGGTGTGCCATGGGCACCGATCCTGGGGACCCCGTTGTTTAGTACGGTCGCGCCCTTGGCCGCCATGTCGTCACGGGCGGCAAGGATGTCCTCGACCTCGAAACAGACATGGTGCTGGCCGCCCGACGGGTTCTTCGCCAGAAAACCGTGCAGGGGAGAGGTCTCGCCGAGGGGCTCGATCAGTTCGATCTGGCTGTTAGGCAGGTCGACGAAGCAGACGTTGACGCCCTGCTCCGGCATGGCCTTGACCGCCGAGATCTGCGTGGCACCGAGCATGTCGCGATAGAGCTTCACGGACTCGGCGATGGAGGGGGTGGCAACCCCGACGTGGTTCAGTCTTCCGATCATGGCGAATGCATACAACGATGGCGGGCTGGCGTCATCCATGACCCGGGGTCACTGGGTGAAGAGCGCCGCCCCGCCGTCCCTCAGGTGGCTCCGGGCCGCAGCCGCCTCGAAGACCGCGCCGGACCCGAGCAGGGTCGCGATCCGCTCCGGCGTCAGGCCAAAGCCCGCAAGGACCTCGCGGGTATGCTCGCCGGCATCCGGGACCGGATGGCG
>CAMAOY010000145.1 GCA_945859865.1 Phenylobacterium deserti
AGGCTGATGCCGGTGGCCGTAAAGCGGGGGTCCTTGTCCGCGCCGGGCATGTTGGCGGCCATCTCGGGGGTGAAGGTCCCGTGCACCAGGGAGATGTGTACGCCCATCTTCTCGATGAACCGGCCGCCACGCAGGAAGCCCATTACCCCGCCGCCACCGGCCTCGCGCACCCAGGGCTTCAGCTCGAACTTCCCGGGCTCCCCGGGGAAGAGGTCTGCGGGCGCGTCGACCTCGAGCTGCTCAAAGGCGGCGATGATGCGGTCGCGCAGGGCGTCAAACCAGGCGCGCGCGCGGGAATTGCGGGACTCCAGGACGGCAGGATCAATCATGGTGGGGAAATTCTTGCGGATGAAAAGGGGGGAATTGCCCGGTCTGACGAAGGGCCTCGGACAGGCCGATTGCCGCCGAGACGGTCAGGTTGAAGGATCGCCGCCCGCGGCTCAAGGGAATGATGACCCGGGCGTCTGCTGCGTCGTGGACGAAGTCCGGCACGCCCGCGCTTTCTCGCCCAAACAGGAGGATATCGTCCGCCCGGAAGGCGAAATCGTGCAGCGGGGCAGCGCCCCGGGTGGTGAAAAGGACGATCCGTCCCGTTGCCGCAGCCCGAAAGGCATCCCAACTGGAATGGCGGACCACCTCACCCGGGTCGCCATAATCCAGGGCCACCCGGAGGATCGCCTTGTCAGACAGGGGAAAGCCGCAGGGCTCGATGACGTGCACCTGGGTGTCCAGGCAAGCCCCCAGCCGGATAGCGGCGCCAAGGTTTTGCGGAATGTCAGGTTGAAAAAGGGCGAGCAGCATTCTACGTGATCCCGCGACGGGCTACACGCGGTCCGCAGCGAATCGGCGGGAGTCCATTCGCCTTCGGCGACATGGCTTCCCAGACGGTCCGCCAGCGTTCGGCGCGTTCAGTCTGGGGGACCTTTACCAGATCGACTGGCGGGGTCGAGAACGGACAGCGCCCTTCCGGCGCAGTCCCCAAGCGAAGGGTGGCTTCAAAGTGGCCGACAGCGTGACGGGCGCGAACCCCGAACATGGCGAGGATGGGGATGACCCCAGCCGGCGCGATTTTATTCACATTGCGGCGGGCGTCGCAGCGCTTGGTGCGGCGGCGACGGTGGCCTGGCCATTCGTCGACCAGATGAACCCCGCCGGTGACACCCTCGCCCTGGCCTCGGTGGAGTTCGACCTGACCAAGGTTCAGCTCGGCCAGTCCGTCACCATCAAGTGGCGCGGCAAGCCCCTGTTCATCCGGCACCGCACCGGCGCCGAGATCGCCTCGGCCATCAAGGACGATAAGGCAGCCCTTCGGGACCCCTCCACAGATGAGGCGCGTCACAAGGCCGGCAAGGCCGAGTGGCTGGTCCTGATCGGTACCTGCACCCACCTGGGCTGCGTGCCGACCTTCGGCGGCGGCGACTATGGCGGCTGGTTCTGCCCCTGCCACGGCTCGCACTACGACACCTCTGGCCGAATTCGTAAGGGCCCCGCGCCCACGAACCTGGAGGTTCCGGACTACGCTTTCCTTTCTGATACCGTTGTTAAGGTGGGCTGACGAACATGAGTGGACATTCGAACTACGTTCCCAAGACCGGTTTCGAGCGCTGGCTCGACACCCGCCTTCCGATCGCCCGCCTGGCCTACGATAGCTTGGTCGATTTCCCGACCCCGAAGAACCTGAACTACTGGTACACCTTTGGCGGGATCCTGGCGCTCTGCCTGGGCATCCAGCTGGTCTCCGGCATCGTCCTGGCCATGCACTACGTTCCCCACGTGGACCATGCCTTCGCGTCGGTCGAGCGGATCATGCGGGACGTGAACTATGGCTGGCTGGTGCGCTACATGCACGCCAACGGGGCCTCGATGTTCTTCATCGCCGTCTACGCCCACATGTTCCGTGGCCTCTATTACGGCTCCTACAAGGCGCCCCGCGAGCTGCTCTGGATCCTGGGCTGCGTGATCTACCTGCTGATGATGGCCACGGCCTTCATGGGCTATGTCCTGCCCTGGGGCCAGATGAGCTTCCACGGCGCTGTGGTGATCACCAACCTGTTCGGTGCCCTGCCATTGGTCGGCCAGTCCATCACCACATGGCTGTGGGGCGGCTTCGCAGTCGATAACTCGACCCTGAACCGCTTCTTCTCCCTGCACTACCTGATGCCGTTCATGATCGCCGGTGTGGTGATCCTCCACATCTGGGCCCTGCACGTGACGGGTAACAACAACCCTACTGGCGTTCAGGTGAAGTCCAAGGCGGATACGGTTCCCTTCCACCCGTATTACACGGTGAAGGACGGCTTCGCGATCTCCGTATTCATGCTGATGTTCGCAGCCTTCGTGTTCTTCACCCCCAACGCTCTCGGCCATCCGGACAACTACGTCCCCGCCAACCCGCTGGTGACCCCGGCGCACATCGTGCCGGAGTGGTACTTCCTGCCCTTCTACGCCATCCTCCGGGCTGTCCCGGACAAGCTGATGGGCGTGCTCCTGATGTTCGGCGCCATTGCGGTGCTGTTCGTCCTGCCCTGGCTGGACACCTCGAGGGTCAGGTCCATGCGCTACCGGCCGACCACCCGGATGTACTTCTTCATCTTCGTGGTGGCCTGCCTCGTTCTGGGCTTCTGCGGCGGACGCCTGCCGGATGAGTACGTGATCCCTGGGCTGAAGACCTTCCAGCTGCTGGATGCAGACCTGAACTCCATGGTCTGGCTGTCGCGCTTCGCCGCCGCCTACTACTTCGGTTATTTCCTGATTATCCTGCCGGTGATGGGCCTGACAGAGAATCCCCTGTCGCAGCCGAAGTCGATCAGCGAACCGGTCTTTTCGCACTCCGCCGCCCTGCCCGTGGGCGCGGCGGCTTCGCCTGAGAAGAGGGGTTGAGCCTGATGCTTCGCAAAGGTCTCGCCATAGCGGCGCTCGGCCTCGCCCTTATGGGCGGGCCGGCCCTCGCGGCCGGCACGCAGGAGGAGCCACGTACGGTCGCATGGAGCTTCAACGGCCCCTTTGGCAAGTTTGACCGGGCACAGCTTCAGCGGGGTTTCAAGGTCTACCGGGAGGTCTGCGCGGCCTGCCACTCGATGAACCTGATGTCGTTCCGGAACCTCGGCCAGGCGGGAGGAGCCTTCCACGATCCGAAATACCCGAACCCGAATGACAACCCTTACGTCAAGACCATCGCTAAGGACTTCGAGACCTCGGAAATCGATCAGGAAACGGGCGACATAGTGAAGCGGCCGGCAACCCCTGCCGACCGATTCCCGAACCCCTACCCGAATGAGGCGGCGGCCCGGGCCGGCAACGGCGGGGCCCTGCCGCCAGATTTCTCGACCCTGTCCAAGGCGCGGGCGGGCGGCGCGGACTACATCTACTCGCTGCTGTCCGGTTACTCAGCCCCCCCCGCGGGCCTCGAGGTTCCCTCGGGCCAGTACTACAACCCCTACATGCTCGGGGACGTCTCGGCCTTCTGGAAGGGCAAGGGGCATGCGCCTCCCGGAGGCTTCATCGCCATGCCGCCGCCACTTGCAGCGGACAAGGTCACGTTTGACGACGATACGAAGTCGACGATCGACCAGCAGGCCCGTGATGTCGCCGCCTTCCTGACCTGGGCTTCCGAGCCCAAGATGGAGGAGCGCAAGGCCTTCGGCGTCGGCGCGATGATCTATCTGCTGATCCTCGCTGGCCTGCTCTACATGAGCTACAAGCGGATCTGGCGGAACGTGGCCCACTAGGGTCCCGCCTCCGCGCGAAACCAGGGCCGGTCGCCTCCAGGGCGGCCGGCCTTTTTCGTGAGGTCAGACGTTGAAGCGGAAGTTCATGACGTCGCCGTCCTGGACGACGTATTCCTTGCCTTCCGAGCGCAGGCGACCCACCTCGCGGGCGCCAGCCTCGCCCTTGAACTTTACGTAGTCGTCAAAGGCGATGGTCTCGGCCCGGATGAAGCCCTTCTCGAAGTCGGTGTGGATCACGCCCGCTGCCTGGGGTGCCGTGGCCCCGACCGGGATGGTCCAGGCGCGGGACTCCTTGGGACCGGCCGTGAAGTAGGTCTGGAGGCCCAGGAGGGCGTAAGCTTCCCGGATCAGGCGGTTCAGGCCAGGTTCGACCAGGCCCAGGGTCTCGAGGAACTCGGCGCGCTCACCGGCGTCCAGCAGGGCGATCTCGGACTCGATCTGGGCCGAGATCACCACTGACTTGGCCTTGTCCCGGGTGGCTCGCGCCGCCACCTGGCCCGAGAAGGCGTTGCCTTGATCCGCGGAGGCTTCGTCGACGTTGCAGACATAGAGGGCTGGCTTGGCGGTGAGCAGCTGGAGCATGCGCCAGCCCTTCTCCTCTTCGATGGGCACCTGGGCGGCCCGGGCCGGGCGTCCCTCGGCGAGCTGGGCGAGGGCGAGTTTCATCAGGGCGAGGGTGGCGGCGGCCTCCTTGTCCCCGGTCTTGGCCCGTTTCTCAAAGTTCACCACCCGCTTCTCCAGGCTCTCCAGGTCGGCGAGCATGAGTTCGGTCTCGATGATGTCGAGGTCCGAGATGGGGTCGACCCGCCCTTCGACGTGGGTGATGTCGTCATCGACGAAACAGCGTGAGACAAAGGCGACGGCGTCGCAGTCCCGGATGTTGGCGAGGAACTGGTTGCCGAGGCCCTCGCCTTGCGAGGCGCCGCGGACAAGGCCGGCGACATCCACGAAATTGATGCGGGCGGGAATGATCTCCTTCGACCCGGCGATGCCGGCCAGGGCCTCCAGCCTTGCCTCTGGCACCGCCACGTCGCCGACATTCGGCTCGATGGTGCAGAAGGGATAGTTCGCGGCCTGGGCGGCGGCCGTCTGTGTCAGGGCGTTGAACAGGGTCGACTTGCCCACATTGGGCAGGCCGACAATGGCGACTTTCAGGGCCATGATTCAGAAAACTCCTCGG
>CAMAOY010000146.1 GCA_945859865.1 Phenylobacterium deserti
CGCGACCACTCGGGCGTGGCCCGGTAGTTGACCAGGTGGTCGGCACCCAGCAGGCGGGCGCGCTCAAGCTTCTCGTCAGACGAAGAGGTAATCAGGGTCCGCAGGCCCGCGGCGTGGGCGAACTGCAGGCCGAAGATCGACACCCCGCCCGTACCCTGCAGGACCACCGTATCGCCGGGCTCCAGCCGGGCGTCCTCGAACAGGCCCCGCCAGGCGGTGAGGCCGGCGCAGGCCAGGGTCGAGACCTCCTCGTCAGTGAGGAAGTCGGGGACCTTCGAGACCCCCTCCTGGCTGAACACCTGCAGCTCGGCGCCAGCGCCGGGGATCGGGCTGCCCAGGGCGCTGGTCAGCTTTTCCACCGTCGCCCGGCCCGAGGTCCAGTTTTGGAAGAACAGGGTCGAGACCCGGTCGCCGGGCTTGACCCGCGTGACGCCCTCGCCCACCGCCTCGACCACGCCGCAGCCATCGGAAAAGGGGGTGATGCTCCCGGCCATGGCCGGCCCCCGGCTATAGACCCCGCCCACCATCAGCAGGTCGCGGTAGTTCAGCGAAACGGCCCGCATCCTCACCAGGACCTGGCCGTGGCCCGGCGTCGGCGCGGGCCGCTCCACCACCTCGATCCGGTCGACGCCCCAGGGCTCGGAAACCTGAATTGCGCGCATGGCTGTGCTCCCATTTCAAAAAATCTGAGGGGTCATAGTCCCCCAAGGGCGACATGACGCAAGGGGCTGGCGCCTCAGGTGTCCAGCCGGCGGATCCTGTAAAGGCCGAAGGCGCCCAGGAGCCCCGTCGCGGCCATGCCGGACATGGCCAGGTAGCCGCCTGCGCCGACCGAGTCGAACATCGGCCCGGAGGCCAGGGTGGCGAGGCCGGAGAGCACGCCCCCCTGCAGGGCGGCGTTGACCAGCTGGGCGGCCGAGGCGGTCTGCGGCCCCGACAGCCGGGACGCCAGCTGGATCGAGGCCAGGAAGACGGCGGTGTAGGTCAGGGCGTGAAGGGCCTGCAGCGGGACCAGGGCCCAGAGGGGTGGGGCGGCGGCCATCAGGGTCCAGCGCAGCACCCCCGCCACCCCGCCGATCACAAGGAGATTACGCGGGCCAAGCCGCCTCTGCAGGCGGGAGCCGAACCAGAGGAAGACCACCTCCACCCCGACCCCCAGGCCCCAGAGCAGGCCGGTCAGGCTCTCCGGCAGGCCCTGCGCCTTCCAGGCCAGGGCCGAGAAGGCGTAGTAGAAGGCGTGGGCGGACTGGATCAGCCCCGCCGAGCCCACGGCCAGCAGGAAGACCGGGTCCCGCATCAGGGTCTTCAGGCCCGCAAGGCCGCCACCGTCACGGGAGGCCCCGCGGCCGGGCGCAGGATCCGGGGGCAGAATGAACCGGGCGCACAGCGCCGTCAGCCCTGCGGCGAGGATCATCCAGGCCAGGGCGACATCCACCGAGATGGCAGTGACAAGGGCACCGGTCGTAATGGCCCCGCCGATATAGGCCGCCGATCCCAGGCCTCTGGGCAGGCCGTAGTTGAAGCCTTCCGTCTGGGCCCGCGACAGGGCGATGACGTCGATCAGGGGCGGCAGGGCCATGTAGAGGCTGGCCGCCAGCAGCCAGGCGATCGCCAGGGCGGGCAGGCCCTGCAGTCCGGCCAGGGCGAGATAGACCGCGCAGGTCCCCGCGGCGAGCCAGGCGATGGGCGTGCGGCGCAGGCGGAACCGGTCGGCCCACAGGGCCAGGATCGGCGAGGTCAGGATCTGCAACAGCATGGGCAGGGACAGGACAAGACCCACCTGCGCCCCGGTCAGGCCCTTTGCGCTCAGCCAGACCGGCATGAAGGGCGTGCTGGCGGCGCTCCCCACATAGAGGGCGACATAGACCAGGCCGAGGCGAAGGGCGGTGGGCATGGCTCCGGCTAGCCCGAGTCGGGGAGGCTGCGCCCTAAAGGGGCGGGCGGAAGGCGATGGCCTGGAGCGCCTCGACGTCCAGGATCTCGAGCCTGCGATAGGCCGTGGCGATGACGCCGGCGTCCTGGAAGGACTTGAGCACCTTGTTCAGGGTCTGACGGGACAGGCCGCACATGACGGCGAGATCGGCCTGGGAGACATCGGTGAACACCCGGCGGTCATCCCCGTAGAGGCCAATGAAGGTCAACAGCCGCTGGGCGACCCGCAGCTCGCCATTGGGCTGGATCAGGTTGGAGACCACGGTCACCGCCTCACCCAGGCCCTCGGCGGTAAGCGCAGCGATGGTCCGGCAGCACTCCGGGTCACGCAGCAGTTGATCAAAGTCCGGTTGGCTGAGATGCAGGGCGCGGCAGTCGGTGATCGCGCGGATCGAAATCATGGTCGGCCGCCGCCGCAGGGCCGCCGCGTCCCCCGCCCAGCGCCCTGGCCCCTGGACAGAGATCATCACGTCCGAAGGCGGGACCTGCAGGCTCCACTGGCCCTCGACAAGACCGAACATGCCCGAAGGCGGAGCGCCCGCCCGGTAGATCGGGGCACCAGCCTGGAACCTTCGGAGAGAAACCCGCTCCAGAAAAAGTCTCCGGAAATCAGCGGTTTGCCTTGCGAGCCATCCCGTTCCCGAGACCAGGACGATCGCCTCTGCCTTGTCCAAGGCTTCCTCCCGCCTGGCGGACTGCGATTGTCTATATCGCGACAACCCAGAGCAGACAACGCGGTTACCTTGGACGCAACCATAGTCGCATCAAAGGGGCGTTTATCATGGCATTCACGGGATCATTGAGAAGCGCCCTTGCAGCGGGCCTGGCGACAGGCGCCCTGGCCATGGCGGCCTGCACGCCGGCGCCGGGCAGGCCGGACGCAGCAAACTCCGGAGCCAACTCCGTGGCGACCCGCCTCGGGGCCCTGAAGCTGGAAAACGGCTATCCGACCAAGGAAACCGCCGACAAGCTGTACGACGAGATGGACTTCCAGAGGGCCAGCCAAGCCTACATCTGGGCCCTGCCGGCGGTGGGCTTCAAGGCGCTGTATGACGCCCAGGCCAAGACCCTCGGCGTCAAGAACGGCGAGATCCTCCTCTTCCAGGACCTCAAGGACAAGGCGGGGATGCTGACCCCGAACATTACCACCCTCTACGCCTTCAGCTTCTGGGACCTGGCCAAGGACGGCCCCCTGGTGGTCGACGTTCCGGCCGGGGCCACGGCGGGGGGCGTCCTGGACATCTGGCAGCAGCCCATCACCGACATGGGCCAGACCGGTCCCGACAAGGGTGCGGGCGGCAAGTACCTCGTCCTGCCGCCGGGCGGCGAGGCCCTCAATCCGGCCGGCTACCGGGTCGTCCGGTCGCCCTCCAACCAGGTTTGGTTCGGGACCCGGGGCCTCGACCCGGACAAGACCGTCGCCGAGGCAACCCTTCGCAAGTTCAAGATCTACGCCTGGGCGAACCGCGCGGCGCCGGGCGAGACCCGCTACGCCACCGTCGGCGGCCGGCCCTGGACCTCTGCCCAGCCAGACACCCTCGAATACTGGCGCCTGCTTTCGGAACTCTACGCCAACGAGCCCGTCGCCCCCCGCGACCGGACCATGTTCGGTATGCTCGAGCCCCTCGGAATCCAGCCCGGCAAGCCCTTCAACCCCGACGCCCGCCAGACCAAGATCCTGACAGAGGCGGCCAAGGTCGGCGAGCTGATGGCCCGCACTGTGGCCTTCGACAAGCGCTTTGCCGGCGCGACCGTCTATCCCGGCAAGAACTGGGAATACGCGGTCATGTTCGACCTCGACCAGGAGACCCCGAACAAGGACCGGGTCCAGTTCGACCAGCGCGGCTCCTGGTTCTACGAGGCCATCGGCATGTCGGTGGGCATGCAGGGCCGGATCCTGGGCTTCGGCCAGGTCTACCTGGAATCCTCCAAGGACAAGGCCGGCGCCTGGCTGGACGGCGGCAAGACCTACAAGATCCGCGTCGATCCAGCCCCGCCGGTCAAGCAGTTCTGGTCGATCACCCTGTATGACAACGTGACCCGCGGCCCGCTGATCACCGCCCAGGGTGCCGCCGACATCAGCTCGCGCAAGCCGGACCTGGTCAAGAACGCCGACGGCTCCGTCGACGTGACCTTCGGGCCCGTCAAGCCTGAAGGTGCCGCCAACTGGATCCAGACCACGCCGGGCAAGGGCTGGTTCGCCTACTTCAGGTTCTACGGGCCCACCGAGGCCTACTTCGCCAAGAGCTGGCAGCTGAACGATTTCGAGCAGGTGACGAAATGACCAAGAGCCTTATCCCCTCCACCCAGAGGCGCGAGGTCCTCGGCCTCGCCGCCTCCGCCCTCGCCCTGTCCCTGGCACCCGGCGCCGCGGCGGCCGCTACGGCCCTGACGCCCGCCGAGGCCAAGGCCATCGCCAAGGAGGCCTGGGCCTGGTCCTTCGCCCCGATCGAGGGCTACCAGACCCTGTACGCCCAGGCGGTGAACAAGGACGCCCCCGGCTATGTCGGCGGGTTCAACCAGTTCCGGCACTATTCCCGGCTGGCGACGCCCGACGACAAGGACATCGTCAGCCCGAACAACGACACGCCCTACAGCTGGGCCTGGCTGGACCTGAGGGCCGAGCCCATCGTCCTGTCCCTGCCGGCGGTCCCCAAGCGTTACTACGTGAACCAGTGGTTCGACCTCTACACCCACAACTTCGCCTATACCGGGTCGCGGGCCACGGGCCGTGAGGCCGGCAACTACCTGTTCGCCGGTCCGCGCTGGAAGGGAACTGTCCCCAAGGGAATCAAGGCCGTCTTCCGGGCTGAGACCGAGATCGTCGGCACCCTGACCCGGACC
>CAMAOY010000147.1 GCA_945859865.1 Phenylobacterium deserti
GGATGTCGTAGAAGCCGTTCTCGCGCGCCTCGAGGCTGGGCCCCTCTCCCGGCTTCGGGGCGCCGGCACCGCCGAGGTCCGTGAAGGACGTGCTGGCGCCCGGCGCCGTGACGGACATCTCGTCGTAGGCGAAGTCCGTCCCCCAGGGATGGCCCTGCAGGAAGTTCGAGCGGTGGACGTTCTTGGTATTGATGGCCGCCATCATGAAGGGGCCGACCTCGGCGTCGACGTCCTCGTCGAAGGCCGTCTCGTTGCCCGAAGGCTGGGCCGGGCCGATGAAGCCGGGCGTCAAGGCGAAGGGGTCCATCATCAGCTGGAACAGGGCGGGATTGCGCCGGATGGCATCCATGGTGGCCGCGCCGCTGGCGGCGGTACCGCCGGACAGCCCGCCGCGCATGTTCCGTACACGGCCCTTCACCCGCGGGACGGGGTGGCCGAGGCGGCGCTTGGCCGTCTCCTCGGCGAACAGGACGCCCAGCTCGAAGGGGATGGAGTCGAAGCCGCAGGAGAAGAGGATACGCGCGCCTGAGGCCCTGGCGGCCTCGTGGTGGGCGGCGACCATCTCAGCCATCCAGTTGGATTCCCCGCACAGGTCCAAATAGTCGGTCCCCGCCTCGACGCAGGCGGCGACGAGGTCGGAACCATAGAGCTGGTAGGGCCCGACGGTGGTGACGATGACCTTTGCCCGGCGCACCATGGCGCTCAGCTGGGCCGGGTCGGTGGCGTCGCAGACCACCAGGGGCGTGGGGGCGGGCGCGCCGATCAGGTCGCGGACCTCGGCCAGCTTGTCCGCCGAACGGCCGGCCATGGCCCAGGAGACCTCGCCCCCCGGCGGCTGGGTGCGAACCAGGTGCTCGGCCACGAGGCGGCCGGTGAAGCCGGTGGCCCCATAGACGATGATGTCGAATTCCGCGTCGGTCCGCATGGGTCCCTCCCTGTCTGATAGGAGGGGTATGCCTCCTCCCGGGTCGTCAGCCAAGCCGTCGGCGCGCCAACCAGACCGAATGCCCGCCGCAGTCCGGATCTTCTGGCGTGAACTGGAGGACCTCGAAGCCCTGTTCTGCCAGCAGGTCACGGTACTCGGCGGGGGACAGGCTGGCATGGTGCAGGGGATCGCCACCGAACACACCCATGGCCGTCCCGGCTTCCGGGCCGGAGGTGAACATCAGCCGGGCGCCCGGCGCGGCATGGGCACCGAAGACCGGGAAGAGGGACCTCTGGTCGTCGTGAGTCAGGTGGAACAGGCTGTCCCAGGCCAGGAGGCCGTCAAAGGTCTGTCCGAGATCCAGGCCGCGCATGTCCGCGCAGATCCAGGTCCCAGCGGGAAGGCGGCGGCGCGCCCGTTCGACCGCGGGCGCAGAGCCGTCGACGCCAGTCACAGCGAAGCCGCGGTCCAAAAGCCAGGCGCCGAGGGGCCGCCCCGTCCCGCAACCCAGGTCCAGCACCCTTCCGCCCGGGGGCAGGCCGTCCGCGAACCGCGACAGCCAGGCACCCTCGATCCGGACCTCCGACTCCCGGGCCGCATCCCAGGCCTCCGCATGGCGGGTATAGAGGCCGATCACGTCCCCAGCAGCGCGGCGGACCTCGGATTCATCCATCTTGGGCGCTTCAGGCATGGGGCGAGGCTGACATGGACCTGCGCCGGATGCCAGACCGCGCCGGGATCCCCGGAGGCTCCCTTGCAGGCTCCAGCTTGCCCGAGCTGCAGGCGGGGCTTATCGAGGAAGCCGGAGCTTGCCTCCGCCGCCCCGCCGTCATCCGGATCGCCCCATATGCGCCAGTTCAGCCTCCAGACCCGGCTTATCGCCTTCATCCTTCTCCTGCTCCTGACCTCGGTGGGTGTGGTGGCGGGCCTGGGCTATGCCAGTGCCCGAAGCTCCCTGAAGGCCGCCGCCCTGGCCCAGCTCCAGGGCGTCCAGACCTCCCGGGTGAAGCTGGTGTCGGAGCTTCTGCAGGCCTCAAGGAACGAGGTCCTCGCCCTCTCCGGCCTGCCGGAGGTGGGCCGGATGAGCGCCGAGCTCCGGGCCGGCTACAGGGCCCTGGGCGACACGCCGCCAGATGCGGCGACCCGGGCCGCCGTGACGGCTTTCTACGACCGCGACTTCGCGCCGGCCCTCAGCCGCGGGATCGACGCAACGGTGGAGGCGGAGGACCTCCTGCCGTCCTCGAACGCGGGATGGCGCGCCCAGGCGGCCTATGTGGTCCCATCGGCGCGGCCCTACACGGGCTCCCAGCCCTTGCCGACGGGCGCGGATTCCACATCTTACGGGCGCGCGGTGGAGGACACCCACGCGCGGCTTGGGGATATCCTCCGCAGGTTCGGCTTCGAGAACGTCCTGCTGATCGACCCTGACACCCTTGAGGTCTTCTTCAGCTACCAGGCCAACGCCGCCCTGGGGACCAGCCTGGAGACCGGTCCCTACGCCTCCAGTAACCTGGCGGAGGCCGTACGGGCGCTCCGGCGCACCCAGAACGTCGATGACTACCGGATGTCGGACTTCGAGTTCTACCGGCCCGCCCTGGGCAAGCCCCGGGCCTTCATCGCCACCCCCGTGTTCGACGGCAACCGGCTGGTGGCCATCATGGCCCTGCGCCTGGCCACGAACAAGATCGAGGCGGCCCTGTCCAATGAAGGCATGGGAAAGACCGGCGAGGTCTTCCTGATTGGTCCCGACAAACGGCTGCGGACCGAGTCCCGCTTCATGCAGGAAGACCCCAAGGCCTTCGTCGCCGGCCTGCGCAGTTCCAAGCTCACCACCCACACTGTGGACAAGATCGAAAGTCTCGGCACCGCCGTCCTGCTGGCGCCCCAGGAGGGCGAGGCCGCAGAGGCGGCCCTGACGGGGCGTCGCGGGGTGGACGACGATGACCGGGACTACCGGGGCGAGCCGGTCTTCACCGCCTACGGGCCGGTGGACCTGGACTCCCTTCGCTGGGCCGTGATCGCCCAGGTCGACCAGAAGGAGGCCCTGGCACCCGTCCGCGCCTATGCCGCCCAGGCCCTGGTGGCGACGGTCGGCCTGGCCCTGCTGGGCTCCCTGATCGCCATCGCCTATGCCTCTCGGATCACCCGCCCGATCAGCGCCCTGGCCGCCGCCGCCGAGCGGGTCGGGCAGGGCGACAGCGACGCCGAGGTCACGCCGCCACAGGATCCCGAACTCCGTGCCCTCGGGGACTCCCTCAACCGGATGATCCGGAACCTGCGGGCGCAGAAGGCCGAGGTCCAGGCCCAGGCGCAGGAGAGCGAGCGCCTGCTCGAGAGCCTGCTGCCGGCCTCGGGCGCTGCCCAGATGCGCGAGGGCGGGCATGACACCCCGCGCGCCTTCGCCGACGTCACCGTGGCCTTCGTCAATCTCTTTGGCCTCGACGCCCTGGCCCTGACCCTGGGCGAAGAGGCTGCGCTCAGCCTGCTCAGCGACATGGTGGGGGCCTTCGACGAGGTGGCGGAGGGCCTGGGCGTGGAGAAGGTCCGGACCATCGGCTCGTCCTACCTCGCCGCCTCGGGCCTTTCGGCTGAACGGCCGGACCACACCCTGCGCATGGTCGAGTTCGCCCTGGAGGCGGTCCGGATCGTGCGCCGGTTCAACGCTGAACGGGGCCTGGAGCTCGTGGCCGAGGTGGGTATCAACACCGGGCCCGTGACCGGCGGCCTGGTGGGCCGCCGGCGGTTCATCTACGACCTCTGGGGCGACACCGTCCGCCTCGCCCGGGGCATAGTCTCAGATGGCGAGACCTCCATCCAGGTGACAAAATCGGTCCGCGACCGGGTCCAGGACCTGGTCGATTTCGGGCCCGCCGTCCCCACCGAGATCAAGGGCATGGGCCGGATCGAGCTCTATCCCCTGATCGAGGCCGGCGCCGCCCACAAAGGGGCGAAGCGGGACGGGGGCGCCTGACATGACGCCTTCCGAACTCAGCGGCCTGGCCCTTGGCCCGGCCCTGGCCGTGGGCCTGGGCCTGCCCCTCGTCCTGCTGGTCATGACTGAGGCCATCCAGGTCGCTGGACGCCGGGGCCACCCCGTCGCCGGTCCCCTGCGCTGGACCCGGAACTGGTTCATGCCGGTCCTGGCCCTGGTACTCTTCCTGCGGGTGGCCGTGGGCCTGCCGGGCTCGAGCCTGCCGGTCCGCCTGGCCGAGACCGTCCTGTGGATCTTCCTGGCGGCAGGCGCCCTCAACTACATCAACAGCCTGGTCTTTGAGGCGGCGGCGGTGGGAAGCTGGGCAACCCGGGTACCACGGCTCCTGCGCGACCTGATCCGGATCCTGCTCGTCGGCCTCGCCGGCGCAGTGGTCTATTCCAGCGTCTGGGGCAAGGACCTGTCGGGCGCCCTGGCCGCCCTCGGTGTCAGCTCCATCGTCGTGGGCCTCGCCCTCCAGGAGCCCCTCGGAAACCTCTTCTCCGGCGTCATGCTCCTGATGGAGCGGCCCTTCGAGGTGGGTGACCATATCGAGATCGGCGACGTCTCAGGCGAGGTGAAGGAGATCAACTGGCGCTCCGTCCACCTCAAGGCCTTTGGTGGGCTGACGCAGGTGGTGCCCAACTCGGTGCTCAACAAGGAGGTCATCACCAACTACTCCCGGCCGCGCCGGATGAGGATGGAGATGATCGAGGTCTCCTTCAGCTACGATGACGCACCCAACGATGTCCGCCACACCCTCCTTGAGGTTGCCGCAGAGACCCCTGGCGTCCTCTCGACCCCGGCGCCCATCGCTGCCACCCTCAACTTCGGCGACTTCGGCATCGCCTACCGCCTGATCTACCGGACCCTCGA
>CAMAOY010000148.1 GCA_945859865.1 Phenylobacterium deserti
TGATGAAGAGCTCGGGAAACACGGCGAGGTCGGCTCCGGCCGCACGGGCCTCTGAGAACCTGCGACGCGCGAGGGCTTCGTTGGCGGCGATGGCACCTACAGTGGGATTGGCCTGGACGGCGGCAATGACAATGGACCGGGTCATGACCTGACCTTTAACCCCGACCGCTCCGCGCCGCCAGTCGCCGGGGCCGCGGATTCAACGCTTCGGCTCTGCGATGGTGTAGGTTGGCAGGGCTCGGATCATGTCCGTCATGTTCGCTTCAGAGACGATGATGAGTCCGTCTCCGGGCCGGTCGAGATCAAGGATCATGATGAAGGCCAAGGCGATCAGCATGAACAAGACCCACGAGATATGACTTCGGTAGCCGTGAGCCCCGGCGGCGACATAGCCCAGAATCCCGGCGACGCAGACGGCATAGGCCATGAGGGCCAAGAGGACGGCGGGCGGAATCCGGGCGTCCAGGGCGGCCTTCCTCTGTGCCTCGACCTCAATCATCCGGGTGATGCTCTGGACCAAAGCATTGGCGAGGGCGGGGGTCTGCGACGCCCGCGCCGCTGCAGCCGTGCTTTGCCAGAGGGGACCCTGCAGGGCCTCGGAATGTTTCTGGGCGGCCAGCTGGGCGGGTCCCCAGAGTTCCGCGCTGACGCGTCGTACCTGAGCGTAGGAGACGATGATGTTACTGAGGTCGCTCCGGTAGGGCGCGTCGAGCAGCTGGGCGCGCATGTAGGCCACGGCGATCGCATTGGCCTCCTCGACGACCAGGGTCCGCCTGAGTTCATGACGTGACAGGGCCAGGGAGAAGGTGAAGGCGACCAGGAGGGAGAGGAGGCCGACGACGGCGGTGGCGATCAGCCCTTCCCCGGCCAGGGAAACCCCCTCCCCGACCGCACTCGACCGGCGCCGCCGGATCTTCTCGGCCAGGGACCGGACTGTCACCATCAAGATGAACACCGTGAGGCCGACGATCCAGAGATACTCATCCGTCAGGAACTGGGACAGGGCGTTCATGGGGTTCTGGGCCTCCCTCCGCCGATCACCAGCGACGCCGTCGAAGGTTTCTGCGCGGAAGGGGGTCCGGTCAAGTGGGCGCCCCGCCAAGCCGGGGCTGGGCGGCAAACCAGGGCGCCAGGCGCTCCAGGCCCTCGCCCACTAGGTCGTTGGAGAGCGCGAAGCTGAACCGGATGAAGCGGCCGCCTTCCACCGGATCGAAGTCGACCCCTGGCGCGAGGGCGACGCCGGTTTCGCGGAGGATCCTTTCGCAGAAGGAAAGGCTGTCCTGCGTCAGGTGGCCCACGTCCGCATAAACGTAGAAGGCTCCGTCCGCAGGCGCGATGGAGGCCAGTCCCAATCCTGGCAGGGCCTGCAGCAGCAGGCCGCGATTGGTCCGGTAGACGTCGAGATTGGCTTCCAGCTCCTCCCGGCAGTCCAGGGCGGCCAGGGCGGCGTGCTGGCTCAGGGACGGTGGCGTCAGGAACAGGTTGCTGATCAGGGCCCGGGCCCGGTCGGCATGGTCCGGGGGGGCGGCGAGCCAACCCAGCCGCCAGGCCACCATGCTGAAATACTTGGAGAAGCTGTTCACGACGAAGGCCTGGTCCGTGAATTCGAGGACTGACCTCGCCCGCTCGCCATAGCTCAGTCCATGGTAGATTTCGTCGGAAACCAGACCCAGCCGGCGGGACTCACAGAACCGGACTATGGCTTCAAGCCTGGGGGCCGGAAGGATCGATCCGGTCGGATTTGCGGGGCTGGCGATGATCACCCCATCCAGGGGTCCTTCGACGGAGTCCAGCGCCTCGGCGGAGAGTTGGAAGTCGACCTCGGCACCACAGGGAATCTCGACCGGCTCCATGTGCAGGGCGCGGATCGTATTGCGGTAGGCCACGTACCCAGGACGGGCCAGGGCAATGCGCGCTCCGGCGGGAAAACGGGTGGCGAGGGCCAGGACCAGGGCCGGCGAGGCCCCGCAGGTCAGCAGAATCCGGCCCGCCGGCAGGTCGACCCCGTAGGATTCCGAATAGTGCCTGGAAAGCCGGGCCTTGAGGTCCTGGCTCTCCCAGTAGCTTCCGGGATCGGAGTCGAGGGCGGCATGGGCCGCCGCAATCGCCCGGGAGGGCGCTCCGGTGGAGGGCTGGCCGAACTCCATGTGGATGATGTTGGCGCCCCCAGCCTCCAGGCGACGGGCAAGGAGGCTGAGACCGATGGCATAGAAAGGATCGACAACCGGGAGGACCGTCCCCTCAGTCGTCACGGTGGATCCGCTCGCGGCGCTCGTGACGCTCCTGCGCATCAAGGCTCAGGGTGGCGATAGGCCGGGCGTCAAGGCGGGCGATGCCGATCGGCTCCCCGGTCTCCGCGCAATAGCCGTAAGAGCCTTCGTCGATGCGGCGCAGAGCCTCGTCGATCTTGGAGATCAGCTTGCGCTGACGGTCACGGGTCCGGAGTTCAAGCGACCTGTCTGCCTCGGACGTAGCCCGATCGGCGAGATCGGGATGGTTTTCCGTCTCGGACTGGAGGTGGACCACTGTCTCTCGGGACTCCCGGAGGATCTCATCCTTCCAGGCCAACAGCTTACGGCGGAAATACTCCAGTTGCCGCTGGTTCATGAAAGTTTCGTCCTCGGATGGACGATACTCTGGATCGCTCGCCGTTGCGTCGGCCTTGGGCATAGACACCTCACCCCCCGGGATGCAAAGCCCTGTTGTTGGCGCGCTTATAGCAAACCCGATTGGCCGCGCAACGCCCCTGAACGCCCCTCAGGACGGAAGACCGAGAACCTCCAGTTTTGCGAGTTCCACTGCGGCCCGGGTCTCGATCTCGTCGAGAACCGCTTCGAGCGCCGGGTCGCCCGTCGTCGCCCTCTGTTCGGCGATGGCCAGGGACAGTGAGCGGATCTGGTCCGGCCTAAGCATGCCGTCGATGAGGGCGACCTTCAGGTCATCGAGCACATCGAGAAGCCGGAAGGCCCGACGCATGGAGCGCCTGCGACCCTCAAGCGGACCGCCGGCTTCCTGCAGGGCGAGAAGGGACTCCACGCCCATCAGCGCCGAAGTCCCTGAGACGGGCGCAGCCGTGGCCGACGGCCCTGTACCCGCCGCAGAGGGCAGGCTGAAGCCACCGCCGGACGCCCCTGCCTTTTTGGAGGCGGGGGTACTGCCTGAGACGCCGCCTGGACCGGTGACCTTCATACCCTCACCCTAGACCCTCCGGGCTTGAGGTATGGTTAATGCCGGGCAATTTCTGCACCCGGCGCCAATGCCTCTGGGGCGCAGACGCAAAGCCTTATGACTCTAAAGGGTTTTTCAGGGCCGGTGGGTGGCATGGGTCTCGCAAGGACGGGCGTGGGTTCAATCGCCCGGAAGGCGCACTCATGGTCGGACGCAGTCATCTCTTCAGCCTAGCCCTGGCGGGGGCCCTCCTCCTCGCCGGGATCGGCGGCGAGGCCCAGGCCCGTTCCCGGATCAAGGACATCGTCGAGTTCGAGGGCGTGCGGGACAACATGCTGGTGGGATACGGCCTGGTCGTCGGCCTGAACGGTACCGGTGACTCTCTGCGGAACGCTCCCTTCACCCGACAGAGCCTTGAGGCCATGCTGGAGCGCCTGGGCGTCAATATCCGGGAGACCAACCTCAACACCAAAAACGTCGCCGCGGTCATGGTCACCGCCCGGCTGCCGCCCTTCACGACGGCGGGGGCACCGATCGACGCCACAGTCTCCGCCCTGGGCGACTCCAAGAGCCTGCTCGGTGGAACCCTGCTTGTGACGCCGCTGATGGGCGCGAACGGCGAAGCCTACGCCGTCGCCCAGGGTACGGTCCAGACCGGCGCAATCTCTGCGGGAGGCGCCTCGGGAAGCTCTGTCTCCAAGGGCGTGCCGACGTCGGGGCGGATCTCGGGCGGTGCAATCGTCGAGCGTGAGCTCGGTTTCCAGCTGGCCTCCATGCCGCAGATGCGGATGACCCTGCGCAACCCGGACTTCACCACCGCCCGCCGGGTGGCCGAGGCCGTGAACGGTGTCTACCCGGGCTCGGCCTCGGTGGAAAACCCCACGATCATCACCCTCCGTCCGCCAGTGGGCGTGAACATGGTCGCGATGATCTCGCGCATCGAGAACCTGCCTGTCGACACCGATGAGCCGGCAAAGGTGGTCATCGACGAGGTCGCCGGCGTGATCGTCATGGGAGAGAACGTTAGGATCTCCACGGTTGCGATCGCCCAGGGCAACCTGACCATCCGGGTTCAGGAAACTCCCGCAGTCAGCCAGCCCAACGCCTTCTCGCAGGGCCAGACGACCGTGACGCCGCAGTCGACGGTGGACGTCGAGGAGGAGAAGGGCAAGCAGCTCATCACCCTCCGGAATGGGGCCTCCCTGTCCAGCCTCGTCTCAGGGCTGAACGCCCTGGGCGTGACCCCTCGGGACATGATCTCCATCCTGCAGGCCATCAAGGCGGCCGGTGCCCTCCAGGCCGATATCGAGGTGATGTGATGAGCTCCGCGACTCTCGTTTCCACCGCCGTAACCACTGCACCCCTGGCCCCCTCGCCGTCAGAAACCCTCCAGAGGACCCGGATCGCGAAGTCCGCACAGGACTTCGAGGCCTCCTTCCTGTCGGTGATGATCAACCAGATGTTCTCGGAGGTGGATACCTCCGGTCCCTTCACCGGCGGGTCAGGCGAGGCAGCTTTCCGCTCCTTCCTCGGCGACGCCGTGGCTCACCAGATCGTCCGTTC
>CAMAOY010000149.1 GCA_945859865.1 Phenylobacterium deserti
AGATCACCCTCGACCGCTTTCGGGTTCACGAAATCGGTCATGCCGAACCGACGGCCCCAGGCCTCACGGTCAGGGTTGATGTCGACGCCGATGATCTTTCCGGCCCCGACCAGGCGCGCGCCCTGGAGGACGTTCAGGCCGATCCCGCCAAGGCCAAAGACGATGACGGTCGCCCCGGCCTCGACGCCAGCCGTGTTCACCACGGCCCCGACCCCGGTCGTCACCCCGCAACCGATGTAGCAGGCCTTGTCGAAGGGGGCGTCAGGCCGGATCTTCGCCACCGCAATCTCGGGCAGGACGGTAAAGTTCGAGAAGGTCGAGCAGCCCATATAGTGGGCGATGGCCTGGCCCCGGTAGGAAAACCGGCTGGTCCCGTCCGGCATGAGGCCCTTGCCCTGGGTCCCGCGGATGGCGGTGCAGAGGTTGGTCTTGCGTGACAGGCAGCTTTTGCACTGGCGGCATTCGGGCGTGTAGAGCGGGATCACGTGATCCCCCGGCCTGACGCTGGTGACCCCCGGCCCGATCTCCACGACCACGCCGGCCCCCTCGTGCCCCAGGATCGATGGGAAGATCCCCTCGGAATCCAGCCCATCCAGGGTGTAGGCATCCGTGTGGCAGATGCCGGTGGCGCGGATTTCCACGAGAACCTCGCCAGCACGGGGCCCCTCGAGGTCGACCTCGACGATCTCCAGGGGGCGCTTGGCCTCGAAGGCGACTGCGGCGCGGGTCTTCATGGGGGGCCTCCGGCGGTACCGGACTGATCTTGGCAGGCCGGGTCTGCCCGGTCCACCCGGTGATCAGCCCTTGGCGGCCTTGCGGCTGACCTTCCTGAGGCCTGCCAGGATCAGTTCGGTGCCCTGGAGGTCGCGGATGCCCTCGGTCTTCAAGAGCAACTGGAAGGTCGCCAGGTGAACCTGGACTGACTTGTCGCCCCAGTCGCCGGAGCTCCGGTAATAGTCCAGCAGGTCGGCGAGACTCACCAGCATGGTGTCAATGGCCCGGTCCTTGCCGGCAGTCGGCAGGCCAATGGCACCGTTGATCAGGTCATAGAAGGCGCTCACGACCAGGGCGTCGAACTTGCCGTCGGCCCGGGCATAGAAGGTCTCGGCCTTGGCCAGGACCCGGTTCAGCTCCTTCATGCTCTCGCCCTGCAGGGAGGCGAGCCCCTGTTCGGCGTCGGCTATGGCTTGGCCCGAGGTCTTCCCGCCGGGCATACGGATCAGCCGCCCAAGCGGCATGTCCGGGACATGGATTTTTGAGGACTCACTCATTCAACTCGACCTTATTTTACGCTACTGGAGCCGCCGCAAAAATCGCCGGACTCACCCCTCACCCTTCCCAGGGACGGCATCTTCTCTGCGCCGCCCGATACCCACTTTTTCCGGAACCCCGGCATCCTTGAACCGGCGGTCCGGACCCACGAACTTGTCGCTCTCTACGAACCTGCGGCCCGTCCGCGCAACCCAGACAATGCGATCAAGCACGGCCTTTGGCGTCAACGGCTTGGCCATGACGATGTGCGCGCCGCAGTCCCTCGCGTTCGTCACCGCCGCTGCGGGCGTGTGGGCCGCCGTCAGCAGGACAGGCGCATAGCAGTTGGGCCGGATCCCCGAATTCCTGAGCCAATGGACGAAATCGTAACCGCCGCCGGAGGCCATGGCGTCGACGATCAGGAGATCGAGTTCGGTCTCCCGGACGACACTTTCAGCCTTGGCAACGCTATCGCACCGTTGAAGCTTCCGCGCCCCGAAACCATTCATGACCTGAACCAGGATGGACATGCCGAGCGGGGTTTCTTCGAGCAGCAGGATCGACACCTGCTCGAGGTTGAAGCGCGCGCGTGGGTCCGACGAAAATCCCATAACCGCTCCGAGTCCGCCTCAGGATCACACTCACGATCCCCGAGGCCGGTACGCCCGTCCCAATCAGCTAGCAAGCCGAGGTTAACAAGTTCTTCAGAGTTTGGGCAGGGGTGGACTCCAACACAACGGATCGCGGGCCAGAGCCGCCGGGACCACCGGCGCGGACGCCTTGGAAACCCATCCTAAGGCCGACGGGGATTCCGGCACCCAGGCCGGTCTGAGCCGCACTTATGCTGCACTCGCAGATTGCAGCATAAGCGCGGTAAGACGTTGGGAATACGCTATTTTTCGTTGGTAAAGACGATGGTCCCCGAGGCTGCGAACATGCCACCAACCCCATGGGCGATGCTGATCTTCGCATCCTTGACCTGGGCCGCCGCGGTTCCGCGCATCTGCCGGACGCTCTCCTGCAGGGCGTACATGCCGTACATGCCTGAGTGCATGTAGGACAGGCCGCCACCGTTCGTGTTGAGCGGCAGCTTGCCGCCGATGGCGGTGTTGCGCTCGCGGATGAAGTCCTTGGCCTCCCCCGGCTTGCAGAAGCCGAGGTCCTCCAGGCCATACAGGGGCAGGTGGGCAAAGGCGTCGTAGATCATCAGGTGGTCGACGTCGGCATGGGTGATGCCGGCCTCATCAAAGGCCTTCTTGCCGGAGATCTTGAAGGCAGCGGACGAGGTGAAGTCGGACATCTGCGAGACCAGGGGCGTCTCGACGCTTTCCCCCGTGCCCAGGATGTAGACGGGCTTCTGCGGGAAGTCCTTCGCCCGGTCGGCGCTGGTCAGGATGAGGGCGCCGCCACCGTCGGTGACAAGGCAGCACATCAGCATCCGGAAGGGCCAGGCGATCATCGGCGAGTTCAGGACGGCGTCGACGGTGATCGGGTCCTTGAAGCTGGCCCGGGGGTTGAGGGCCGCCCACTCCCGCTGGACCACGGCCACATTGGCCAGGTCGGCCTCGGTCACCCCGTAGGTCTTCATGTAGCGCAGGACCGGGATGGTGAACATGGTGGGCGGGCTCGTGACGCCGTAGGGCATCTCGAACTGCCCCATGAGGCTGGACGGCGAGCGGCCGAAGCCACCGGAACCCACCCGGCTGCGGCCGGACTCCCCGTGGGTGATGAGGATGGTCTTGGCCAGGCCGGCATTGATCGCCGCCGCCGCGTGCCGGACGTGCAGCATGAAGGAGCAACCGCCCACACTGGTGCCATCCGCAT
This sequence comes from Phenylobacterium deserti, assembly GCA_945859865.1. Taxonomy (GTDB): domain Bacteria; phylum Pseudomonadota; class Alphaproteobacteria; order Caulobacterales; family Caulobacteraceae; genus Phenylobacterium; species Phenylobacterium deserti_B. The sequence continues at coordinate 3,076 of CAMAOY010000149.1, forward strand.
AGGTCGGCTTGATACCCAGGTAGTGGGCCAGTTCGACTGGGGAGATCCCCGCTGTGGCGACGCCATCAATGTCGGAGGGCTTCAGGCCAGCGTCCGCCATTGCGTTGAGGGCGGCGTCGGCGTGGAGGCCGATCACGGAGACGTCCGGGATCTTGCCCATCTTGGTGGTCTCGGCAGCGCCGACGACCGCAACAGAATTCTGCATCATGGTCGGGTTCCGCCTCAGGACTGCGCCGGCTCGAAGAGCGGCAGGGAAATGTCATCGGTCTGCTTCTCGAACCTGACCTTGACGGGCATGTCGAGGACCAGGGCCTCGGGAGTCTGGGGGCAGCCCACGATGTTGGTCATCAGGGTCGGACCCTCATCGAGCTTCACCACGGCGATGGCGTAGGGCTCAGTCCCCATGTCCGGGCGAGGCCGGTGGTTGATCACGTAGGACCAGAGGACTCCCCGGCCGCTGGCCGCGTAGACCTCGACCTCGCGGGAGGCGCAGGACGGACAGAAGGCCCGGGGCGGGAAATAGGTGGTCTTGCATTCGGTGCAGCGCTGCAGGCGGAGTTCGCCATCGCGGCACCCGTCCCAGAAATGCCGGGTCTCCGGTGTAGGTTCGGGCAGGATGCGGGCCATTCGGAAATCGTCCCCTCGATCTTGGGCCAGTATGGGCGGCCGGTATTGGCGTGAAGCGCCCGCCGCAGGGCGGGGCCCCGCAAAATGGCGGGACGCACAAGAAAGCCCAGCCCAGTCGGGTTGTCGATAGCGCGCGGCCAGGCAAAGCCTAGGCCAGGGCGGAGGCCATCCGGCGCCGGTCGGTGGACAGGCGCAGCTCCTGCCAGATCCGGGACTCCAGGGCCCGGGCCTCCGGGGAGTCCTCGGCCTCGACGGCCGCATGCAGGGCGATGAGCCCCGCCCGGAGCCGGGCGTTGGCGGCGGACAGGACCGAGATCGTCAGGTCGCTGTCCTCCGTTCCTGCGAGCGCGGCATTGGAGCCAGCGCGGTCGCCGGCGTCGGACAAGAGGGCGCGCAGGGCACGGTTCTCCTCGACCAGGCGCTGGGCGGCACCGTCCCAGGCCTCGGCGGCCATGCCCAGCAGGGCCGCCGAGAGGCTGAGGGCGCCAGCGCGCTCGGCGGGGTCCAGGTCCGGAGCGGCGTTCCGGGCGACGAGGCCCGCAAGTTCGGCGAGGACGGCGGGAATGTCGGGCTTCATAGGTGACCCATGACCTTGAGGATGGCGCGGTCCTGAGGGTTCTGCAGGCCCCAGGCGGGCAGGACCATGATCGGCTCGCGGTTACCGCCATCGATCCAGGCCCGGGCCGAGGAAATCCAGATCGCCTGGCCCTTCACGCAGTTGAAGAGGGTCCACCAGTGGACAGCGGCAGGATCGGCCCGAAGACCGCTGGCCGCCTCCCAGTAGGCGATGGCGACGCCGTCAGGGACAAGGCCGCCGGCGAGGTCACGCTTAAAGTTCCAGACCGGATTGAGGCTCCAGCCCAGGTCCTCGAGCGGGTCGCCCAGGTGGGCCATCTCCCAGTCCAGGACGCCATGGATGTCGCCCTGGCGGTCATAGAGGAAGTTGCCGGTCCGGAAATCGCCGTGCACGACGCCGATCTTCTGGGCGGG
>CAMAOY010000150.1 GCA_945859865.1 Phenylobacterium deserti
GTCCCGGGAGGAATTTGAATGAACGATTTGCTCAATCCCGAGTTCATGGCGCGCCTTGAGGCCGCCGGCCAGGTGGGAATGACCACCGCCTACTGGGCCGCCCGCAACCCCGACAAGGTCGCCGTCTATGACCCGGACGGGACGCCCCACACCTTCGCCAAGGTCAACGCCAACGCCAACAAGCTGGCCCGCCTGCTCCGCGCGCGCGGCCTCAAGGCTGGCGATTCTCTCGCCCTGGTCTGCTCGAACCGCGCGGAGTTCGTGGAGACCCTGGCCGCCACCCTGCGCTCGGGGATCCGCATCACCCCGGTCAACTGGCACCTGACCGCCGACGAGATCGCCTACATCATCAAGGATTGCGAGGCCAAGGCCCTGGTGGGCGACGCCCGGGTCGCCACCATCGGCCCGGCCTCCGCGGAGTGCCCGGACCTCCTGGTGAAGCTGGCCGCCGACGGGAAGATCGAGGGTTTCGAGGACTATCAGGCCGCCCTGGACGGCTTCGACGGAAGCGACATCGACGACCCCGTCCTCGGCAACGCCATGATGTACACTTCAGGCACCACCGGACGGCCCAAGGGCGTGCACCGCTCCGCTCCCGTCGTGACCCCCCCGGCCATGTACCTGATGCGCGGCTACGATACCGAGACCTCGGTCCAGCTCTGCGCCGGTCCCGCCTACCACGCCGCACCCCTGGCCTTTGACGTCCGCGCCGCCATGGGCGCAGGCACGCCACTGGTCTTCATCGACAGGTGGGACTCCGAGCATGTCCTGAAGTCGATCCACGACCTGAAGGTGACCCACCTTCACCTGGTGCCGATCATGTTCCAGCGCCTCCTCGCCCTGCCGGCAGAGGTCAAGGCGCGCTACCCGGTCGACCAGGTGCAGTACATTGTCCACGGCGCAGCGCCCTGCCCGCCCGAGGTCAAGCACGCCATGATCGAGTGGTTCGGCCCGATCCTGTCCGAGTACTACGCGGGGTCCGAAGGCGGCGCGGGCTTCACCATCGACTCCCACGAGTGGCTCAGGAAGCCGGGCAGCGTCGGCAAGCGTCCGGCCCTCCTTCAGGTCCGGATCCTCGACGACAGCGGGAAGGACCTGCCGAACGGCCAGTCTGGCGGCATCTACCACCAGCTGCCCCCGGGCGGCGGCTTCACCTATTACAAGGACGAAGCCAAGACCAACGCCAGCCGAGTGGACGGCTTCTTCACCATGGGCGACGTCGGCTATTTCGACGAGGACGACTACCTGTTCCTCACGGGCCGCAGCGCCGAGACCATCATTTCCGGCGGGGTGAACATCTACCCGCAGGAGGTCGACAACGAGCTGATCAAGCACGATGCCGTCGCCGACTCCGCCACGGTGGGGATCCCCCATGACGAGTGGGGCGAGCAGGTGAAGGCGGTGATCCTGCTGAAGCCTGGCTATGCGCCCTCCGACGCCCTGGCCCAGGAGATACTCGACTTCGGCCGGCGCACCCTGCCCTCGTTCAAGGTCCCCCGCAGCCTCGACTTCGTCACCGACCTGCCCCGCTCGGCGGCGGGCAAGATCCAGCGCAACAAGGTCCGCGCCCCCTACTGGGAAGGCCGAGCCAGGCAGATCTGAGGCAGCGGGTGGCGCGCCCCCGGGACCTAGACCCCAAAGGCCCTGAGAAACACGTCGAAGGCGCCCTCAAGGCCCTTGCGGGGGCCGTTCCGGCCACCGCCCATAGGCGCCTCTTCGAGGATCAGCACTCCGCCGCCGGCGTCCACGCGGTCCTTGAACAGGGCTTCACGGCCAAGGAAGTAAGGCCAGAATGTCTCGGTTCGCGCGACAGTGTAGGCGAGGTCGAGGCTGAAGCCGACTAGCTGGTCCGGACCGAAGAGTCGGCCCGATTCTGCGCCCTCTACCCGGATGCCCCTCCCGCCCTTCAAGACCAGCCGACAGGGGCCATGGAACACGAGGTACCGAAGCTGCAGGGTCAGCCAGGCGTGCAGTGAGAACAGGCGCCAGTGGCTGGTGATCCGCAACGGTCGGTCGGCGGCCTGGACGACCGCCACAAGAGCGCGGGGATGGAGCACGCAGGCACCTCCGTTTTCAAGACGGAGCACAGCGACCTCGGCGAGGGGATCATGGACCGCGGAAACCGTGGTCGTCTCACCTTCGCCGACGATCCGGGTGAGAAAGGAAAGGCCGCTGGCCAGGCTGCTCAAGGGATGCCGCCCGTCCAGAAGCGCCTGGGTGCGCTTCGCACCTTGGGTCGAGGTGGATTGAAGGTAGCCCTGACGCACAAGCAGGGCCTCACCCGCCTGCAGGGTGATCGGGGCCGAAGTCGCAGAGGCCTGAACCAGGGTGGGAGGTGCGAGGTCCGAGCGAATGCGCAGGCGTATAGACGGCCACAGCTGCGCGAACGGCGCCAGGACGAAATAGAACAAGAATCGGATCAGGAAGGGAGTGGCGACAATCACCGCGAGCAGGAGGGCGGCTGTGACGAGAGTGCTGCCGTAGGTCCGAGTGGGATTGAGAGTGACCCCTGTGGCAAGGGACTTCGCCTGATCAGCGGCGCTGTTGTAGGCGGCGTTGGCGGACTTAAGTGCCACTGCAGCCTGCAGCACTTGGTCGGCCGCGTCTTTCTGGGCTTTGGCGACCTCAAGATAGGAATCGCAACGACGCTTGGCCTCCTTCTGAAGGTCCGCCTCTTCATCGAACACGAGGTTCCGAGCGACCTTTTCCAGCTCGATCCGCGCCACGAACGCCCTCAGGTCTTTAATCGCGCTCTGACAGGCGCCCGCGGATTTGTTGATCGGCTGAGTGGGAAGCTTCTGCGCGGCCAGAAGGACCTCGGCCTGCAGGTTCCGCCTCGAGGCCGCTTCCAGCAGAAGGATCTCGCCCTCCAAGGTCGCGCGTTTCAGTTCAAGGCCTTTACGGGCAAGAATTTCCCGTGGACTGAACGCCGCGAGACCGCCCAGAGGGGCCTGTAACTGCTGGTTCAGGCCTGAGAGTTCGGCGCGCGCAACCGGGAGACGACGCGTTACCTCCGCCGCAGGAGCCTTGGCGATTTCAGCCTGGAGATTTTCCGCCCTGGCCAGAGCGGCACCCCTGTCTTTTGTGAACTGCTCGGCCAGAGCCTGCGGCGACATCAACTCCAGAGCCAGACCATCCTGCCCCAAGCGGTTCAGGACTGTCGGCATTACCAGGGTCGCGAAGATCACGGCCAAGACCAATGAAATGTAGAGAAGGGCCTTTCCGAAGACCCAATTGAAGAGCGATTTCACTTAGAGCTTCTCCGTCGGCTGCAACTGTTCTGGAGGAGATCAGCCAATATCGCTAGAGGGCTTCGCAGGAACTGCAGTTGTAATCAGTGTCCTCTTTGGCTTGATTTTGCGTCAGGCGTGGCGGCCCCCGCCGAAACGATGCGAAAACAAGCGTGTCTGGAGATTGCGGGCGGGCGCCCTTAAGAAGCGGCCGCCAGTTTCCATTCGGGGTGCTCATGCCGATTCCCTTCATCGACCTCCAGGCCCAGCGCCAGCGGCTGGGCCAGCCCCTCGAGGACGCCATTCTCAAGGTCGTCCGCTCGGGCGCCTGGATCATGGGTCCCGAGATCGCCGAGCTGGAAAAGGCCCTGGGCGACTTTGGCCAGGCGCCCTTCGTCCTGTCCTGCGGCTCGGGCACGGAGGCCCTGCAGCTGCCCCTGATGGCCTGGGGGATCGGGCCGGGAGACGCGGTCTTCTGCCCGTCCTTCAGCTTCGCCGCGACCGCTGAGGTCATGCCCCTGGTCGGCGCCTCGCCGGTCTTCGTCGACGTCCGCTCGGACACCTTCACCCTCGACCCGGAACGCCTGGAGGCGGCCATCCAGGCCGTGAAGGCCGAGGGCGTCCTGACCCCCCGGGCGATCCTGGCGGTCTGCCTGTTCGGCCAGCCCGCGGACTATCCGGCCCTGGCGGAGATCGCCCGCCGGCACGGCCTGAAGCTCATCGCCGACTCGGCCCAGGGCTTTGGCTGCACCCTGGACGGCCATCACCCCATCCACTGGGCCGACGTGGCCACCACCTCCTTCTTCCCGGCCAAGCCCCTGGGTGCCTATGGCGACGGCGGGGCGGTGCTGAGCAAGGACGCGCGCCTGCACGACCTGCTGGTCAGCCTGAGGGTGCACGGCCAGGCGGTGAAGTCCGACATCGAGGGCCGGACCATCGAGCACGATCCCAAGTACCTGAACATGCGGGTGGGCATGAACAGCCGGATGGACACCCTCCAGGCCGCCATACTCCTGCAGAAGCTGACCATTTTCGCCGACGAGATCGAGGCCCGGAACCGGGTGGCCGACCGCTATGCCGAGGGCCTGAAGGGCCTGGTCGAGACCCCCGCGGTCATCCCGGGCGGCCGCAGCACCTGGGCGCAGTACACGGTGAAGTGCGCCGACCGCGACGGCCTGGCCGCCCACCTGAAGGCCGCCGGGGTCCCGACGGCGGTCTACTATCCCATCCCCATCCACCAGCAGGGGGTCTACAGCGGCTATCCTGCGCCGGGCGGCCTGCCCGTGACCAACGCCCTGGCCGGCCAGGTGCTGAGCCTGCCCATGCACCCCTACCTGGAGCCCGACGCCCAGGACCAGGTGATCGCGGCGGTGCGG
>CAMAOY010000151.1 GCA_945859865.1 Phenylobacterium deserti
AACCATGGCCCAGCTCACCGCGAACGGCGTTTCGATCGAGTACGACATCCACGGACCCGAGGGCGGCGAGCCTGTCGTCCTGGTGATGGGCCTGGGCGCCCAGATGATCCGCTGGTCCATGGACATGGTCGGCGACCTCGCCAGACGCGGCTATCGCGTCGTGCGCTTCGACAACCGCGACGTGGGCCTGTCTCACCGCTTCGAGGACGCCCCGTTGCCGAGCATCGGCGACGTCGCCAAGGCGGTCCGGGAAGGCCGTCGCCCCGAGGTTCCCTACTTCCTGTCCGACATGGCAGCAGACGCCGCCGGCGTGATCGAAGGCCTGGGCTTCGGCTCGGCCCACGTGGTCGGGGCCTCCATGGGCGGCATGATCGTCCAGATGCTGGCCGCCGAGCACCCGCACCGGGTACGCTCCCTGACCTCGATCATGTCCTCCACCGGCAATCCGGGACTGCCCCCGGCCAAGCCCGAGGCCTTGGCCTTCCTGGTCAACCGGGGTCCGGACCCGCACCAGGACCTGGACGCCTTCCTGGACCATGGCCTGAAGTCGGCCCGGGTCATGGCGGGCCCGGCGGGGGTCTCCGACGAGGCGTCCGAGCGTGCCGGGATCGAGGCCTCCTTCCGTCGCGCCTACTATCCGGTGGGCTTCCTGCGCCAGTACGCAGCCATCCTGGGCAGCGGCGACCGCCGGGAGGCCCTGCGCCGCATCACCGCGCCCACGGTCGTCATCCACGGAGCCGACGATCCCCTGGTGCCGGTCGAGGGCGGTCAGGATACTGCCGCCTGCATTCCGGGGGCCGAGATGCACGTCCTGGACGGCATGGGTCACAACATCCCCGCCGCCTTGATTCCCCGGGTCTGCGACCTGATCGAGCGGGCTGTGCGCCGGGCCGCCTGATGCCGGCGTCCGCAGGGAACCGACGGCCATGAAGGTGGAGATCGCCGGTGCCGTCGCCTTTGCGGGGCTGGGCCTTCTCGTCGGCGCCCTCCTGCGGCCCCAGCCTGACGACTTCCGCCCGCAGGTCCCCGAATTGCCGGCGGGCTTCACCGGAACGACCGAAGGCTCCTCGGGAGGCGCAGACCCGACCGGCGGCTGGGGCGGACGCGGCCTGAACGGCGCCCTTCCGGACTATGTGGTCGGCACCGACTCCCTTCAGCCGCCGCCGATCGCCGACCCGCCCCCGGCCTGGGAGCCGGAGGGCCTTGCCGAGCCCCTCCCCCCACCCGCGGAGGCGGATATACCGGTGCCTGCGGGACCGCCCCCGGAGGCCCCAGCCACACCTTCCGAGGCCGCGCCCGCCCCGGCTGCGGGCCCCTCTCCCGCGACCCCGCCCGGGGCCGCTGCCCCCTCGCCATCGCCGGCAGAGCGCCCTAAGGAAGGCGCATGAGTGACGACGCCGTCCAGATCATCGCCCGCGGGCCCCGCGCCATCGCCGAAGCCGCCGCAGTAGCCCTGGACGCCGATCCGGTCCTGGAGGCCGCCACCTACTCCATCCTGGAAGAGGACGAGGACCGCGACGTCTGGCGCATAGACGCCTTTCCCACGACAGCGGAGGAGGTCGACGCCCTGCGCCTCCGGCTGGCGGGCTTCCCCGGCCTGGTGACAACGGTCGAGCCCCTGGCCGATGCTGACTGGCTGGCCATGTCCCTGTCCGGCCTGCCGCCGGTGCGGGCAGGTCGCTTCTTCGTCTACGGTGCCCATGACCAGGGCCGGATCCCGGCCAATGCGGTCGCCCTGCGCATCGAGGCCGGCGCGGCCTTTGGCACGGGCCATCACGGCACGACAGTGGGCTGCCTCCTGGCCTGGAACGACCTGATCAAGGCCCGGCGCTTCGACAAGGTGCTGGATGTTGGCGCCGGCACCGGGGTCCTGGCCATCGCCGCCGCCCGGACCGGGGCCCGGCTGGCCCGCGGCACCGACATCGACGCCCCCTCCGTCCGGATCGCCCGGGAGAACGCCGAGCTGAATGGGGCCCGGGCCGAGTTCGTCCACGCCTCGGGCCTTGGCCACCAACGCGTGCGCTCGGCGGCGCCCTACGACCTGGTCTTCGCCAACATCCTGGCCCCGCCCCTGGTGGCCCTGGCCCAGGACATCCGCGGTGCCCTGCGGCCCGGCGGTGTGGCCATCCTGTCCGGGCTCCTGCGCACCCAGGAGCGCCGGGTGCTGGCAGCCTACCGGTCCCGGGGCTTCCGCCTGCTGCGCCGGATCCACCGCGACGCCTGGGCGACCCTGGTGCTGGAGCGGCCCTGAGCGCTCAGGCCCAGGCCGTCAGGCGACCACCCGGCCCGCACCCAGTTCGACACACCAGTGCTTTAGGCGCGCCAGCAGGCGCTGGTTGACCAGGTAGGCGCTGAGTTGCTCCACATCGACCGCCTCGACCTCGTCGAAGGCGAAGGCGTCCTCGCCATGGGCCTTCCAGGCCGCCTGCATCTCGCGGTTGGGCGAGCCTCCGTGGCGCAGGCTGAACCAGACGCCGTTCTGCTGGGAGTCGAGGTTGCGGCTGACCCCCAGCCAGACCTTCCCCTCCAGCGCGCAGGCCACCCGGAAGATCCCCGCCCGGGACTTGCGCCCCTCCTTCCAGGCCTGGACCTGGGCCTTGCGGTCCTCTCGGGACATGTCGACTCCTGTCTGCAGGGCCTTTGCGCGCCCCGCCAGTCGGGCCTAAATAGCGCTCATGCGCCAGAGCTTCAAAGAGTCCGCCGATCCGTCCTATGGATCCCTCCACCTGCCCCGCATCCGCGCCGCCATGGCGGCCCAGGGGCTCGACGGCCTGCTCGTGCCCCACGAGGACGAGCACCAGAACGAATACCTGCCGGGTGCCAACGACCGGCTGGCCTGGGCCACCGGCTTCACCGGCTCGGCCGGGGCGGCTGTCGTCATGGCCGACCGGGCCGCTGTCTTCGTGGACGGTCGCTACACCATCCAGGTCCGGGCCCAGGTGGATGCGTCCCTGTTCGAGATCTGCGACCTGGTGGTCGGCGGGGTCCCCGGCTGGATTGAGGCCCATACCCGGGCTGGCCAGGTCATTGGCTACGATCCGCGCCTGCACAGCCCCGACGCCCTGGGCTACCTGAAGAACGCTGCGATCCGGTCCGGAGCGACCCTCAAGTCCCTGGACCCAAACCCCCTGGACGTCGCCTGGGGTGCCGATCGGCCGGCCCAGCCGGCTGCGCCCGTGCGCCCCCACGCCCTAGAACTGGCCGGCGAGGACTCCGTCGCCAAGCGCGCCCGCCTGGGCGAGGGCCTGGTGGCGAAGGGGGCGGAGGCCGCCGTCCTGACCGCCCCAGCCTCCATTGCCTGGCTGTTCAACGTCCGCGGCGGGGACGTCAGCCGCACCCCCCTGCCCCTGGCCCAGGCCATACTGAACCGAGACGGTTCGGCCCGGCTCTTCCTGGAGCCGGCCAAGGTCACGCCCGAGCTCCCGGCCTGGCTGGGCAATGGCGTGTCCCTCGAAACGCCGGCAGACCTGCCCGGCGCCCTGGCGGCGCTGAAGGGCAAGGTCGTTCTGGTCGACCCAGCCCAGTCCCCGGCCTTCTACTTCGACGCCCTGGAGGCCGCCGGCGCCCGGGTACTGAGGGGCGAAGACCCCTGCGCCCTGCCCCGGGCCTGCAAGAACCCGGTGGAGATCGCCGGCTCCCGGAGTGCCCATGTCCGGGACGGCGTCGCCCTGACCCGCTTCCTGCACTGGGTGGCCACGGAGGCCCAGGCCCTGCTGCCCGACGAGATCGAGGTCGCCAGCCGGCTCGAGGCCTTCCGCGAGGAGGTCGAGGGCCTGGCGGACCTGTCCTTCGACACCATCGCCGCCGCCCAGGGCAACGCTGCCCTGCCGCACTATCACCCCACTGAGAAGACCAATACCCGCACGGCGCCAGGCACCCTCCTGCTGGTGGACTCCGGCGGCCAGTACCCGGACGGCACCACCGATGTGACCCGGACAATGGCCATCGGGACGCCCAGCCGCGAGATGTGCGAGCGCTTCACCCTGGTGCTCAAGGGCCACCTGTCCCTGGCGGCCCTGCGCTTCCCCGCCGGCACCACGGGCTCGGCGGTGGACGCCTTCGCCCGGGCCGCCCTCTGGTCTCGGGGCCTGGACTACGACCACGGCACCGGCCACGGCGTGGGCGTCTTCCTCGGCGTGCACGAGGGCCCGCACAGGATCGCCAAGGCGCCCAACGCCGTGGCCCTGCAGCCGGGCATGATCGTTTCCAACGAGCCCGGCTACTACAAGGAGGGTGCCTACGGCATTCGGATCGAGAACCTGCAGTACGTCACCTCGCCCCGCACCATCCCCGGCGGCGACCGGCCCATGCTGGGCTTCGAGGCCCTGACCCGGGCCCCCATCGACCGGACCCTGATCCTGCCCGACCTGCTCACGGCCGAAGAGCGCGACCAGCTGGACGCCTACCACGCCCGGGTCCTGAGCGAGATCGGCCCCCACCTGGACGCCCCGGTCCGCGCCTGGCTGGAGGGCGCCTGCGCGCCCATCTCGGCAGAGGTTGCCTAGTGCGGAGGGCGGGACGGCTTGATCCGTCGGAAACCCGCCTTCGGGTCCGCCACCTGCTGCCGGCGATCCTGCTCGGGATC
>CAMAOY010000152.1 GCA_945859865.1 Phenylobacterium deserti
GATGAAGTTGAAGGCGGCCAGGGTGGCGGCCATGGCCAGGGACGGGAAGACCAGCAGCCACCAGGCCATCTCCATGTCCTGCGCCCCCGCCGAGATCAGGGTCCCGAGGGAGGCCATGGGGGGCTGTACGCCGAGGCCGAGGAAGGACAGGAAGCTCTCGGCCAGGATGACCGCGGGAATGGTCAGGGTCACATAGACCGCCACGGGTCCCAGGAGATTCGGGATGATGTGCCGGACCACCACGCCCAGGCGCCCCAGGCCTGCAGCCCGGGCGGCCTCGATGAATTCCTTCTGCTTCAGGGACAGGGTCTGGCCGCGGACGATGCGGCTCATGGTCAGCCACTCTACCGCGCCGATGGCCACGAAGATCAGCAGGATGTTCGACCCGAAGGCCACCATCAGCAGGATAACGAAAAAGATGAAGGGCAGGGCGTAGAGGACGTCGACGATCCGCATCATGGCCTCGTCCACCACCCCGCCGAGATAGCCGGCGGTGGCCCCCCAGGCGACACCGATCAGGAGCGAGACCAGGGTGGCGACCAGGCCGATCGCCAGGGAGACCCTCAGGCCCATGGCGAGGCGCGCCAGCAGGTCCCGGCCCAGGGCGTCGGTCCCCAGGAAGTGGCCGTTGGTCAGGGGCGGGACCCAGACGTCAGACTTGTTGACCTGGTCGTAGGGCCAGGGGGTCAGGGCCGGACCCAGCAGGGCGAAGAGGGTCAGGAGGACCAGCACCACCAAGCTGGCGGTAGCGGCCCTGTTGGCGAGCAGTCGGGCAATGGCGTCATCGGTCAGGCTACGGCCGCGGGCGGCGGGTCGGGCCGTCAGGACAGTCACGCTCATGTCAGGCGCACCCGGGGATCGACAACCGCCAGCAGGAGGTCGCCCAAGAGGTTCAGGAACAGGACCAGGCCCGCATAGACGACGATCATGCCCATCACGACGGTATAGTCCCGCTGCAGGGCGCTGATGACGAAGAACTTCCCCAGGCCCGGCAGGTTGAAGATCTTCTCGACGACCAGGGACCCGGTCAGTAGGCCGGCGGCGGCGGGGCCGAGATAGCTGACCAGGGGCGTCAGGGCCGGGCGCAGGGCATGGCGCAGGACGACCGACCACTCGGGCAGGCCCCGGGCCCGGGCCGTGCGGACATGCCCGGCCCCGAGGGCCTCGATCATCCCCGCCCGGGTGAGGCGCGAGATGATGGCCGCCTGGGGCAGGGCCAGGACGATCACCGGCAGGACCATGTTCGGCAGGGCACCGCCGTTCCAGCCGCCATTGGGCAGCCACTGCAGGGTCGAGCCGAACAGCAGGATCAGCAGGGGGGCGGTGACGAAGGTGGGCACGCAGACGCCCAGCACGGCCAGGCCCATGGCGCCGATGTCCAGGAGGCCGTTTCGCCGCAGGGCGGCCAGGACGCCCAGGCTGACCCCCGTCGCCAGGGCCAGGACCAGGGCCGCCAGGCCAAGGCGCAGGCTGACCGGTGCGTTCTGGGTCAGGATGTCGGCCACCGATTTGTCGGGATATTTCAGGGAGGGACCAAAGTCCCCCCGCACCACGCCCTTGAGATAGGCGAGGTACTGCTCGCCGAGGGGGCGGTCGAGGCCGTACCGGGCCTTCAGGTTCTGCTCCACCGCCGGCGGCAGGCGGCGCTCGGTATCGAAGGGCCCGCCGGGCGCGGCCCGCATCATGAAGAAGGCCAGGGTGATCACCACCAGCAGGGTCGGCCCGGCCACAAGCAGTCGACGGGCGATGAAGCGCAACATGAGGGAAAGCCGGGGCGAGGGTTTTTTGGGGGCCTGACGATTGCGAAACTTCCATCCCCCCCCGATGATGTCAACGCACCCGCCCGCCTTCCTGGCGCGGGTTCCGAGGAGGGTCCAGTCCATGTCCGAGTTCCACCGCGTGACGGAGCGCCTGTCCGTGGCGCCCCAGCTGCTGCCCGGCGACCTCGCCCGGGCCGCTTCGGAGGGGTTTGTCCGGGTGGTCTGCAACCGGCCGGACAGCGAGTCCCCGGACCAGCCTTCCGCCACCGCAATGCAGGCGGCCGCCCAGGCGGCGGGCCTGGAGTTCGTGGATCTTCCCTTTGCGGGCATGCCCTCGGCCGAGACCGCCGACGCCGTCTTCGCCGCCGTCGCCACCTCGCCAGGCCCCGTGCTGGCCTATTGCCGGTCCGGGACGCGCTCGGTCACCGCCTGGGCCCTGGGGTCCCTGCGGGCCGGGGACCATGACCGGGAGTCCCTGGTCGCCCTCGCCGCCGGCGCAGGCTATGACCTGTCGTCCGTCCTTCCGCGAACACTGTGAGCCCAGCCATGATCCCCTTCGTCAAGGACATCACCTTCGAGTACGGCGCCTGCGACCAGGTCTCGCCCCTCATCCGCCGCGTGGTGGCGAACAACCCCGGCCCCTTCACCTTCCTGGGCACGGGCACCTACATCATCGGCAGGGGACAGGTGGCGGTCGTCGACCCCGGCCCGGACCTGGACGACCACCTCGAGGCCATCCTCGCCGCAACGGCCGGGGAGACCATCACCGACATCCTGATCACCCACCACCATGCCGACCACTCCCCCCTCGCCGCGCCCCTCAAGGCCCGGACAGGTGCCCGCATCCACGGCTGCCCGCCCTCGCGGATCGGCGCGGCGGACGGCATTGTCGTGGAGGCCGACGAGGACGAGGGCTTCCGCCCCGAGATCGTCATCCGCGGCGGCGAGGTGATCCGTGGCCCCGGCTGGACCGTGGAGGCGGTCGCCACCCCCGGCCACACCCTCAATCACATCTGCTATGCCCTTCACGAGGAGAACGCCCTGTTCTCCGGCGATCACATCATGGGCTGGTCGACCACGGTGGTCTCGCCGCCAGGCGGCGACATGACCGCCTACATGGAGAGCCTGCAGAAGGTCGCGGACCGTGGATTCGACACCCTGTGGCCGACACACGGACCGCCGATCACGGACGTTGCACCCTTCATCGCCGCCTACGCCGCGCACAGGCGTGGCCGCGAGGCCCAGTTCCTGGCCTGCGTCGACAAGGGCGTTGGCCGGATCGCCGACATGGTGCCGGAGATGTACGCCGCGGTGGACAAGCGCCTGCACCCGGCGGCGGCGAACTCCCTGCTCGGGCACGCCATCGACCTGGTACGCCGGGGGGTCCTGACCTGCGACGGCGAACCCGGCCCGGCGGCGACCTACCGCCGCCCCTGAGGATCAGCTCCGGGGTTTCGGGTCCTGAACTCAGCCCGCCGTCGGCAGCCGATAGTCCGCCATGCGAAGGCGGATAAGCTTCTTGTCGATCTTGCCGGTGGCCCCCAGGGGAATGTCGTCCACGAAGACGACGTCGTCCGGCGTCCACCACTTGGCAATCTTGCCCTCGAGGAACGTCAGGAACTCTTCCTTGGTCCCCGTCTCGCCCGGCCGGAGCTTGACCAGCAGCAGGGGCCGTTCGTCCCACTTGGGGTGGGCCACGCCGATCACGGCGGCGAGTTCGGCCTTGGGGTGACCCGCCGCGATGTTCTCGATCTCGATGGAGCTGATCCACTCGCCGCCCGACTTGATGACATCCTTCGAGCGGTCGGTGATCTGCATGTAGCCGTACGCGTCAATGGTCGCGACATCGCCGGTGTCGAAAAAGCCGTCCGGGTCGAGGATATCGCCCCCTTCGCCCTTGAAGTACTGGCCGACCACGAAGGGGCCCTTCACCATCAGGCGACCGTAGGTCGTGCCATCATGCGGCAGTTCCTTGTCTTCGTCGTCGACCAGCTTGAGGTCGATGCAGATGGGGGGACGGCCCTGCTTCAGCTTGAACTTCAGCTGGGCATCTTCGTCCATCTCCGCGACCCTGGCCGAAGGATTGGCCAGGGTGCCAAGGGGCGAGGTCTCGGTCATGCCCCAGGCGTGGGTGACGTCGACCCCGAACTCGTCGCGAAAGCCACGGACGATGGCCTCCGGCACGGCCGACCCGCCGATGACCACCCGCTTCAGGAAGGTCAGCTTGCCCTCCGTCTGACGCAGGTGCGTCAGGAGCATCTGCCAGACGGTCGGCACGGCGGCCGAGAAGGTCACCTTCTCGGACTCCAGGAGCTCATGGACGGAGGCGCCGTCCAGCTTCGGGCCCGGCATGACCAGCTTGGCGCCCACGGCGGGGGCCGAGAAGGCGATGCCCCAGGCGTTGGCGTGGAACATGGGCACCACCGGCAGCACCGTCTCGGTCGCTCCCAAGCCCATCACGTCCACCCCGGCGGTGACCAGGGTGTGGAGGAAGTTGGAGCGGTGCGAGTAGAGGACGCCCTTGGGATTGCCCGTCGTGCCCGAGGTGTAGCAGAGGCCCGCGGGGCTGTTCTCGTCGAAGCCCCCCCAGGCGCAGTCCTCGGAATGGCTGGCGACCAGGGTCTCGTAGGCCAGGGCATCGGGAAGCGCGTCCGTCATGTGCGCCTCGTCGGTCAGCACGATGAAATGCTTCACCGTCGGGATCTGGTCGCGGATCTGGGCAAGGATCGGAAGGAAGGTCAGGTCCGTGAAGATGACCCGGTCCTCCGCGTGATTGATGATGTAGACCAGCTGCTCCGAGAACAGGCGGGGGTTCAGGGT
>CAMAOY010000153.1 GCA_945859865.1 Phenylobacterium deserti
GAGGCCTTCGTCTTCAGTTGGGCCCGGGACGCATGACCGAAAGTGTCGCCGGCCAGCGCTTAGTCCATCATGATCGACAAGGGCCTGTTCCTGGGCGCCGCCGATCCGCGCCGTCCTGGCGCTCTGGCGGTGGCACCTTGAGGGCTTCCAGATCGACTCTGCCGGACCGGAAGTAACCCCGCACCGTTCAGATCAACGGCAGTAGAGGAACTCCCAGATCCCCTCGACGGAGTCGGCGGCGCGGATTCCGGCGACCCTCGCGTCCAGCATTTCCTGTTCGTCCTGGGGCGGGCCGTCCTCTCCGGCGATGGCCTCGTCATCGCGCCAGTCGTCCGGGTTGGACAGGACGGAGGCCGCCATGCGGTCCTTAAGCTGGTCCAGCGTGATCGGCTCGAGGGGCTCCAGTTCCTGGTCGACCCAATAGGGCGCCTGCTGGAGCAGAAACCTGAGCAGGAAGGACCAAAGGGGCGGGACGATCCCCAGCCGCGTTACGCTGATCACCCGCCAGCTCCGCAGTTCGGAGTCCACGAGCACCATGCCGTTGCGGGCACCGTACTTCAGCTCCCATCCGTTGCAGATCGCGAAGTCCTCCGAACTGCTGAATTCGACGAACTTCTCCAGGCCGGGCGTGCCATAGCGCCCCACGTCCTGGCGGAATCCGATAGCCGGAAAGCTCGGTGTCATCGTCTCTTCTCCGATTCTGCCTTGGCTGCCGCCGTGGGATGCCCCACGGCGGCACCCGTGGCAATCTTGGACCAGGCGGGCGTACCGTAGATGTATCGCTCCAGGGCGTTGAACTTCGGCTTGCCCTTGTAGCGCCCCGTCATGCGGCCGTGCATCTCGGCACCTGCCGGCCCCTCCGGCATGGGCTTGATGTTCCAGGGCTGATTCTTGATCCTCTCCGGCACGCCCTTGCCCCAGCCGTTCTGTGGGATGGCCCAGTGGTGGCCCGCCTGCCCCTTGGCCAGATAGCGCTTCTCGCCCATCCAGGGACGTACCTTGGCGTCCCAGTTATAGGGGGTCGTCTTGGTTGCCTTCTTGGCCCCGTTCTTGGCAACGGCCTTTACTGTGTAGAAGCCACCCTTGGCGACGCCCTTGACGATCGCGCCTGCCAGGAACAGGTCTGAGGCTGCAAGGGCACCGTTCAGGGCCGCCCCCGCGAAGTCCCCTTCCTGGAAGTCGGCCACGGCCTCCCGCCCGGAGCCCCAGACGGGGATCAGCGATTCCAGCAGTTCCGGATGTCCCACCGAAGGAGGAGGCGGCCTGGCCTCGGCAGCGTCGGCGCGGGCGCGCCTCAGCCGTTCCTGGCGGAGCATCTCGTCGTAGCGGTCACCGTCGGGATCCGGGACGGGACGGGGCTGTCCCTGCGGCATTCTCGCCATTCTTCAGGTTTCCTTTCGCTTGGGGGCCGGTGGTAAGGCAGGGCACCGGGCCAGCCCTGAGCGAACAAGAACATGAGAAGCCGAAAATGAAAAGAACAAAACACGAACAAAATGAGAGATGCCGATTGCGCCGCCCGCCATGGACAATTCGCATGGACAGAGGGCTGGGTTGGGGCTCCGTAAGACACGCAGCGGTTCCGTCCGGGAGCGACTGAATCACGGTTTGCAAAGGTCGTCGCCGATGAGCTTAATTGCGTTCTCGACGTCTCTGGCCCTGATGGCCGCCGTTACCCTACTGCACCCGATTCCGAACCCGAATCCGGCCCTGCTCGGGCAGGCCGCCGGCTGGCGTGAAATCCCGTTCGAGGTCGTCGATGGCAAACCCCTGATCTCCGCGACCATCGGCGAAACAAGGGGGCGGTTGATGTTCGACACCGGTACGCCGGTGTCCATCATGCTTAATCGTGACGCCCTGGATCTTGAGGAAGGCACCCAGCTCCGGGGTGGACAGGCGGCATCGGGGCAGGTGCTTTCCGTTCGGGAGCACCCTGCGCCCCCGGTCCGGGTCAGCGGCCAGCCCCTGTCCACGCCACCTCGGCTCCTGAGCGGCGATTTCGGCTTCGTCGAAGTGGCGTTCGGGCCAGACTTTCTCGGATTTGTCGGCTCGCCAGCGGTGTCCGGGGGCGCCTTCGTTCTCGACTACGGCCGCCAGGTTCTGACGATCCTGAAGACGCAGGCCGATGGCCTTCCTGGGGTTGGCGAACCGCCGGCGGAGGATGTGGTCGCCCGCTTTTCAGTCGCCATGGCCGAAGGTGAGCCGCCGAGCACCGGGGCCTTTGTCGGATCGCTGCCCGTGGTTCTGGACTTCGATACCGGGGACGGGGGTACCTTCTACGTGCGCGCCGAGACCCGCGTCGCCCTGCAGGACAAGGGCGTCCTGACACCCGAAGGCGACCTGGCAGTGGTGGGGCCGGTCAGCTTTGGCGGCGCGGTATTCGAGCGGATTTCTGTCACCCTCATCGAAGCGGGTGGTCCCAAGGATGTCCGCCCCTGGCCGGGCTCAATCGCCTTGCGGCTCGGTGCCCGGTTCCTGGCCCTGAACCCCAGCCTGTGGAACTTCACAGACCATACAATCACCATCCTCAGGCCCGGATCGAGCTATCTGAAGCCCCGCTGAGCGTTTATCCGCAAACACCTTACTCGGTCCCGCCACTATTGTCGGGAGCGCCTGATCGTGGTCAACTGAATCTGCTGCAAGGCCGACCTGGGACGTGAGTGCGAAAGAACAGTCATGAAGCAGAAAATCTTCGACCTGATGCCGCCTGCGAGTCTTTTCGCCTTGCTGTTGTTCTGGGCCAATGTCCCCAAGTCCTGGCTCGATATTTGGTGGCTGTGGCCAGTTGTCTTTTTCGGGGTCATCGCCTTTGTCCAGGGGCTCGAATTCTTGAACGCGCGGCACCCGGGCTGGCGTCTCAATGCGACCGAGTTCTTCACCGACGTCTTCTATGTGGGGCTGAATGCGACCGTGATCGTCTGGGCGACGCGCACCCTCGCCGATCAACCGATGGTGGCGCTGAAGGAGTCGCTGGGCCTCGCCACGCCCTGGGTCGCTGCGCTGCCGTTCCTGTTGCAGGTGTTCATGTTCATGGCGATCTGGGAGTTCGGCCAGTACTGGATGCACCGCCTGATGCACAACAACGCCCTGTTCTGGTCCACCCACGCGCCGCATCATCACATCACACAGCTCAACGCCATGAAGGGCTTTGTCGGCAATCCGATCGAGCTGTTCCTGATCGGCCTGGGGGTCGTCTCGCTATTCGATTGGAACCCTGCGGCGATGTACGCGGGCTTCAGTTGCCTCTCCGCCATCTCCATCTACGCCCACGCCAACGTGCGCGCCGATCCACCGATCTGGTACGCCTACGTCTTTACCACCATCCGCAACCACAGCCTGCACCACACGGCGACCAGCTATGAGGACACGCGCTGCAACTACGCCAACGCCATGATCCTCATGGACCGGATCTTCGGCACCTATCGCGAAGGCGAAAGCCATGTCGTCGGCCAGGGTGACCGCAGGCGGCTGTCGATCAAGGAACAATGGCTCTTCCCCTTCCAGTCCTGGCTCGACCGGATGAAGCAAGACCGCATCCCTCCCGCCTCTGCCAACTGATCGCGAACGCCATGAAAAAGCTTTGGGCTATCCTGGCTTGGTCGGGCAGCCTTGTCTTTGCCTCTGCCGCCGGGGCTGCGCCCGTCGAGACCGTCATCAAGGTGCCGGGCTTTGCCGATTTCCTCGCGGTCGACGGGGACACGGTCTGGACCACCAACAAGGGCCGGGTCGAGCGCTGGTCAAAGGCCGGCAAGCTCGCCGAGGTACCGCTGGAAGGTGCCTGCGGTGCCATGACGATCAGCGCGGGCGCGCTGTGGGTCGCCGATTGCAAGGCCATGACTGTCAACCGCATCGACATCCGGGCTAACAGGGTCGCCGCTGTCATCCCTACCGGCCTCGCCAGCCCGGACGGCGAAATGAACGTCGTCTCGGGCGCCGGTTCGATCTGGGTGGCCAGCGACAAGTCAGGCGTCATCGCCCGCATCGACCCGGCGACCAATACGGTCATCGCGTCCATCAAGGTCGAACCCGGCACCAGCTACCTGGCCTTCGGCGAAGGCGCGCTCTGGGCAGTCAGCGCCCCCGCTCAGACCGTCCAGAGGATCGACCCCGGGAAGAACACCGCCGTGGCGACCACCCGGCTTGGCAAGGCACCAGGCTTCCTCGCCGCTGGCGAAGGCGCGGTCTGGGTGCAGGAACAAGGGGACGGCGCGGTCGCCCGCATCGACCCGGCAACCGGCGCTGTCACTGGCCGCGTCAAGATCGACGCCACCCTGAAATGGGGCGACATCGACACCGGCGGCGGCAAGGTCTGGCTACGCACGACCGCGGGGCAGACCTTCATTGTCCTGGATCCGAAATCCCTCGCCATCCTTGCCCGGGTTGGCGCTCCTGTCGGCAGCGGCGCCCTGCGCTACACCCCCGATGGCATCTGGACCTCGGCGCATGACGTCCACACCCTGTCCTGGTGGGCCGACCCGGCGGCCATCGGAAACTAGTGCCGCTTTTCGACGAACAGCCGCTCGACTTCGTCGGCGCTCCGGACGAGCCGCCCGTC
>CAMAOY010000154.1 GCA_945859865.1 Phenylobacterium deserti
TCTCCCGAACTGCCCACCGACATCTATCTCGACCATGGCGTCACCGGGGGCAGGGGCGCCACGGTCTGGGCGGCCCTGAGGCCCGAGAAGATCGAGCTGCACAAGTACGCCCCCGGCCAGCCGCCACCGGTCCTGGACGACTCCCCCGCCGGCTCCAACATGGTGCGCGGCGTGATCCGTCACGAGTCCTACCTGGGCAGCGAGAGCACCTACGACGTCGAGATCGCCGGCGGCCGGCGGGTCAGGGTGCTCAGGTCCAACCTGACCCGCTGGGACCAGGAGGACTTCGCCCTGGGCGAGGAGGTCTGGCTCGGCTGGCACGCGTGCTCGCCCGCCGTCCTGCTGAACTGACGTGGTCCGCCCGGTCGCCGGCATCATCTGCTGCACCCGCACGGTCGGCATCGAGCCCGCCCAGGCGGTGATGAACCGCTATGTCGCCTCGGCCATGACCTATGCAGATGCTGCCGCCCTGCTGGTGCCCTCCATGCCCGGGCTCATGCGGGCCGCCGACGTCGCGAGCCGCCTGGATGGTCTCTTGCTGACCGGTAGCCCCTCCAACCTCGACCCAGGCGCCTATGGCGAGGCGGCGGACGATGCGCCCGGGCCCTTTGACCCCGCCCGGGACGCCATGACCGGCGACCTCATCCGCGCCATGCTTGACCTGGGTCGGCCGGTCTTCGGTATCTGTCGGGGGTTCCAGGAGCTGAACGTCGCCTTTGGCGGGACCCTGCGCCGGGATGTCTCGGACCATCCTGACCTCCTGCGGCACCATGCCCCCGACGAGGTCGGCTTCAATGAGATGTTCGACCATGTCCACGACGTTGAGTTGGCGCCTGGCGGTGTCCTCGCCGCCGCCCTGGGGCAGGCCCGGATCCAGGTGAACTCGGTGCACTACCAGGGCGTCCAGCGCCTGGGGGACGGCCTGTCCGTTGAGGCCTGCGCCGATGACGGGGTGGTCGAGGCCTTCTCGACCCAGGTCAATTCCGCCCCGGTCCTGGCCGTCCAGTGGCATCCCGAATGGCGGACGGGCGAAAATCCCCAAAGTCAGGTATTCTTCGGCATCTTCGGGCGGGCCCTCCGGGGCGAGCCGCTTGTCAGCTGATCCGTTTCAGGAGTGACCCACGTGAGCGTTCCCATCCGCAACCACGACATCGCCGAGCTGCGCCGCCTGGATCTGGCGCACCACCTGCCCGCCCAGGCGGACCACCGCCTGATCGCCAGCCTTGGCGGCAGTCGGATCATCACCCGGGCCGAGGGCAGCACCATCTACGACGGGGAGGGGAACGCCATCCTCGACGGCATGGCGGGCCTCTGGTGCGTGAACGTGGGGTATGGCCGGGAAGAGCTCGCCAAGGCGGCTTATGAGCAGATGCTCGAACTGCCCTATTACAACACCTTCTTCCGGACGGCGACGCCGCCCACGGTGAAGCTGGCAGCCCGGATCGCGAGCAAGATGGGCGGGCACCTGAGCCACGTCTTCTTCAACTCGTCGGGCTCCGAGGCCGTCGACACCATCTTCCGCCTGACGCGGCACTACTGGAAGCTGAAGGGCCAGCCCCAGCGCCGGATCTTCATCAGCCGGTGGAACGCCTACCATGGCTCCACCGTGGCGGGGGTCTCGCTGGGCGGCATGAAGGCCATGCACGTCCAGGGCGACCTGCCCGTACCCGGCGTCGAGCATGTCATGCAGCCCTACCAATTCGGCGAGGGTTTCGGTGAGGCCCCGGACGCCTTTGCCGCCCGGGCCGCCCAGGCCATCGAGGACAAGATCCTGGAGGTCGGGCCCGAGAACGTCGCCGCCTTCATCGGCGAGCCCCTCCAGGGTGCCGGCGGGGTCATCATCCCGCCTGAGGGCTATTGGCCAAGGGTCCAGGCCATTTGCCGCAAGTACGGCATCCTCTTGGTCTGCGACGAGGTGATCTGCGGCTTTGGCCGGCTGGGCCAGTGGTTCGGTCATCACCACTACGGCGTGAAGCCGGACATGATCTCCATGGCCAAGGGCCTGTCCTCTGGCTACCTGCCCATCAGCGCCACCGGCGTGGCCGACCACATCGTGGCCGAACTGCGAGAGAAGGGCGGGGATTTCATCCACGGCTACACCTATAGCGGCCATCCCACAGCCGCCGCCGTCGCCCTGGCCAATATCGACATCATCGAGCGCGAGGGCCTGGTCGAGCGCACCCGCGACGACACCGGCCCCTACCTGGCCCGGGCCCTGGCCACCCTGAACGACCATCCCCTGGTGGGTGAGACCCGCTCCCTCGGCCTCATCGGGGCGGTAGAGATTGTCCGGGAGCCGGGGACCAACAAGCGCTTCCTCGACAAGGAGGGCGAGGCCGGTCCGGTGGTGCGCGACATCTGCATCCGCAACGGCCTGATGGTGCGGGGCATCCGCGACAGCATCGTCTGCTGCCCGCCCCTGATCGTCACCCGGGCCGAGATCGACCGGCTGGTCTCCATCATCCGTCGCTCTCTCGACGAAGCCGAGCCCATCCTGCGGGCCCTGAAGCCGGAGGCGGCGGGATGACCTCCCGCAAGAAGCGTGCGCCGCCGGCCTCCCGGGAGAAGCGCGGCGTCGCCTCGCTGGAGGCGGCGGGCCCCTGGCTGGCCCGCCAGTCCATCGAGGAGATCGAGTGCGTCGTGCCCGACCTCGCCGGGGTCGCGCGCGGCAAGATCATGCCGGTCCGCAAGTTCCTGGGCGCGCCCAGCATGAACCTGCCCCTGGCGGTCTTTTACCAGACCATTACAGGCGACTTTCCCGAGGTGATGGGAACGGTCTCGGCGGTGCAGGCGGACACAGACATCGTCCTGCACCCGGACTTCGCCACCCTGGCGGTCGTGCCCTGGGCCCAGGACCCGACTGCCCAGATCATCCATGACGCCTTTCACCCCGATGGTCGGCCGGTGGAGGAGGCACCCCGGCAGGTCCTGCGCCGGGTCCTGGCTCTCTACAAGGCGCGCGGCTGGACCCCGGTGGTCGCCCCGGAGCTCGAGTTCTACCTGGTCGAAAAGAACATCGACCCCGACTACCCGCTGCGCCCGCCCATCGGCCGGTCCGGCCGGCCCGAGACCGGGCGGCAGGGGTACTCCATCGCCGCGGTCAACGAGTTCGACGCCCTCTTCGAGGACATGTACGAGTACTCCGAAGCCCAGGGCCTGGAGATCGACACCCTGATCCACGAGAGCGGCGTGGCCCAGATGGAGATCAACCTGCGGCATGGCGATCCGCTGGAGCTGGCGGACCAGGTCTTCATGTTCAAGCGCACCATCCGCGAGGCGGCGCTGGAGCACGACATCTACGCCACCTTCATGGCCAAGCCGATGGCGGGTGAGCCCGGCAGCGCCATGCACATCCACCAGTCCCTCCTGGGCGCGGACGGGCGGCCCCTGTTCTCGGACTGGAAGACGGGGGAGCCCACCCGCACCTACCTGAACTTCATCGCTGGCCAGCAGCGCTATCTGCCGGCGATCATGGCCATGCTGGCGCCCTATGTGAATTCCTACCGGCGCATCGCCCGGGGAACGGGGGCACCGGTCAATACCCAGTGGGGCTACGACAACCGCACCTGCGGCCTGCGGGAGCCGCCCTCCGACCCGGCCAACCGCCGGCTGGAAAACCGGATCCCCTCGTCCGACGCCAATCCCTACCTGGCCATCGCCGCTGTTCTGGCGTCGGGCTGGCTGGGCATGACCCAGGACCTGACCCCCTCGGAGCCGGTCGCCACCGACGCCTCGGCCCTGGGCATCGAGCTGCCGCGCAACCTGCTGGAGGCCCTCGTGCACTTCGAGCAGTGCGCGCCCATCCGGGAGGTCCTGGGCGAGGTCTTCTGCAGTTCCTACGCCACGGTGAAACGGGCGGAGTACGAGACCTTCATGCAGACCATCAGCCCCTGGGAGCGCGAGTTCCTCCTGCTGAACGTCTGACCGCGCCATGCGCAATGACGGCCACCCGGCGGGCTCCTGGTATGCCGAGACGGCGGCCATCCGCCTGCCGGCCCTGCCCGCCCCGGAGGGCGAGGTGCGCACCGGCGTCTGCATCATTGGCGCAGGATTCACCGGACTGGGGGCCGCCCTGGCCCTGGCCCGGGCCGGGGTTCCCTGCCTGGTGCTGGAGGCGGCCCGGGTCGGCTCGGGGGCCTCGGGGCGCAATGGCGGCCAGGCTCATCCCGGCCACCGGCAGGACCAGGCCTGGCTCGAGGCCCGGGTCGGTGCCGACGAGGCCCTGCGGCTCTGGAACCTGGCGGAGGCCGGGCGCGTCCACCTGGCCGGCCTGGTCGCCGAGGTTGCGCCCGAGGCCGACTATCGCCCTGGCCTGATCGCCGCCCGCCACCGTCCGGGCGGGGAGGGACAGGACGCCGCCCATGTGGAGCACATGGCCCGGGTCTACGGCTGCGAGGCCCTCAGCCTGGTGTCCCGCCAGGACCTGGCCGAGGACCTGGGGACGGGGGTCTATCACGGCGGCATCCT
>CAMAOY010000155.1 GCA_945859865.1 Phenylobacterium deserti
TGAGCCTCGTTCTCGCGCTCCTGACCTTCATCGTGCTTCTGGCGGGAGCTCCCGCCCAGGCTGCAGCCTTGGCGCCCTTCGCCGGCAACGCCATGCAGACGGCGGGCTCCACAGGGGCCGAGGATCGGCGGGTCACCCCCGCTTACCGCGACACCTCTGTCTGGTCCGGCCAGCCCACCGCATCCCGCTCGTTCTTCGGAACCCGCCTCGTTCTGGCCCCGCAACGCCTGGCCTCGACGTCGGCTCGGCTTGGCGCCACGGAGAGCAGGGTCCTGGTCTCCGTCAGCTGGAGGGGTGCCGCAGCGCAAACCGCAGACTCCAACCCCTTCGCCCTCGTTGGCAACCGAAGCGGGCTGGTGAGCGCCACCCAGTCGGAAGTGCGGGACGGTCAGGTCTGGCTCACTGACCGCGGTGCCGTCGAGGTCGCCGAAGATGGCGGATCAAGCCGCCGGGCCGCCCCCGGACGACCCAACATCGGGCCGCAACACACTTTATTCACCGCGTTCTGAAAGACTTGTTTCACCTTCGTCTGAGAGACTCGGAATTCCACGCCTTGAGGCCCGATAACGCCGACGCATGACGGCTTTAGGGCTCGCCCGATCGGCGGACAGGGAAACGGGAGACCGGGATATGAAGTCCCAAGACACGCGTTCGGGCGATCCCTCCCGCAAGCCCCGGGACCAGAGGACAGGCGCGGTCACAGCGCTCTGGATCGGCCTGCTGGCCATAGGCGCCATGGCGACGGGACCCCAGGCCGCAGCTGCGCCCCCGCCGGCGATGCCAAAGTCAGCCCCCCTTCCCACTGCCCCCTTCGCCTACCCGGCGGCCATGAATTCCGGTGCCGGGCTCCGGCCGGTCACCCGCGGTTCCAAGCCTGGCCAGGTCGTCGGGGAAGACCTCTTCGCCCACTCGGGAAACCGGAATGGTCTGACCAGCGCGGTAAGCGTCGAGACCCGGGGCGCAGACCTCTGGCTTTCAGCCCCTGCCCCCGCGCCCGTCCGGGAAGCCCCATTCCCCAACCGAGAGGCGGCGCCTGCCACTTCCCAAGGATCGCCGTCCTCTGTAGCCTCCCGGTGAACCTTCACCACCGGGGATCCCATGACCTTCCGCAGCCTCGTCGCCCTCGCCTTCCTGGCCGTCTGCCTTCCCGCCCCATTGCGTGCAGCGACCGCTGAGACGCCGCCTGGCCTCACGGCCCGGGACTTTGCCCGGGAGCCCGCGATCCAGGGCCTCTCCATCTCGCCCAGCGGCAAGAACCTCGTGGGCATCGTCTCACCGGACGGCGACACCCGCTACATCGCGATCTGGGAGACCGCGAACCCGGGGAAGGCGCCAGTCATCCTGGGCGCCCAGAAGATGCGCCTGATGGAGGTGTTCTTCATCAAGAACGACCGGCTCGGCGTCTATGCCCAGCAAACCTTTACCTACGGGAAGTGGGCCGGCCACCTTTACAAGTTCTACATCACGGATCTGAAGGGGGAGAAGTGGAATTCGGCACTTCCCGACGAAAAAGCTGGTTCTGCGGATGAGGAATTCTTTAACAAGATAAGCAACCCAAGAATTCTCAGCTATCTTCGTAATGATCCGAAACATATCTTGGTCATCGACAATAAGCTCGACAGCGAAGGCGATATATATAAGGTTGATACCTATTCTGGATCGTCGGAAAAAATCTATCGAGGGTCTGATAAGTTTGGCGGGTATCAACCGGATGTGAATGGAAATCTTCGCGCGCGTCAGTATTCCGACTTCGATAACGGCGCGACGTATGTCGTCCAGCAATTCTTCAACAATTCTACGGGTCAGTGGGAAGACCATTTCAGGTCATATGCACGAGATCGGAACCTAAAAACAGTAGTAGGATTTTCTGAGGATCCGAACGTCGTCTATGTCTCAATGCGCGAGAAGGACAAGACTGGGATTTACGAGTACGACATCGCACAGAAGAAATTTATTGGCCCAGCCTTCGAACACAAACTCTTCGATGCAGGCGGGGTGCGGCAGTCCAAGTCCGGACGGACCCTCGGCTTCGGATACAGGGCGGAGACCGGGCGGATATTCTGGACCGATGAGAAAATCGCCGGCATCGCCAAGGGGATCGGCCCCGCTCTTGGCGTCACCAATGTCAGCGTCGAATGGAACGATCCGGCGGGGGGCGCTCCCGCGAGGGTGTCCTATCCCGACGGTGCGGGAGCCTACATAGTCGACTGGTCGGACGACCTGAAATATGTCCTTGTGGAGAAATCCGGCACCAACCTAGCCCCGGAATACTACCTCTTGACCGATGGGTCCAAGCTCACCCTGCTGGGTAAGTCCATGCCCCATATTCCAGGGTCTACCCTCGGGGACTCCCGACTGGTCCAGTACAAGGCCCGGGATGGCCTGGTCATACCGGCATTCCTGCACACCCCCTCCAAGGCCCGGTTCGGCGCGGGGCCCTATCCCGCCATCGTACTTCCGCACGGCGGTCCGACCGCCCGGGACGACCTGAGCTGGGATGTCACGGGTTGGACAAAGTACT
This sequence comes from Phenylobacterium deserti, assembly GCA_945859865.1. Taxonomy (GTDB): domain Bacteria; phylum Pseudomonadota; class Alphaproteobacteria; order Caulobacterales; family Caulobacteraceae; genus Phenylobacterium; species Phenylobacterium deserti_B. The sequence goes on from CAMAOY010000155.1 coordinate 2,522, forward strand.
TCACCGCCCGGGGCTATGTGATCATCCAACCCCAGTTCCGCGGCTCGGACGACTGGGGTGACAAGCTCTACCGCGCCGGCGACCGGGAGTGGGGCAAGGCCATGCAGGACGACAATGATGACGCGGCCAAGTACCTTGTCTCCCAAGGCCTGGCAGCCCAGGACCGTATCGCCCTGTTCGGTTATTCCTATGGCGGCTATGCGGCCATGGCGGCAGCTATCCGTCCGAATGGAAACTATCAGTGCTCGATCTCCGGTGCGGGCGCAGCCGAGATCAAGAGGTTCCAGAACCGCACCTTCGACAACCGCTTCCTGCGGGAGTTCCAGCGCCCCTCCATCGGCGGACTGGACCTTCTGGACAACGCCTCCAAGGCCTCGATCCCGATCTTCCTCTACCATGGGGACCGGGACACGAATGTCCAGATCGAGCAGTCTGAGCGTTTCGTAGCCGCCTTGGATGCGGCGGGTCGGCCGCACCGTTTCCTGGCGCTCAAGGATATGGGGCACAGCCTCGACACCTGGACCCCGGCCCACGTCGAGACCCAACTGGTGGAGATCGAGAAGTACCTCACCACGGAATGCGGGCCTGGCGGCATCTAGGGACCCGACATGGACCTCGCAGGACTGTCGGACCCCGGGCTTCTTCGCCAAGCTGCCTGGATCGGCGGGTGCGAGCGTGACGGGACAACCTGGATCGTTGTGACCAACCCTGCCACGGGACATGTCCTGGGGCGGGTTCCCGACCTTGGCGCCGAAGCCGCCCTCGAGGCTGTCGCAGCAGCCCGCGCAGCCCTTCCCGGCTGGCGGGACCTGACCGCGAAGGCGCGCTCGGTCATCCTGCGGCGCTGGTATGACCGGGTGCTGGACGCCCGGTCGGACCTGGCCCGCCTGCTGACCGCCGAACAGGGCAAGCCCCTGGCCGAGGCCGAGGGGGAGATCACCTATGCCGCGGCCTTCATCGAATGGTTCGCCGAAGAGGCCCGGCGGGCTTATGGCGACGTCATCCCCAGCCACCAGGCTGACCGGCGCCTGCTGGTGCTGAAGCAGGCGGTCGGGGTGGTCGCCGCCGTCACCCCCTGGAACTTCCCAGCCGCCATGGTCACGCGCAAGGTCGCCCCGGCCCTGGCCGCCGGCTGCACCGTGGTGCTCAAGCCCTCGGAGCTGACCCCCTTCACCGCCCTGGCCCTGGCGCGGCTGGCAGCCGAGGCAGGGGTCCCCGACGGGGTCTTCAACGTCCTCACCGGAGCGCCGGCCCCCATCGGCGAGGTCCTGACCGGATCCCCGGACGTGGCGAAGTTCACCTTCACGGGTTCCACCGCCGTGGGCAAACGCCTGGCGGCGGCCTGCATGGGCACGGTCAAGCGGGTGTCCCTGGAGCTGGGCGGCAACGCCCCCTTCATCGTCTTCGACGACGCCGACCTCGAGGCGGCGGTCGAGGGCCTGATGGCCTCGAAGTTCCGAAATACCGGCCAGACCTGCGTCTGCGCCAACCGGATCTATGTCCAGTCCGGCATCCACGACGCCTTCGCCGAGGCCCTGACGGCGCGGGCGGAAGCCCTGAGGGTGGGCGACGGCCTGGCGGGCCCCACCGACCAGGGCCCCCTGATCAATGCCGCCGCCCTGGACAAGGTCGAGCGGCACGTGGCCGACGCTCTCGCCGGGGGCGCCCAGGTCCTCACCGGTGCCCATCGCCTGCCGGGCGAGGGCCTCTTCTATGCCCCCACCGTCCTGACCGGCGTCCGCAGGGGCGCCCTCATCAACCGTGAGGAGACCTTTGGGCCGGTGGCGGGCCTGGTCCGGTTCACGACTGAGGCCGAGGTCCTGGCCCTGGCGCGACTGGCAGCCGAGGCGGGAGTCCCCGACGGGGTCTTCAACGTCGTCACCGGGGCGCCGGCCCCCATCGGCGAGGTCCTGACCGG
>CAMAOY010000156.1 GCA_945859865.1 Phenylobacterium deserti
CGATGGTTGTCCACGACGCGGAGCGCCCGGGCGTGGAAGCCTTCCGGCGGGCTGAGCCCGTCCCGGGCATCCGCCATGACCTGAAGGCCCTTTGAGCGGACACCCGCCACGGCCTGGATGACGACAAGAACCAGAAGCAGAACTGTCGAATAGACGAGAAGCCTGAGTTCGATCGGCATGTGTCCCTCCCTTTTGCGTCGACCCCCTCATGGAGCCGTCCACAGGCTGCGAGGCTGTGCCGCTTCCCCATCTGCGTCAACGGGCCCTTGGCGATCCCCTTCCCGCGGGCGATCATAGGGAACCTAGGAGACCTCAACATGATGACCCGTACCCTCAGGGCCTGCGCCCTTGGCGCGCCCCTCCTCCTCGCGGCCTGTTCGGCAGGCGGATCGCCGGACGCCCTGTCCGGGTTTGGTCCGGAGCCGAAGCTGCCGGCGCCGTCGAGCACCCTTATCCCGCAGATCGCGATCGCGAAGCCTGTGGGCTGGGCGGGCTCTGAGACGCCACGTGCGCCGGAGGGCTTTGTGGTGACCCGGTTCGCCGGTGCCCTCGCCCACCCGCGCTGGCTTCTGGTCCTGCCCAATGGCGATGTCCTGGTGGCCGAATCCTCTTCGGAGAAGAAGGGCAAGCCCGGTTTCCGCGACCGGGCGGCCAACCTGCTGATGGGTCAAGCCGGTGCCATCCAGCGCACCAGCCCAAACCGCATCACCCTGCTCCGGGACGCCGACGGCGACGGGGTGGCCGAAGTCCAGACGGCCTTCGCCGAGAACATCCGTCGCCCCTTCGGCATGACCCTGGTCGGCGAGAACCTCTACGTGGCGCAGGATGACGGCATCGTCCGCCTGCCCTACCGGACCGGCGACATGAAGGCGACCGGACAGGCCGAGCGGATTTTTGACCTGCCCGCCGGTCGCAATCACCACTGGACCAAGAACGTCTTCGCCAGCCCGGATGGAAAGACCCTCTACGCCACCGTCGGCTCGAACTCGAACATCGGCGAGAACGGCATGGCCGAGGAAGAAGGCCGCGCCGCCATCTGGGCCATCGACCCGGTCGCCCGCACCGGGCGCATCTTTGCCTCAGGCCTGCGCAACCCCAACGGCCTCGACTTTGAACCGGTCACGGGAGCCCTTTGGACCACAGTGAATGAGCGGGACGAGCTAGGTCCAGACCTGGTGCCCGACTACATGACCAGCGTCCGCGACGGAGGCTTCTACGGCTGGCCCTACAGCTATTACGGAGCCATCGTGGACGACAGGGTCCAGCCGCAGAAGCCCGACCTGGTGGCCACGGCCCTGAAGCCGGACTACGCCCTGGGTGCCCACACCGCGTCCCTGGGCCTGGCCTTCTACAAGGCCTCGGCCTTCCCGGAGGCCTATCGCGGCGGCGCCTTTGTGGGTCAGCATGGGTCCTGGAACCGCAAGCCCTACAATGGCTACCGCGTCGTCTTCATTCCCTTCCGAGACGGAAAGCCCTCGGGCACGCCCCAGGTCTTCCTGGACGGCTTCCTCACGGAGACGGGCGAGACGCGCGGCCGTCCGGTCGGCGTCGCCGTGGACCGGACCGGGGCCCTGCTGGTCGCCGATGACGGTGGCAAGGCCATCTGGAGGGTCGCCCCGAAGCGTCCCTGAGGGCCCGCCTTCAGCCGAAGGTCTTCCTCAGCCGGAACTGGATGGCCCCGTCGTATTGAAGGTTTCGGAAGTCCCTGTACTGCAGGGGCGCGGTGTTGCGCGGGCCGGACCAGACGTCGCGCAGCCGGGCGGTGTCCTTGGCCAGGGACTGGAGCTCCACCCGCAGGGAGAGGTCCGGGCGCGCCTTCCATTCCCCGAAGACCAGGATGCTGATCTCGCTCTTTTGGGTTTCGATCTCCGAGAGCCGGTAGTAGCGGTCGATGTAGGGGCCGATGATGTCGAAGCCCCAGGTCGACTTCAGCCGGGGCAGGTCCTGGGTGTAATGAAGGTCCCACTCGGTCTCGCGCACGGCGGAGATGGGCGGCGGGGGCCCGAAGGTCAGCAGGGAGGAGATAGGGCGCAGGTCGCCGGTCGTGGGATCGGTGACCTCGGTCTCGCGCAGGGACACCTGGGCCTTGAGGGTGGCCTGCTTCAGGCCAAGGCGGTCCAGGGGCGTGCTCAGGCTGAACTGGATCTCGTTCCGCCATCCATCCCCGATGTTGGCGGGGGCGTCAGCGACGAGGTTCCCGAGATAGACCGGCGCCCGGTCGATGACATCCGTAAGCGCCCACCGGCGGAGGGTCAGGATCGCTACCCCCTGCTTCAGGAACCGCCGCTCCACCGCCACCTCGGCCACCCAGGCCTGCATGGGGGAGAGGTCCGGGTTTCCGGCGACCACCGCCCCGGTCTGGGTGACGCTGTTGTTGGCGACGAAGTCGTCGAAGTTCAGCTGGGTGACCTCGCGCTCCAGGCGCCCCCGGACCTGCAGGTCGTCGAAGGGCGACCAGGTGGCCGTCAGCCGGGGCTTGGTGAAGGACAGCGACTTCTCCAGCTCCACGTCCCCGGTCGAGGTCACGGTGGAGACTTCCTGGCGGACCCCCAGCTCAAGGGCCAGCTTCGGCGATATCCGCCAGGACGCCAGGCCGAAGGCCTCGCCGCGCTTCTCCTCGACCTGCACATTGGCGGCGGGAAGGGGGACGACCGCAGTGTTGATCCGGAGGCTGGTGGCCGAGTCCAGGGTGTTGAGCGCCCCCTCGACGCCCGCCTCGATATTGAGGGCCGGGCTGACCGTCCGGCGCAGGTTCAGGCGTCCGACGGTCTCGGAGATATCCTTCGAGTTCAGGAACAGCCGCGACAGGGTGGCGCTGTCGAAGCGGGAATAGTTGTCCGTCTTGTTCCACTGCTGGAAGGCGACCACGTCCAGCTGGTTCCGTCCCGCGCGCCGGTTCCAGCGAAGACCCATCTCGCGCTGGGCCCGGTCCTCTGAGAAGTACTGGTACTCCCGGGTGACCGAGGGAAACACGATGTCGTCGTAGTACTCGCTGTCGGCGTCCCCGCCGATGTAGGCGCCGTTGAGCCTCAGGCGGCCGCCAGCAAAGGGCGTCTCGTAGGCGCCCACCAACCAGCGGCGCGACCCCTGGGCGTCGAAGTCGATGTTCGACCGGATCAGGGTGTTTCCATTGGCGTCGACCCGGATCCGGTCGCCGTCTCCGGCCGTATCGTTGGGGCCCTTGCCCAGGACGAAGGACACCTCGATCAGGCGTTGGCCCTGGCGCCACTGCGCCTCGGCCCTCGGGCCATAGAAGAACCGCCCGTCGCCGATTGGCCACATGGTCCAGACGAAGGCCCCCTTAACGCCCGCGGAGGACTTGCGGATCACGTTGGCGATGACTGTTCGGCCCTGCATGTCGATGCCAGCGGCACCGCCGCGGATGACGTCGATGCGTTGCACCGACGAGACCGGGATGCGACGCAGGATTTCCTCCAGGCTGTCATTCTTCGAGACCGGGGGCTCGCCGTCGATCAGCACGTTCCCGCCCGCCCCGGAGAGGCCCCGGACCGCAGCGCCGCGGTCGAAGCTGAACCCCGGCAGGCGCTGGATCATCTCCAGGGCGGTGGAGGGACCGACGTCGGCAAAGAAGGACGGGGGGTAGGAGATGACACCCTGCTGGGCCGCGGTCGCGGTGGCGGCTGGGGGGGCGGAGGCGGCGGCAGGCTCGGCGGCAGGAGCTACCTGGGGTTCGGTGAGGGCGAGCCCCGAAACCGCTGCAAGGACGGACGCAAGCATGAAGACTGGAACCTCCGGGCGCGCGAGTCTGACGCGCTGCGCCCCAAAGGGCCAGAAAAAACCTACCCGGCGGTATTCAGACCCGGCCGGTCACCGGGACCAGGGCGCCCGTGACCGCCGAGGCGGCCTCGGAGGCAAGGAACAGGATCACCGCCGACAGTTCCGCCGGCGAGACCCAGAGGGCGGGATCGGCCTTGGGCATGTCGGCCCGGTTGGCGGGGGTGTCGAGGATGGAGGGCAGGACCGCGTTGACGGTGATCCCGTCCCCCTTCAGCTCCTCGGCCAGGCTTTCGGTGAGTCGGTGAACCCCAGCCTTGGAGGCAGCATAGGCACCCATGCCGGCGCCCGAGCGCAGGGCGGCGTTGGCCCCGACATTGACGATCCGTCCCGCCTGCGACCCGCGCAGGTGGGGCAGGGCCGAACGGCAGGCGTTGGCCGCCGTCGCCACGTTCAGGCGATAGAGCCGGTCCCAGGTTTCGGCGTCACCGTCCGCCAGGGTCTGCCAGGAAAAGCCCCCGGCGATGTTGAGCAGGGCGTCGATCCCGCCGAGGGCAGAGGCGGCGGTGTTCACCGCCAGATGGGCAGACGCCGGATCGGTCAGGTCGACCCCGGACAGGACGAAGGCGCCCGGCCCGCAGTC
>CAMAOY010000157.1 GCA_945859865.1 Phenylobacterium deserti
TCGAGGAAGGCCCAGGCCCGCTCCCGCGTTCCCAGGTCGAAGGCCACGATACTGCCGGGCCCCGTCATCTGGCTGGCGATGAGGTTGGCCTGGGGGTGATCCTTCCGGCCGGGGAAGACCACCCGGCTGACCGCTGGATGACTGGCCAGGGTCTCAGCGACCTTCCCGGCATTGTCCGACTGTCGCCGCACGCGCAGGTCCAGGGTCTCCAGGCCCTTCAGCAGGACCCAGGCGTTGAAGGGTGACAGGGCCGGGCCGGTGTGCCGCAGGATGTCGCGGTAGGCCTCGGTCATCAGCTCGGCACTCCCCAGGATGGCACCGCCCAGCACCCGGCCCTGGCCGTCAATGTGCTTGGTGGCCGAGTAGACGACGATGTCGGCACCGAGCTCCAGGGGCCTCTGAAAGATCGGGGTGGCGAAGACATTGTCCACCACCAGCCGGGCACCGGCCTGTCGGGACAGGGCAGCCACCTCGGCGATAGGGGTCACCTCCAGCAGGGGATTGGCCGGGCTCTCCACCAGGAAGGCGCGGGTATTGGGCCGGATGGCTGCGGCCCAGGCGGCGGGGTCTGTGGCGTCGACGAAGGTCACGTCCACCCCGAAGCGCGGCATCCACTGCGACAGGATCCAGCGGCAGGAGCCGAACAGGGCCCGGCCCGCGACGACATGGTCGCCGGCCCGCACCAGGCCCTGCAGGGCCACGTGTACCGCCGACATACCCGAAGCCGTGGCCCGGCAGACCTCGGCACCCTCCAGCAGGGCCAGGCGGTCCTCGAACATCTGCGTCGTCGGGTTGCCGAAGCGCTGGTAGATGAAGCCCGGATCCTCACCTGAGAAGCGCCGGTCCGCCGCTGCTGCGCTGTCGTAGGCGAAGCTCTGGGTCAGGTAGAGGGCCTCGGAGATCTCGCCATGGGGCGAGCGGGCCATGCCGCCGCGCACCAGTCGGGTCTGGGGGCGCCAGTCCTTGGGGTCTTGGGGCATGGTTGGTCTCCGCATCAGGAGCCTGCTTCAACAGGGCCGGGCGCCACAGGTCAAGCGGCGGCGCAGGGGGCCCTTCTGGACAGCCTTGCCAAGCGAGGCCCCGGCGGCGAGTGTCCCCCCATGTCCGAGACTTCGCCTGCGGGGATTCTGCCCTGCCAGACCCTGGAGGCCCTGATCGCGCAGGCGGCGATCACCGCCACCCATCCCTTCGACGCCGACCAGGTCCAGCCCGCCAGCCTGGACCTGCGCCTGGGCCTTCGCGCCTGGCGGGTGCGGGCCTCCTTCCTGCCCCGACCCGGCCGCACCGTGGCCGATCGCCTGGCGGACGTGGTCATGCATGAGATCGACCTGTCGGCCGGCGCCGTGCTGGAGCGGGGCTGTGTCTACATCGCCGAGTTGCAGGAGGCCCTGGCCCTGCCCGCCGGCGTCTCGGCCCGGGCCAACCCCAAGAGCTCCACCGGCCGGCTGGACGTCTTCGTGCGCCTGCTCACCGACCACCAACCGGCCTTCGACGACGTGGTCGATGGCTACCGGGGCCCCGCCTTCATCGAGATCGCGCCCCAGACCTTCTCGGTCCTGGTGCGAACGGGTACCCGGCTCAACCAGCTACGCCTGAAGCGGGGCGAGCCCCCGCGCCTGTCCACGGTCAGCATCGGGGTCGACCTGGAAAGCGAGGCGATCGCCGGCTTCCGCGCCCGCCGCCACGCCGGGGTCGTCGACATGGACCGGGTGGGCGGCTACGACCCCCAAGACTTCTGGGAGCCCCTGACGCCCCGCCGGGGCGAACTGCTTCTGGATCCCGGCGAGTTCTATATCCTGGCCTCGCGGGAGGCTGTCGAGATCCCCGTCCTGCAGGCTGCGGAGATGACCCCCATCGACCCCTCCGTGGGCGAGTTCCGGGTGCACTACGCCGGCTTCTTCGATCCCGGCTTCGGCGCTGCCGAGGCGGGTGCCCGGGGTTCACGGGGTGTGCTGGAAGTGCGCAGCCACGAGACGCCCTTCCTGCTGGAGCATGGCCAGACCGTAGCGCGGCTGGTCTTCGAGCCCCTGACCGAGCGGCCCACGCGCCTCTATGGCGAGGGCGGCGGCCACTACCAGAGGCAGGGACTGAAGCTGTCCAAGCACTTCCGGCCCTGGAGCTAGCTCCTCGGCGTCAGAGCCGGTCGCGGACCGGTAGGTTCATGGCCGAGAAGCGGTCGTCCAGGTGCTCGATCTCGAGGAAGCCGGAGGATGCGCCAAAGGGCTTGTAGATCGAGAAGGTCTTGGCGACCCCCAGGGTGGCGGCGCTCTCCAGAGGCGAGACGAAGCTGCAGTCGCGGTCCAGCCAGTGGGGCTGGCTCATCCAGTAGGACAACTGGTCGCGGGTGAGGGCGTAGAACCCCGAGTGCGGGTTGCGTGCCCTCTGGAAGACGCCGTCGCGGCCGAAGGGTGAGCCGTAGAGGGCCTCCTCGTCCGGAACATGGGTCTTCATCGTCGTGGCGAGGGCGGGGGCCAGGTCGCCGTCGATATAGGTCTTGGGCGCATGGCCTGCGGGGTTCAGCTCGATCCGGTTGGGCATCAGCACCCGTCGCGGCCCAAAGGTGCGGTTGAACCAGACCAGCTTGTCGACGAAGGCCGGGTCGTTGATCTTCAGGTCGTCCTCGCTGAAGACGAACAGGTCGTAGAGGTTGCGCCAGCCGGCGAACAGGCCCTGGGTGGTGAAGCCCAGCATGCGCGGGTCCTCGAGGTTGTGCTTGGCCACCCGCACGCCCATGGCCGTGCAGAAGTCCGGCGTCATCAGGTGCTTCTCGCCGGTGGTCGTGACCACGATATCCACAGTGTCCTCGGACCGGGGCCCCATGTGGAAGGACCGGGAACCCACGTCGAGCATGGCGCTGGGGCCGAAGTGCGCCCGCCAGCTGCGGATCGCGCTCTCTACCGCCGCCTTGCGGTCGGCCTGGCGGCTGGCGTCGGTCGAGGCGTGCCGGGGCTTGGCCTCGCCGGAGAAGTAGTGTGCGAAGATGACCAGGATGCGCATGGAGACCCGCTGTCAGATGTCTCCTGCTTCCTACAGGCCGCCGCGGCCGGGGGAAAGGCGCGGCCTTGAGCCTGGCCGCCAGCGGCTGTAAGGGAGAGGCCAGCGCGGGCGTAGTTCAGAGGTAGAACGCAAGCTTCCCAAGCTTGATGTCGGGGGTTCGATTCCCCCCGCCCGCTCCAGTCCCTTCCCGCGGCGGCCGGCTCAGGGTGCCTTGGCCCGCACGGCCTTCAGAACTTCCGCCCAGGAGGCCAGCTTGAAGTTCTGGGCGTCGGGGGCATTGTTTCCATCCTGGGCGACGAAGAGCCCCTCCGGATAGGCGCGACCGAAACGGCCCAGGGCCAGGGCGATGCCGTCTGTCTCCTCGGTGGAGCCCAACTCGCCACCAGAAATCCGGAAACGTCCTGCGGGCGCAAGGTCGGGCAGGCGATAGAGGGCGTAGGCGTTGTCGCCCTGGCTGGAGACCACCAGCCAGCCCCCGGTCCGGCCCTCTGGCGCGAGAGCCAGGCCCTCGACGTCCGGGACCAGCTGCACGCCGTCGGCGCGGATCGCTAGGCGGCCCTCCGAAGGCGCGTCGGGCCGGGCGTCGAACACCCAGACCCCGGCAGTCTCCTCGCCCACATAGAGGGTGCGGGTGCGATTATCGACCACGCAGCCCTCGGCCTGGGAGGGGACGCGAAGGTTCCGGACCGTCGTCCCGGACGCCTTGTCGCGTCCAAGGTCCAGGCGGACCTGGACGACCTGTCCGTCCTTGAGAACAGAGAAGGCGTGGATCTGACGGCCGAGCACGGCCAGGCAGACCCCATAGGCCTCGCCCGCTCCGCCGCTGGCCTCGCCGAGGGGAACAAGCGCGCCCTTGCGGGTATCGAGCCGGTAGAACTTCAGGCGGGCTGCGGCCGGATCATTCCGGTCTGAGGCCACCACCAGGACGCCGCGGGTGCCGAGGTCGACCAGGTCCACATTGTTAACCCGCCCCGCCGGGGTGAAGTGCACGCTCTCGCCGGACAGGCGGTAGACGTGAAGCCCCGCCTTCTTGTCGGTACCGACAATCAGGCTCTTCTCCGGCTCACGCGAGTTCCGCCAGATGGCGGGGTCGTCGGCGGCGTCGTCCGCCACCGTGCCCACCGGGGCAGTCTGGCCCCGGGCGGGGACGGAGACGGTCTGGGCCGCCGCGGCGGCCGAGAGCGCACCTGCCAGAATAAGGCCGAGGCCGAGGGTCCGGGCTAACTGGGTCAGAAGGACACCCGAACGCCGCCCGCGAAGCGCTGGCCGAACTGTTCCCACTCAATTGTGTAGATGTCGGTGAAGCCCGTCGGGATGCCGGTGGCCGTCAGCAGGTTGCCGGGCTCGGCG
>CAMAOY010000158.1 GCA_945859865.1 Phenylobacterium deserti
CTGGCCAGTCATCCAGCGGTCAGCCGGGTGGTCTTCCCCGGCCGGAAGGATCACCCCCAGGCCAACCTCATCGCCAGCCAGATGACGGGGCCCGGCAGTATCGTGGCCTTCGACCTGGGAACGCGGGAGCGGGCCTGGGCCTTCCTCGACGCCCTGGGGATCGTCGACATCTCGAACAACCTGGGCGATGCCAAGTCCATGGCCACCCACCCCAGCACCACCACCCACCGGTCCCTGTCGGAGTCCGAGCGGCTGGAGATCGGACTTACCGAGGGCTGGGTGCGGATGAGCGTCGGACTTGAGGACGCCCAGGACCTGGCCGAGGACGTGGTCCAGGCCCTCGACCGGGTCTGATCCGCCGGGATCAGAAGATCCCGTAGCCGCCGTCGATCAGGAAGCTGTCGCCGGTGTGGAAGGCCGAGGCGTCCGAAGACAGGTAGACGGCGATGCCGCCGAAGTCCGCCGGCTGGCCCCAGCGGCGTGCAGGCACGCGGCGGATCACCGCGTCGTTGAACTTGTCATTGCCCTGGGCCCCGGCGGTCATGTCGGTGGCGATCCAGCCCGGCAGGACAGCGTTGGCGCGAACGCCGTAACGGGCGTGCTCCACGGCGATGGAACGGATCAGGGAGATCACCGCCCCCTTGGTGGCAGCGTAGGCCTCGTTACGCGGGGCGCCGTCGTAGGCGGAGAGCGAGGAGATCACCACCAGGGATCCACCGGCCTTGTCGCCCCCGTCGGCCCGCTCGACCATATGCTTGCAGGCCTCGCGGAAGGTGAAGAAGACCCCGTCCAGGTTGACCGCCAGCACGCGCCGGTAGGTCTCGGTGGGGAAGTCGGAGAAGGAGGAGGCACCGCCGCCGATGCCGGCATTGGCGACCACCGTGTCGATCCGGCCCATCTGGCGGACGGCCTCGGCCATCCCCTCGCGCACGGCGGTCTCGTCGGCCACGTCCACGACCTGGGTCAGGACCCGGACGCCAGAGTTCTTCAAGACCTCGGCAGCCGCGGTGTTCTTCTTGCCGTTGGAGCCCCAGATAACCACGTCCGCCCCGGCCTGGGCCAGGGCCTCGACCATGCCAAAGCCGATGCCGCCATTACCGCCGGTGACCAGGGCCACCTTTCCCGTCAGATCAAAAGGCCGATAGGCCATGAGTTATCCTCCCTGTGTGTGTTGGGATTGAAGGACGGCAAGGAGAGGCCGGGCGTCAACCCGGATCAGCGGTCGAGGGCAGGAAATTCGAGCTGGCTGACGTCGTAGCCGAGGGCGGCGGCCTTCTCGACCATGACCTTTTGCTCGGCCTCGGTCGGCCGCTGCCGGGCGAAGATAAAGAGGTTGCGGAACTTCGGGTCCGACGAGATGAACCAGGTGCCTGACGGATCCCGGTGGAGGACCTGATATTCCCAGACCACGAAGGGATTATAGGTCACCTTCAGGCGGGCCTGGGTTCCGGGGTCGAGGATCTCGCCCTTGCCAGCGATCTCCACCCGCTTGCCGTCCCGGTAACAGGCGTCGAGGACGTCGACACCGCCATCGGCGCGGGGCGTGTAGTCGGTGGTCGCTGCCACGCAGTTCCGGGTGATCAGCATGGGCCGGCGGGCGATTTCCAGCCACTGCCCGGAGTAGTGGGCGGCGACGTCCACGGGCTGGCGGGTGACGGGAGCCGGGGCCGCAAGGCTGACGGCGGGCGTGGCCAGCAGGGTCAGGGCGAGGAAAAGGGCGGAAGGTTTCATGGAGGTCTCCCCTTCCGCCCTAGATAGCGCCTGCGGCCCTAGCCGGGAAGACCCGGCTGGCTGACCCGGCCCGCACCGGAGATGTTTTGCTCCAGCTGGTCGGGCCGGCGGGTGAGCTCGACCTCGCCGATCCCGGACACGTTGATCTTCGCGGACCGCTTCGGGCCCAGGGTCGCCTTGCCGGCACCGGAGAGGTCGACCTCGGCCTCTTCGATCTCAAGGGCGGCGAGGTTGGCCGCGCCGGTGCCCGAGATGTCGAGGCTCGCCTTGCGGGCCTTGCCAGTGGCCGTGACACGTACGGCACCGCTGAGGCTGATCTCCAGTGTGTCCTGGTTGTAGCCGGTGATCTTCAGGTCCTGGACGCCGCCCATGTCGAAGCGGGTGACCCCGGGTGCCTCAATGACCACCTTCAGGGCACCGCCCTTCCAGCGGGATCCGTCGAAGTCGATCCGGCCGTCTTTGACGGTGATCCTGTCGAGCAGGGCGGCGGGCCCCTCCAGGCTCACGCTGCGGGCGGGACCCTGGACGTAGGTCACGTCAGCGAAGGCGTCGATATCGAGGGTGTCGGTGCCGTCCCAGGCCAGCTTGCGGGTAGCCCGCGGCCCGGAGTCGCCGAGGATGATCTCGGATCCGTCATCGGAATCGATGGAGAGGTCCATCTCCTTGGTAATCTGGCTGAACCTGTCCTGCAGGCCGCTTGGGCCGCCGGCGAAGGCCAGGGCGGCGGACAGGGCGCCGATGCACAGGACGAATCCCGCGGCGGCGATGATGGCGAGTGTGCGGATCATGAGCGGACCTCCCCGCCTTCAAGGGCGGGCTTGAGAAGTTTCAGGTGCAGGCGGCCGTACCAGACCAGGGCGTTGACCAGGCCGATGGTGACCAGGGCGATGAGAGCGCCGAGGGAGACCGATCCGGCCATGACCCCGAGACCCGCCAGCATGGCGGCGGCGACATCCCGGGCAATGCCGGCGAAGGCGCCGAGCACAAAGACAAAGGCCCCGGCCCCGAATCCCACCACCGAGGCGATGGCGAAGCCCAACAGCGTGCCAAGGATGGGCAGCAGGATGGGCAAGAGGATGACAACGTCGAGGACACCCAGGCCCAGCACGGCGAAGATGGCGCCGGCGGCGGCCGAGGGATTGCGCTCGGCCTCCCAGCGCTTCAGGCCAGCCTCGGCCTTCAGCTCCCGCGCCAGGCGGGCGGGATCGCCAAGACCCGCAGCAACGTCAGTCTCGCTGCGGCCGGCGGCGACGCCCTCATCGAAGTGGGCGGTATAATCGGACACAAAGTCCGAGATGGTTTCAGGCGGCAGGCCGGCGAGGCCGGTCCGTAACCGGCCCAGGAAGAGCTCACGGCTCATTTTTCATCTCCAAGGATTACACCGACAGCCGCTGAGAAGGACGTCCACTCCGCCTTTTGGGCGGTGAGGCTGGTCCGACCCACAGGGGTCAGCCGGTAATATTTGCGGGGGGGGCCGGAGGGGCTTTCGACCAGGTAGGTGTCGACCAGTCCATCGGACTGCATCCGGCGCATGAGGGGGTAGATCGTGCCTTCGCCCATGTCGATCGCCACCGCGAGGCGGGCGGCGATATCATAGGCGTAGGCATCGGCGCGGGAGAGCAGGGCCAGGACGCAAAGCTCCAGGACCCCCCTCTTCAGCTGAACCTGTACGGCTTCGGGCAAGACAAATGCCTCCTTCTGATGAAGAGGTATCTATCGCAAGGTATCTGTCATGGCAAGGTACCTTTTTTGGAAAGGTACCTTGCGTCGTCAGGTTGCGGTCCAGCCGCCATCCACCGACAGGGCCGCCCCCGTGGCGGAGGCGCCGACATCAGAGGCCAGGTAGAGCAGCATGCCCGCCAGGTGCTCGTACTCGACGAACTTCTTGGTGGGCTGGGCGGCGAGGATGACGTCCTCCAATACCCGGTCCTCCGAGATGCCGCGGGTCTTGGCCTGGTCGACGATCTGGGCCTCGATGAGAGGGGTCTTCACATAGCCGGGACAGATGGCGTTCGCGGTGATGCCCGTGCGGGCGAGCTCCACGCCCAGACCCTTGGTGAAGCCCACCACCCCGAACTTGGCCGCCACATAGGGTGCCTTGAAGGGCGAGGCGACGAGGCCGTGCGCCGAGGCGATGTTGATGATCCGCCCCCGGCCCTGGGCCTTCATGATGGGAATGGCCGCCCGGCTGGCGTGGAAGGTGGCGGACAGGATCACCGCAATCAGGGCGTCCCACTTTTCTTCCGGGAACTCGTCCACCGGCGCCACGTGCTGGATGCCGGCGTTGTTCACCAGGATGTCCAGGCGCCCGAACTCGCGGACGGCGTAGGCGATCAGGTCCTTGATCTCCTCGGGCCGGGTCATGTCGGCGGGATGGTAGCGGACAGCCGCGTTGGTCCGGGCCTG
>CAMAOY010000159.1 GCA_945859865.1 Phenylobacterium deserti
ATTTACGCCAACAGCAAGGCCGAGGCCCTCTACGGCAGCCAGCAGACAGACAGCAGCGGCAAGGTCCTGGACGGCTCGCGCAAGTGGGTCCTCAGGTTCGCGCCCGGCCAGCTCCCCCCGGTGAACGAGTTCTGGTCGATCACCATGTACAGCCTGCCGGATCGCTTCCTGGTCGCCAATCCGATCAACCGCTACTCGATCGGTGACCGGACCCCGGGCCTGAAGAAAGGCGCCGACGGCTCCCTGGAAATCTACATCCAGAACGAGAATCCCGGGAAGGATAAGGAGTCGAACTGGCTACCCGCGCCCAAGGGACCGTTCTTCTTCGCGGCTCGCTTCTATGGCCCCAAGGACAACGCCCTGCGGGGCGAATGGTCCCTGCCGCCCCTGATCGAGCGCTAGGCCTGGCCCCGCCCGCCCCCGAGTCTCCGGGGCGGGCGCTTGCCGAGCCGGGGGAATGTCGCCAGATAGCAGATCTGGCGCACCCGCCGGTGGCTGGCGAGGAGCCGTGCCCATGTCCTGCTTGAAGACACCCTTCCCTGCCGGCCCGGGGCTCCTCAGCGCCCTTGTCCTCGCCGCCGCGACACCGGCCCTGGCCGACCCTTCCCTGCCGCCGCCAGCCGCCATGCCCATCCCGAAGGGCGACTTCGTGCTGGACCTTGGGGTCGCCGGGATCATGATCCCGCGCTACCCGGGCTCAGAGGAGTTCGCCGTCCGCGCGCGCCCCCTGGTGGGCATCGAGCGCCTGACCCTGCCCGTCGTGGGCGTGGTCTCCGACGGCCCCGCGAAGGGCGTCTTCGTCTATCCCGCCTTCCGTGTGGATGGGGAGCGAAAGACCTCTGATTACCCGGAGCTCGCAGGCATGCGCGACGTCGACTGGGCCATGGGCCTGGGCCTCGGCGCTGGTGTCAACCGGGGGAATTGGCGGGTCTTCGGCGAGGTCATGGCGGGGGTAAAGGGCTTTAGCGGCCTCACCGCCCGTGCTGGCGCGGACCTGTTGTGGTCGCCCTCGCCCGAGACCGTGATGGCTTTCGGCCCGCGGATCAACCTGGCCGGGCAGGACTACGCGCGGACCTGGTTCGGCGTCACACCGGCCGAGGCCGCCGCCTCGGGCGGAGCCCTGTCCGCCTACGACCCCGACGGCGGACTGGCCAGCGCGGGTCTCGCCATGACCTGGGGCCGGGCGATCAGCGACCGGGCCATGCTCCAGGTTGAAGCCGGGTGGGACCGGCGGCTCGCCGACATTGAGGACAGCCCCCTTGTCTCGCGCGGCAGCCGCGACGCGGTCTTTGTCGCCACCGGCGTAACCTGGCGCTTCAACTTCGGAGGGTCCTGAACCTCGGAGGGTCCTGACCCCCGGGTCCGCCCGGGCTTGGCCTGGGGACCCGGGTCTGGGCAGGATGCCGGCCGCGACCGGAGAGCCCGCCATGCCCGACCTCAACACCCGAATTCATGACGCAGAAAACCGCCTGCTGGCCGACCTGGCCCGGGCGTTGCGGACCCTTTCCGAACAGCTGGAGGCCCGCCGCGGCTGAGGGCTTGCTTCCGCCGGTGGCCGTGAAAGGATGGCCCGGCAAAGGGAGGCGCAGGCGATGGATCGACCCCACGACAGGGCCCTGAGGGCGAGGGCTGCGGCCGTGATTCCCGGGGGCATGTTCGGCCACCAGTCCACCGCCCTCCTGCCGGACGACTATCCCCAGTACTTCGTGAAGGCCAAGGGCGCCCATCTCTGGGACGCCGACGGTGGCAAGGTGCTCGACCTGATGTGCGCCTACGGCCCCAACCTCTTCGGCTATGGCGACGAGGCCATCGACGCGGCCTTCATCGCCCAGCTGCAGCAGGGCGACACCCTGACCGGCCCGACGCCGGTGATGGTCGAGCTGGCCGAGACCCTGGTGGACATGGTTGGCCACGCCGACTGGGCCCTGTTCTGCAAGAACGGCGGCGATGCGACGACCATGGCCCTGACCGTCGCCCGGGCCCAGACCCGCCGGAAGACCGTCATCCGCGCCCGGGGCGCCTATCACGGCTCAACCCCCTGGTGCACGCCGCGCACGGCCGGCGTCCTGGAGACGGACCGGGCGCACCAGATCCTCTGCGACTACAACGATGTGGCCAGCCTGGAGGCTGCGGTGGCAGAGGCCGGCGACGACCTTGCCGCCATCTTCGCCGCCCCCTTCCGCCACGACGCCTTCATCGACCAGGCCGAGCCCGAGGCCGCCTACGCCGCCCGCGCCCGGGAACTGTGCGACCGCACGGGGGCCCTCCTGGTGCTGGACGAAGTGCGCGCCGGTTTCCGCCTCAGCCGCGACTGCTCCTGGTCGCGCCTGGGGGTCGAGCCGGACCTGTCCACCTGGGGCAAGGGCCTGGCCAACGGCCACGCCCTGTCGGCCCTCCTGGGCTCGGACAGCGCCCGCAAGGGGGCCGAGGCCATCTACGCCACCGGCTCCTTCTGGTACCAGGCCGCCCCCATGGCTGCGTCCCTCGAGGTCCTTCGCCGCATCCGCGAGACCGACTACCTGGAGCGGCTGGAGGCCCTGGGCAAGCGCCTCGCCGCGGGCCTCTCCGAGCGCGCGGACGCGGCGGGTTTCGGGTTCCGCATCACCGGCCCCGGCCAGATGCCCCTCTTCCTGTTCGACGAGGACCCGGACCTGAGGAAGGGCTTCTTCTGGTCCAGCGCCATGCTGGCGCGGGGGGTCTATGTCCATCCCTGGCACAACATGTTCCTCTGCGACGCCATGACCGAGGCGGATATCGACCAGGCCCTCGACGCCGCCGAGGCGTCCTTCGCTGAGCTTACCCGTGCCGCCCCCGGCCTCGCCCCCGTGGCCAAGATGGCCTTCCTTTCTCAGACCCGGTGATCCCATGACCCCCGAAGAGTACGCTGGCCTCGACGGCCTTGGCCTGGCCGAGGCCATCCGCAAGGGGCAGACCACGCCCCTGGAGGCCGTCGACGCCGCCATCGCCATCATCGAGCGGCGCAATCCCGTCCTCAACGCCGTGGTCCACACCGCCTTCGACGAGGCCCGGGGCCAGGCAAGGGGCGACCTGCCGGACGGCCCCTTCCGGGGCGTGCCCTTCCTGATCAAGGACCTGGCCATGCCCGTGGCGGGCTGGCCCCGCACCTCGGGCAGCCGCTTTGCCCGGAACATCGTCGACCGCGAGGATGGTGGCCTGACCACCCGCTACCGCCGGGCCGGCGTCATCCCCCTGGGCAAGACCAACACGCCTGAATACGGCATCACCGGCACGACCGAGAGCGCCCTCCTGGGCCCCTGCCGCAATCCCTGGAACCCCGGCCACATCGCCGGGGGCTCCTCCGGCGGATCTGCGTCAGCGGTGGCCTCGGGCATGGTCCCCATGGCCCACGCCAGCGACGGCCTGGGCTCGATCCGCATCCCTGCCGCCTGCTGCGGCCTGGTGGGCCTGAAGGGCACCCGAGACCGGGTTCCCAACCTGCCAGACGGCTTCGACTACGCCGCTGGCTTCGTGGTCGACCACGTGGTCACCCGCACGGTGCGCGACAGCGCCGCCATGATGGACGCCACCGATACGCCCGAACCCGACAGTCCCTACCCCGCCCCGCCCAAGGCGGGCCCCTTCCTGGACGAGGTGGGCCGCGCGCCGGGTCGCCTGCGCATCACCTGGTCGTCGGAAACCGTCTCCGGCCGGCCCATCGACCCCCAGGTCCAGGCGGCCCTGGAGCGTACCGCCGACCTCCTGCGCCGCCTCGGCCACGACGTGGTCGAAGAGGGCCTGGGCATCGACTACCGCGCCCTCTACGCCGCCCGGGGGCCCGTCTCGGGTGCCAACTTCGCCGCCGGCATGGCGCGGCTGATCGAGGAGGTGGGCCGCGAGCCGGAGCCGGACGAGCTGGAGCCCCTGACCTGGGTCTCCCTCAAGGGCGGACGCAAGGTGACCGGCGAGATGGCCCTGCGGTCCCTGCAGGAGCTGCGCATGCTGAACCGGGTCACCCTGGCCGCCTTCCGCGACCGCGACGTCCACCTGACCCCGGTGCTGGGGACCCCGGTGCCGGAGATCGGCTTCATCGACCCGGTCAACCTGGAGCCGAAGGAGGTCAA
>CAMAOY010000160.1 GCA_945859865.1 Phenylobacterium deserti
CACCGCCAACTGAACAGACAAAACCTCGGTAGAGTTCAGGGGAGCGGGCGCTCGGCGCGACGTTCGGCGCCAGACAGCATTGGCTTGCACGGGTCCAAGAGACGGTTACCAGACCGGCCAATCTCTGACTTAATATGCATTTGACTCAATATGCTACCAGAGGCATATTAGTCCCATGGCATGGCGTGTTCAATTCCACGCGGATTTCGCCCGCGAGGCAGACGACATCTCAGATGCCGTTCGGGTCGAGCTGATCGCGGCAATCCGCCTGCTTGAACACCTGGGCCCCAGCCTCGGCCGGCCTGCGGCAGATACGTTGAATGGGTCGAAGCACGCGAACATGAAGGAGTTGAGGTTTCGAGCTGATGGCGGTGTGTGGCGGATCGCGTTCGCATTCGACCCGGCGCGCGCCGCTATCCTTCTGGTCGGTGGCGACAAGTCAGGCGTTGCCTCGGGTCGATTTTACAAGGGACTGATCAAACGGGCGGACGCCCGGTTTGACCAACATCTGGAGTCATTGACATGACATATCGCGCCATTGACGCCGCCGAGTGGATCGCGCGGCAACCCAAGTCGGTCCAGGACGCTGGAGAAGCTCGCGGCGAGGAACTCATCCGCGACTACACGCTGCGAGAAGTCCGGGCGGCGGTACGGCGTACCCAGGTCGAAGTCGCCGCCGCGCTGGGAACATCGCAGGACCGGATATCCAAGCTGGAGCATGGCGAGGATGCGCTCGTTTCGACATTGCGGCGCCATGTCCGGGCTCTGGGCGGGGAACTGCGGCTGATCGTGGAGTTTCCGGATCGCCCGCCGATGACCCTCGATCTCCGTGGCGGCAAGACCAAGGCGGGTAGCGCCCAGGCTGTCCGATCCGCCCGTTGATGCGAGTGCGGGACGGTCAGTTGACGCAGTCGGCCACCTCCCCTCGCAGGTGGCAATGACGGCGGACATTGGGGCTTACGCGACGGGTCGAATGGAATTCCCTAGGGCCCCAAACAGGGGCTTGAGTCCGGCGGCCCAGCGCTTCCGGGCACCCGTTCAAGTGGCGCGTTGGTACATGAAAGTTCATGTTTTGTTTCGGCTGCCCAGTATCCTGGATTACGTTCTGGGTCGGGGTGGAGACCGCAGATAATCCGCGTCCTCGCCGCTCCTTCCTGAAACCGAGCCCCTGACGGCGTCTTCGAGCGATGCGTCACGGCGATACATGGAGCCCCAATGCCGAGATATGCAGTCGATCCCTCGCGCCTGTCCGGTGAGGATCTACGTCGATGGTATATGCGGACACCGGCGGAGATAGAAAGAGAGCGGCAGGCCTTCGCAGTCCAGCGTTATCAGGATTTCTTTGCTGGCCTGCGGCCTCCTGTTTCTCCTGAAGAGTTCCGCGACGAACCGTTCAGTCAGGAAAGAGAAACCAACGCGCCCCTGACGAACGATACGACGCCGGTTCGAGGTGTCATCGCTGACCTTGGAAGTGTTCCTGAAAGGTCAAACCCGCTACGTGTCGAGCGCTTGCTGCCTCCAGAGGGCCAGCGGACTCCGACATCGGAGGAGGACGTTTTCCTCGATACTTCGAGCGCTGGGCCGGACGACGGGGGGTGGCTCTTCGAAATCGGTAATCCTGCCAACCGCCGGTTGCGTAAGGAATACGAGAAGAAAGTTGGTCCCTGGCCAAAGACCGAGACTGGTCGCAACTACGATGTCGCGCATGATCGTGCGGTCGCGGATGGCGGCAAGAATACCTTGGACAACATTCGTCCCGTGCATCCGGACAGTCACGTCTCGGAACACATGGCGAATGGCGACTACGCGCGATGGGCGCGGCGCGCCGCTATTGCCCGCACCTTTGGCGGCCGGGTTGCTTCAAGTCTTGGCCCGTTGGGCATCCTGTCCAACATCACTGGTGTGTTGTCGGGGCGCATCCGGACAGACACCTTCGACAACTTAGTAAGCGACATGATGGGGTTACCAAGCGAGGCAGATCGCCAGAAACGGCTCGAGCAGCAGCAGAAGGCCTTCAATCCCCGTTGGAAACCGGGCGATCCCATCATCATATAGGCCATTCATAAACCGGGCCGATCCTCATGAGCGCACGCATCGACACCTCGGCCTTCCCGGTGGGGAAGGACGTCGACTATGAAGGCGAGGACGAGCGTGGGCGCCTGGCGGCGCTGGCGGACGAAGCCTGGAGCTTCGTCAGGGGGTGGCGTTGGGATCCGCCGGTGTCTGAACTTGTGCTGGCCTTCGCCTTGGCGCCGATCCTCGGCCTCTTCCTGATGCGGTTTGCGCCGGGCGGACGACCTGAGGACGCCGAACGCTGGGTCGTTGTCGGCGACATGCCGTCAATGCACTTCGAGACCGATGACGCCCCGACGCCGGCCAGGGCCCTGGCGCTCTACTGCGCCATCGCGCAGGACTGGGCGGACGCGGTGTTGGCGGGGCGCGACCTTTCCGAGAGCTATCCGATCCCGGTCGCGCCGACCCGGGAGCACGCCGAGAGCCTCAAGGGCCGGATCGCCTTCGTCCGGGAGAATTTCCTGGGTTTGGCGTAGGCCCGCAGTCCGGGTCGGATGGACAACCTATTGAGAGCTCACACCTAGGCGACCCTCTCTTCCCGCGCCCGGCCTCACCGCCCCCGCAGCACCACCCGTGACACTGCATCCCGGCGCACCGCCGCCTCGGTGAACCGCAGGTCGTCCCAGCCCTTTTGCGAATAGAGGCGGGTCTGGTCGGCGGCGTGCGGCGAGTCCGGGTTGGTGGACTGGGAATAGCTGAGGACGCCCTGGCTGACGGGGCCCTTGTCGGTGAACTCCACCGCCATGATCCAGCTCGAGCCGTGGCGGATCTTCGTCCAGCCGAGGCCGGGCTTCAGGTCGACGGGGGTGATGACGTTGAAGATCCCTTCGGGACCCGGCCCCCCGTGGATCGGGATCCGCTCGCCGCCGGCGCGGGGTTCGGTCTGCACCTGGCCCAGGGTCGCGTCCATGGGGATGCCCAGCCCCCGCAGCTGCTTTACCGAGTCCACCAGGGCGGCGAGCACCCGGGGATTATCGACATCCAGGGTGTTCGGGGTGTTCACCGGATCGACCGGATCGAAGGGGACCTTGAACACCAGGCCGCCCTTCTCCGCGAACAGCCGGAAGATGTGCGCGCCGCGGCTGTCGAGGTTGACCTTCAGGTCCCAGGCTTCGAGGGCCCGGCAGGCGTCGGCGAGGTCGGGATGCGGTCCCGCCGCCGCCGTCCGGCAAAGGCCGACCAGGGGGTCGCGGGTGATCTCCGCGCCAAGGTTGCGATTGCCGAACAGCACCCCTTCGACGCTGGCCAGGTCGAACTTGGCGCCGTCCAGGCCGTCGCGTCCGGCCACCCGGTCGTCGATCTGCTTCAGGCTGAGGCGCGTGCGGAGCGACCGGGCCGTAGCCTCCTCTCCGAGAATGCGCGGATAGCCGGTCAGCGGTGCCTTGGGATTGGTGAGCCAGTAGCTGTCGTTGGAGTTGCTGGTGTAGTCCGAGCGGAAGAGCTGCGGCAGGGACTGCGGCGGAAAGACCCCCGGCGTCACGGCGCGCGGGTCGGACTCCCACTCGCAGGCGGCGCGCGAACCGTCGAGGACGGGCAGCCGCTGGGTGCGCCACAGAGTCTTGGCCATCTCCGAGACCGAGCAGGCCTCCGCCTTGGCATCGGTCACATAGGGCAGGGCACCCACATCGCCGTAATAGGCTTCACCCGAGGCATCCACCGCTGTGGTGTTGAACCCCGCGGCCTGGAACTTCGCCAGCGAGGCGGCCAGTTGGCGGACGCTGCGGGCCTGGTACATCTCCAGGTACTGGTCGGTCGCCCGCAGTCCGGGGCCGGCGTCGCGGATGGCGTAGGCCCGCTCTGCGGTCCAGGGCGTGGACGGCGGCCCGGCGTTCTCGACGACCTGGCCGAACCGCGTGCCGTAGAGGGTGCGGCTGACCGGCGTCAGCCCCGCCCCGGTCTTCACCTGGACGGTGACTACCGTGCGGGTCATGGGCACGGAC
>CAMAOY010000161.1 GCA_945859865.1 Phenylobacterium deserti
GGCATCAGAGACACCCTCCGGACGCCAACCGGACCGCGACACGACTTCCCGGTCGCCGTGGACGCCTGCTGCCCATCACTTCCCCCCACTTCCACCGTAACCGGGAGCTTCCCGTCTCCCCTGCCTCCACCTTGGGCCGCAACGCTGCGCGGCACAACTCCGAGTGGACCGCAACGTCCACGAATCCCTGAAGACCCTAAACTCTGCACAGCTCTGGGTGCGGCACGAGGGGGGGGGCTGGACGCGAGGGCTCCAGCGGCGGCATATCGCGGCATGGACGCAGACGTGATCATCTCCGGGGCCGGCATGGCCGGCGCGACCCTCGCCCTGGGCCTGGCCCGGGGCGGCCTGAAGCCCCTCCTGGTGGATGCCCAGCCCTTCGAGGCCCGGGTGGCACCTGACTTCGACGGCCGGGCCTCGGCCATCGCCTATTCCAGCTTCCGCCAATGGCGGGCCCTCGGTCTCGCAGGCGACCTGGAGCCCTACGCCGAGCGGATTGGTGAAATCCTTGTCACGGACGGCCGGACGCCCGGCGCCTCGGCGGGTCGGCCGGGCTCGGCCTTCCTCCGCTTCGACGCCGCCGAGATCGCTGACCGGTCCGAGGGCGAGGCCCTGGGCTATATGATCGAGAACCGGCAGATCCGGGCGGCCCTGGCCGCTGCGGTACGGCGGGAAGGCATAGAGGTGCTGGCACCAGCGCGCGTCATCGGGGTCGATTTCAGCCCGGGCGCGGCCTCTATGCGCCTGGAGGACGGCCGGGTCCTGGCCGCAACTCTTGTCATCGGCGCAGATGGCCGGGCCTCCGCCGTTGCCGCTGGGGCGGGAATTCGCAGCACGGGCTGGACCTATCGACAGGCCGGGGTTGTCGCGACGGTGCGCCTCGATCGGCCGCATGGCGGCGTGGCCCATGAATACTTCCTGCCCTCAGGGCCCTTCGCCATCCTGCCCTTGACCGACCAGAGGGCAAGCCTAGTCTGGACCGAGTCCCCTGCCCGGGCCGAGGCCCTGCAGTCGGCGCAGGCGGAGGTGTTCCACGCCCACCTCCAGCGCCGGTTCGGCGACCTCCTCGGCGGCGCCCGCCTGGACGGGCCGGTCTTCACCTATCCCCTGTCCCTGCACCTGCCCGAGCGGATCACTGCCCCCCGGGCTGCCCTGCTCGGTGACGCTGCCCACGGGGTTCACCCGGTCGCCGGCCAGGGCCTGAACCTGGGCCTGAAAGACGCCGCCGCCCTGGCCCAGGTTCTGGCGGAGGCCGCGCGCCTGGGCGAGGACATCGGCTCGGAGGTCGTGCTCGACCGCTACGCCCGCTGGCGCAGCGTCGATAATATCGGACTGGCCGTGGCGGCAGACGCCTTCGTGCGCCTCTTCTCCAACGACAATCCCCTGCTGAGGGCGGTCCGCGGTGCGGGCCTGTCGGCAGTCAACCGGATCGGCCCCGCCCGGCGCTTTTTCATGCAGGAAGCCGGCGGCGCCGTCGGCGACCTGCCCCGTCTGCTGCGCGGCGAAGCGCCCTGACAGGCCCTCAGAGCTCCCGGGCTTCCTCGGCCAGCATGATCGGAACGCCATCCCGGACCGGATAGGCCAGGCTGGCCTTACGGCTGATCAACTCGCCGGCGGCCCGGTCATATTCCAGCGGCCCGCGGGTCACCGGGCAGACCAGGATCTCAAGAAGGCGGGGGTCGAGCCCGGCGTCGAGGGGCGGAAGCGGCGTGTCCGGCGCAGAATCGGTCATTTCACGTCCTATTGCAGGGTTACCGGCGGGCCGTCGTCGTCCGACAGGGAATCAATCTCCAGGAGGGCGGTCAGGACGTCCTGCCGGTCGGATCGGTCGGGTGCCTCCAGGAGGGCCTGCTTCTCGGCGGGGGAGAAGGGCAGGTTCATGGCCAGTCCCGCGACCAGCTCGTCAAGCGGGGCCGCGTCCAGGGCCTGGTCGTCCACGTCCATCTCGCGCCGGTTGAGATAGGTCTTCAGGGCCCGGGCCAGGCGCGTGCGTTCGCCGCCGGTCCGGCGCCCGGGGGTCAGGTCCTCTGAGAAGGGGCCGAAATCGGCCCGGACCTGGCGGTAGGGGGTCGGCCGGGCCAGCTCCTCGGCGATCCGGAACCGACAAACCCCGGTCAGGGTGATCAGGTAGTCGCCCTCGGTGCCCTCCCGGAAACGGGTCACCCGGCCGGCGCAGCCGATGCGGGCCAGGCCAGGCCGGGCCGGGCCGCCTCCGGACGTCTGGATCATGCCGATCATCCGGGCCTCGCCCATGACGTCGTCCAGCATGTTCAGGTAGCGCGGCTCGAAGATGCGCAGGGGCAGCTCGGCGCCGGGCAGCAGCAGGGCCCCGTCCAGCGGGAATACCGGCAGGGTCTTCGGCAGGTCGATGGGAAGGGCCCGGCGCGCCATGGCTAGGAGAACAGGATGGCGGACAGGCGCCGCCGGCCCTGGCGCGCCAGGTCGGAGGCCCCGCCCGCGGCCTCGAAGACGGTCAGGAGCTGGGTGCGGGCCGCGCCCTCGTTCCAGTCGCGGTCGGCGGCGAGGATCTGCAGGAGGTGATCGGCGGCGGCCTCCAGCCGGCCCGTACCCGCCAGGGCCCGGGCCAGCTCGAAGCGGGCCTCGTGGTCGGCGGCATCGGTGGCCAGGCGCGCCTCGAAGGCGGCGGTCTCGGCAGGGGCGGCCTCGGCCAGGGCCAGGGCCGCGCGGACGCTTTCCAGCCCCGGGTCCTTGGCACCTTCCGGCACCATGGCGACGATCTCGGCGGCACGCTCCAGGTCGCCCCCGTCGAGATAGACCCGGGCCATGCCGCCCAGGGCGCGGATATCCTGGGGGTCGGCCTGCAGCGCCCGGGCGAAGGCCTGGGCCGCGGTGTTGAGGTCGCCGCCCTCCAGGGCCTCGCGGCCAACGGTGATTAGCTCGTCGCCAGCGTTGGCGGGGGCCTGGGCGGCCAGGCGTTCGACGAAGGCCTTGATCTCGCTCTCCGGCAAGGCACCCGTGAAGCCGTCCACGGGCCGGCCGTCCACGAAGGCGAAGACGGCGGGAATGGACTGGACGCGCAGCTGCCCGGCGAACTGGGGATGCTGGTCGATATCGATCTTCACCAGCTTCACCTTGCCCCGGGCGGCGGTGACGGCACGCTCTATGGCCGGGCCCAACTGCTTGCAGGGGCCGCACCAGGGCGCCCAGAAGTCGACGATGACCGGCGTCTCCCGCGAGGCCTCGATCACGTCAGCCATGAAGCCGGCGTCCGTCCCGTCCTTGATCAGACCTGCTGGCGTCGCGCCCGCCGGGGGGCCCGAGTTCACACCGATCAGCGCCATGGGGCTCTCCATGCTGGACTTGAGGCTGCAAGATGGACCTTCCGGGCCTCGGCTTCAACGCACCGGTAGCGAACAAAGGGCCAGTCGTGGGAAATCCACCACCAAAGGCTCGCGGCCCAGGTGGTCAAGGAAGGCCCTCAGCCCCTCCTGGTCCACCGTGGTGGTGGCGGTGTTCTCGAGCGGATGGAAGCTGACCTCTAGCGCCTCGGCAAGGGCCAGGTCCAGGACCAGCCGCACCCGGTGCAGGGGATCATTGGCCAGGGCGAACAGGGTCACCGAGCCCGGCGTCACCCCCAGGGTCTCGGCCATCAGCTCCGGTGGGCCGAAGGACAGGCGGGCCGAGCCGATCACCGTGTGCAGGCGCTTCAGGTCGATGGCCGTGTCGTCCTTGGCGCAGACCAGCCAGAGGTCGCCCCGGGCGTCCTTCAGGAACAGGTTCTTGGTGTGGGCGCCGGGGATCTTCGCCTTGATCGCCCCGCCCTCGCCCACCCGGAAGACCGCCGGATGGTCCAGGGTGGCGTGCGCCATCCCCAGCTGGTCGAAGAGGGCGAGAAGGCCGGCGCGGTCGAGCATGGGGCTCCTTACCCTTCCCCCGCCCGCCGGAATAGCGGTGGACGCTGCGCGCGCGCCCTCGCTAATGGAAGGGGTGGAAACCACAAGGACCGGGAGCCCGCCATGGAG
>CAMAOY010000162.1 GCA_945859865.1 Phenylobacterium deserti
GAGCGGATCCGCCGGTCATCGGGCGCAACCCGGGTGTTGCGGGCAAGCTGGAGGGCGAAGGACCCCACATTGGCACCGGTTGGGTCTTCCGAGACCAGGCGGCAGTCCTTCACGCGCCCGTCCGCGAGCACCCGGCAATCCACCGACGCCCGACCCTGTCCGGGGTCCCGGGCGCCCGCAGCGGCGAGCAGGAGGAGGGCAAGCGCCAGCATCCGGGGCTTGTAGCGCGGGCCGGTCCCGACGCATTATGAAATTCGGAAAGCGGGAGGCGGAAGACAGGCATGAGCGATCAGGACCGCCCCTCGCCCTCCATGCGTACCCCTTGCATAAATGTCTGCATCGTCGACGGCGAGAGCGGGCTCTGCATGGGCTGCTACCGCCGCCTGAACGAGGTGGCGGGCTGGTCGAAGATGACGCCTGAGGCGCGCGACGCCGTCATGGAGGAGCTTCCGTCCCGCCGCAGCCTGATCCGGCCCGAGAAGCTGGCCATGTTCTCGTGAGAGAGCGGGCTGACCCCAACACCAAGTCCAGGAATGCACCCATGATGAACAGGCGAAATCTCATGGCGGCGCTCGCGGCCCTCGCCGCCGCGCCAGCGGCGGCCCAGACGGCCGGGACCGACGGGATGCGGATCGTGCTGGTGGGCACCTCGGGGCCCCTGCCCGTCCGCGACCGGGCCAAGCCCTGCGTGGCCATACTGGCCGGCGGCGGTCTCTACCTCGTGGATGTCGGCCCGGAGTCCACTGAGAACATGATGTCCTGGCGGCTTCCCGTGGCCTCGGCGCGGGCGGTCTTCCTCAGCCATCTGCACTCAGACCACATCGGCGACCTTGGCGAATTCAACATGCAGAGCTGGGTCCAGGGCCGCGAGCGGCCCCTGGCGCTTGTCGGACCGTCGGGGGTCGACAAAGTTGCGCGAGGGTTCAACCAGGCCTACGAGAACGACCACCTCTTCCGGCGCGCCCACCATGAGCGCGACGGTTTCCGCTTCCCCATCGCCGCCGGCCTGATCGAGCCCCGGGTCATCCGCATCCCGGCGGGCGCCCCCGCCACGACGGCCTGGCGCGACGGAGACCTGACCGTGACCGCCATACGGGTGTCGCATGACCCCGTGAGCCCGGCCTTCGGCTACCGGTTCAATTACCGGGGCCGTTCCGTCTCGATCAGTGGCGACACAATGAGGTGGCCCGCCTTCGCCGAAGCCTCGAAGGGCGTCGACGTCATGCTGCATGAGGCGCAGAACGAGGCCATGACACGCCAGCTCTCCCAGGCCCTGAAGGGCATGGGGAACGCCCGGACCAGCTCGATGATGGCCGACACCCTGAGCTACCATGCCACCCCTGTTGAGGCCGCAGACCTCGCCAGGGCGGCCGGTGCCAAGCGCCTGGTCCTCTACCACCTGACCCAGGCGGGCCTGCCCATCTTTACGCCGGAGGCCTTCACCCGGGGCATGGATGACGGCGGGCCCCTCGACTGGCGGCTGGCGAAGGACGGCATGACCATCGACCTGCCCTCCGGGAGCGACGAGATCCGCTTCGGCCAGCTCTAAGGCTGCCGGGCGCCCGGCCGCGTTCACCTCCGGCTAACCATCCGCGACTAGCTTGCGATCCGTTGGAACCGGATCCGGAAGGTCGCAGGACATGCAGAGGAAGGCCGTCATGGCCCTGGTCGCCGCCGTCGCCGCGGTCGCCGCCGGACAGGCGGTGATGGTCCTGGCGCCTGTGGTTCGCGCCTCCTTCGTCCGCCTGCCGGATTCCCGCCCCGCTGCTGCTGCGCACGCCGCCATCTCCATAGGGCCGGATGGGCATTACTGGGCCCAGGCCCGGATCAATGGCCAGATCGTACGCATGCTGGTGGATACCGGCGCCACCGCCGTCTCCCTGACGGCCGCAGACGCCCGGAGGGTGGGGATCGACCCCGCCGCCCTGACCTATGGCCTGAAGGTGGCAACCGCGTCCGGAGAGGCCCGGGCGGCCCGCATCACTCTGGGCTCGGTGGCCGTCGACGGGGCCGAGGTCCGCAATGTGGACGCCCTGGTCCTCGACCGGGATACCGACGCCTCCCTGCTGGGGATGAGCTATCTCAGCCGGCTGTCAGGCTTCGATGCCAACCGCGAGACCCTGCGCCTGCACCCCTGAGCCCGCCACCTCGGCAAGCGCCCTGATGATGACCCCGGCGTCCGCGCCGGGCCGCACCGACTCCACCGTCAGGATCCGCCGCCAGGCCCGGGCTCCGCGCCGTCCCTGGAACAGGCCCAGCATGTGCCGGGTCATGGCGGCCAGGGGCACGCCCTCGGCAAGGCGCGCCTCCACATAGGGCAGGTAGGCTTCCACCGCCGCTTCTGGCGTAACGACGGCGGCCTCGCAGAAGATCCGGGCGTCCACCTCCCCCAACAGGCCCGGGTCGTGATAGGCCGCCCGGCCCAGCATGACCCCGTCGAAGTCGGCCAGCAGGGCCTCCGCCGCGTCCAGGCCGCCAATCCCGCCGTTGAGCACGATCGTCAGGCCAGGCCGATCCAGCTTGAGCCGTCGGACCAGGTCGTAGTTGAGGGGCGGGATGTCGCGGTTCTCCTTGGGCGACAGGCCCTTCAGGATCGCCTTGCGCGCGTGGACGATAAAGGTGTCGACCCCGGCGCCCGCGCAGGCGTCCACCAGGGCGAAGAGGCTGGCCTCCGGGTCCTGGTCATCCACGCCGATCCGGCACTTCACCGTCGCCGGAACCTGCACAACCTGCCCGATGGCAGCCATGCACTCGGCCACCAGGCCAGGCTCCAGCATGAGGCAGGCCCCGAAGCGGCCCGACTGCACCCGGTCCGAAGGGCAGCCCACGTTCAGGTTGATCTCCCGATAGCCAAAGTCCTCGCCGATCCGCGCCGCCGCCGCCAGCTCCACCGGATCGCTGCCCCCCAGCTGGAGGGCGACAGGATGCTCGCCCGCATCGAAGCCCAGCAGCCGCTCGCGGTCGCCATGCAGGACAGCCGCGCTGGTGACCATCTCGGAATACAGGAGGGCGCGACGCGTCAGCACCCGGTGGAAGGACCGGCAATGCCGGTCGGTCCAGTCCATCATCGGGGCGACGGAGAAGCGGTGGGAGGGGGTGTCAGTCAAGGTTTTGGGCGTTCTGGACCGCGAAACGCGAGCTCTTTAGCCCATTCTGGCATTACACGCACGTGACATCGGGCGGTGGGCTTGGCAGGGTCTTCGCAAGCGATTCCCTGCTTGAAAGGATTTCCATGAACATTTCCGACCTGGTCGACGCTGTCGCCGCGACCGACTCCAAGCTGACCAAGGCCCAGGCCAAGGCCGCCATCGAAGCCACCTTCGCCGCCATCCGCGACGCCGCTGGCAAGGGCGACGAAGTTTCGGTGCCCGGCTTCGGCAAGTTCGCCGTGCAGTCCAAGCCCGCCCGGACGGGCCGCAATCCCTCGACCGGTGCGACCATCGAGATCGCCGCCTCCAAGGCCCTGAAGTTCAAGCCTGCCAAGGCGCTCAAGGACGCTCTGGTCTAGGAAAGACGCGTCGCGGACCGGCGGCGACCGCCGGTCCGCTCCCGCCCCGGAGGGTCAAGCGCAGCTTCAGGCCACTCCGAGGACCGCGCCAAGAACCATCAGGGTCCCGACCATCCCGACCGCCCACAACAGGGGGCGGATCTTGGGAAGGCCCAGCAGATAGACAACCGCATGCGCTGCCCGCGAATAGAAGAACAGCTTGGCACCAAGGGCCGTCGTCGCCCCCAGGGCCCCTGTGGACGTGGCCACCAGGATCAGGGGCGCGAAGATCATCAGGCCCTCACGATGGTTGTCCACGACGCGGAGCGCCCGGGCGTGGAAGCCTTCCGGCGGGCTGAGCCCGTCCCGGGCATCCGCCATGACCTGAAGGCCCTTTGAGCGGACACCCGCCACGGCCTGGATGACGACAAGAACCAGAAGCAGAACTGTCGA
>CAMAOY010000163.1 GCA_945859865.1 Phenylobacterium deserti
CCCTTGTCGAAGGCCCGCTTGGAGCCGTCGGGGAAGATGAGTTCGATCATGGCTTGGTCTGTCCGTTTCGGAGCCCCCCGGCGTCGCCAGCAGCGATCGGCGCGGGGATCCGGGGCGGAACGGGGTCGTAGCCCATTCCGCCCCAAGGATTACATCGACACAGTCGGCTGGCGGCCAGTCCGGCGCCTTTCCAGGGACCATGCGTGATCAGGGCGTCTGCGGCGTAGTCCGAACAGGTCGGAAGAAACCGGCATTGGCGCCCGATCAGGGGCGAGAGCGTCAGTTTGTAGGCGCGGTGGGCGCCCCTGACGCAGCGTTCGTAGAAGGTCATGCCGGCTCGCAGGCTTGCGAATTTCGCCTGCGCTTATCCCGCGGAGTCTGCGGGATCAAGCCGCGCCGGCGGGGCTAGTTCGGGCCCGGCCCCTGCGGACGGCCTCGAGCGCGGCCTCGAAGGCCAGCAGGGTCGAGGCGTGCCGGGCGGGGTAGTCCTTGACCGGGGCGAGCATGGCGAGATCCGAAAAGCGTCCTGTGGGCGCAGGACCGCCCGATTTCAGCATAGAGCGGAAGGCGCCGGTCGCCAACTCAAGGTCTTCCCGGCTGGCGCCGATCGCCCCGGCGCCGAGGATGGCGGCTGAGGCCTGTCCCAGGGCGCAGGCCTTCACCTCCTGGGCGAAACGGTCGATCCGGCCCGATGCGTCCAGGCCGACGTCCACCGTCACCCGGCTTCCACAGAGCCGCGAGCTCTTCTCCGCCGAGCCGTCGGGCGCCTCGAGCCGGCCCAGGTGTGGAAGGTTGGCGGCCAGGGCCAGTACCTTCGCAGAGTAGATGTCGTCGATCATGGCGCGTCGGACGGGGCCCCGCCCCGATCCGCCCAAAGCCGACCCGCATGGTCGATCAGGGCTTGGTTCATAGCGCGGAATCCCTCCAGGTGGGCCGTCCGGTTGGCCTTGAGATGCCGCTTGGCCAGCAGTCCGGTGAAGATTTCGCCATTCGAGACGATGCAGCCGGTGGCGCTGACGATATCGACCTCGATGAAGCGGACACTCTTGACCCAGCCATCCGACCGGCTGTCCCGCCAGTGGATCTGTTCGAGGGGCACCCATTCCAGCACCACGGGCCTGGCCTCCCGGGTCGTGCGGCCCGGCAGGGCCTCGGTCAGCTCCAGCGGGGCACCGATCCGGATCTCGCCCCGGGACTTGGGATAGAGAGGGTTCCAGGCGCTCCAGCCGTCTACGTCGCTCAGCAGCTCCCAGAGGATTTCCGGGGGGACCTGGGCGCCGATCCGGTGCTCGACCTTCAGGGGCGCGGCACCGCCGGCCGACGGCCTGGGGCCGCGGGATTTCATCCCGAACATGGGCGGCGGGCGGATCGCCATCAGGTCCTCTCCTTCAGTCTCCAGGTCGCGCCGGACGCACTGTCCATGACCTCGACGTTCAGGGCGGCCAGTTCGTCGCGGATACGGTCGGCGGCGGGCCAGTCCCGGTTGGCGCGGGCTTCGGTGCGGCTGGCGATAAGGTCGTCGATCTGGGACCTGAAGGCGTCATCTGCGCCGCCCTGGAACCAGTCTTCGGGATCTCCAAAGAGAAAGCCCATCAGCCGGGCCGAGGCCAGCAGGCGCCCCTTGGCCCCGGGCCGCCCAGGGCCCGTCGCTGTCTCCAGGGCTGTCGCCAGTCCAAACAGCTCGGCCATGGCCGCAGGGGTGTTCAGGTCGTCCTCGAGGGCGGCCAGGAAGGCCGCGTCCGGGCCGGTGTCGGCCGCCTCCACCGCCGCCGATCGACGCAGGGCGCCGTAGAGGCGGTCGAGGGCCTTGACCGACTGGGCGATCAGCTCCCCCGTCCACTCCAGCGGCGCGCGGTAATGGCCGACCAGCAGGGCCCAGCGCAGGGCCTCGCCGGGGGCGGACTTCACCAGGTCGTTCACCAGGGCGACATTGCCCAGGCTCTTCGACATCTTCTCCTCGCCGAAGTTCAGGAAGCCATTGTGCATCCAGTAGCGGGCGTAGGTGCGCTCGCCGTCCGGTCCGGGGCCATGGGCACAGAGCCCCTGCGCCCGCTCGTTCTCGTGGTGCGGGAACAAAAGGTCGATGCCGCCGCCGTGGATGTCGATGGGCAGGCCGAGGGACTGCTCGATCATGGCCGTACACTCGATGTGCCAGCCCGGCCGGCCGGGGCCGAAGGGGCTGTCCCATACCGGCTCGCTGGCCTTGGAGGGCTTCCAGAGCACGAAATCGGCAGGGTGGCGCTTGTAGGGGGCGACCTCGACCCGGGCACCGGCGATCATCTCGTCCATCGGATGGCCCGACAGGGCCCCGTAGTCCGCGCAGGCCTGGGTGTCGAACAGGACATGCCCCTGACCAGCGTAGGCCGAGCCATTGTCCACCAGCCGGCCGATCAGGGCGATGATGGCGTCCATGGTCCGCGTTGCCCGGGGCTGGAAGGTCGGCCGCAGGGCGCCCAGCTCGGCCATGTCGGCGTTGTAGGCGGCCAGGTAGCGGTCGGTGATGACGTCGATGGACACGCCTTCTTCGGCGGCCTTCCGGTTGATCTTGTCGTCCACGTCCGTGACGTTGGCGGCGTAGAGGACGGCGGCCTCACCGAAGGCCTGACGCAGAAGGCGGAACAGGACGTCGAACACCACCACCGGCCGGGCGTTGCCGATGTGGGCGAAGTTGTAGACCGTCGGCCCGCAGACATACATCGTCACCCGGTCCGGATCGGCGGGGACGAAGGGCCGCTTGGCGCGGGCCTGGGTGTCGTAGAGCGAAAGGGGCATGGGACGGGTTGGACCTGGTGGAATGCGGCGCGAGGTTGCCCCCGGCGGGGCGGCTCCCGTATACAGTCTGGCCCTCCGGCGGGCCAAGGACTTTGGGAACCTCCCCGACGTCGCCGCGCCGGGACCAGAGGAAGGACGCCATGGCCGCTCCCGCCGACACGAATGCCGCCGCCGTGCCCGTCGGGCTGGAGCCCCTGCGTCGTCCGACTCGCGAGGAGGCCATGGAGGCCGTCCGCACCCTCATCGCCTGGGCCGGCGACGACCCCCGCCGGGAGGGCGTGCTCGACACCCCCAAGCGGGTCATCGACGCCTACCAGGACTGGTTCGAGGGCTACCTCCAGGACCCCGCCAAGGAGCTGTCCAAGACCTTCGAGGACGTCCAGGGCTATGACGACATCGTCATGCTGCGGGGCATCGAGGTGGAGAGCCACTGCGAGCACCACATGGCACCCTTCCTGGGCAAGGCCTATGTGGCCTACATGCCGACCAACCGGGTCGTGGGGATCTCCAAGCTGGCCAAGGTGGTGACCATCTTCGCCCGTCGTCTCCAGAACCAGGAGACCCTGACCCAGCAGATCGCCAACGCCATCCACGACAGCCTGCGCCCGGCCGGCGTGGCCGTGCTCATCGACGCCGCCCACCAGTGCATGACCACCCGTGGCCTGCACCACCGGCACGTCACGACCCTCACCACCCAGTTCACCGGGGTGTTCAAGACCGACGATTCCCTGCGCCAGCGCTTCCTGGACTTCGTCAATCGCCAATAGGAGCCGCCATGACCGTCGATTTCCCGGCGGCCCCGTCGGTGGCGGCGCTGGAGACTGGGGACGTCCTGGCCCCTCGCTTCGGTCCCGACGGCCTGATCGCCGCCATCGCCCAGCACGCCGACACCGGCGAGGTGCTGATGCTGGCCTGGATGAACGCCGAGGCCCTGCGCGCCACCCTGGCCTCGGGCGAGGCCGTCTATTTCAGCCGCGCCCGCCAGGCCCTCTGGAAGAAGGGCGAGACCTCCGGCCAGGTCCAGGTGGTGGAAGAGTTGCGGATCGACTGCGACCAGGACGCCGTCCTCCTGAGGGTCCGGCCGCAGGGCGACGGCGGCGCCTGCCACGTGGGTGCGCGCACCTGCTTCTTCCGGAGCGTGACCCCGGA
>CAMAOY010000164.1 GCA_945859865.1 Phenylobacterium deserti
CTCTCGCCATCCCGGAAGGCGGGCTCTCCCAGCTGCTCGAAGATTTCGGGAATCGAGCGCCCAGCGGCCGTCTCCACCTCATCATCCGCGTCGCGGAAGGGCAGGTCGAGGGCGTTTGCGAGGCGCTTGCCGACGCTGGACTTGCCCGAACCCATCAGCCCCACAAGGGTGATGGTCCGGGCGCGCAGGGGTTCAGAAGGATCCATTGGCGACTTCCCACCTACACCAACCGGCGGGGCCGCGCCACTTTACGATGCAAATGGTCCGACCCGGCGTTAGGTTCAGTCACGATCGGGTGGGGCGTTGGCCCTCGGGTGGGGATCATGAACGGCGAGGGCTGGGCGGAGGCCTTTCTGGAGATGATGTCCGTCGAGCGGGCGGCGGCGGCCAATACCCTGCGGGCCTATGGCCGGGACCTGGCGGATGCGGGCGGCTTCCTGGCCTCTCGGGGCCTGACCCTGGCCTCGGCCCAGGCCCCGGATGTCGAGGCCTATTTCGCCGAACTCGGCCGGCGGGGCCTGTCCCCGGCGACGGCCTCCCGGCGGCGGGCGGCGTTGCGCCAATTCTATCGATTCGTACTGGGCGAGGGCTGGCGTGCGGA
Organism: Phenylobacterium deserti; assembly: GCA_945859865.1. Classification (GTDB taxonomy): domain Bacteria; phylum Pseudomonadota; class Alphaproteobacteria; order Caulobacterales; family Caulobacteraceae; genus Phenylobacterium; species Phenylobacterium deserti_B. The sequence continues at coordinate 602 of CAMAOY010000164.1, forward strand.
TGATCCCTCCCGACGGGTTGATGCGCCCCGGCGCGGCCGCCCCCTGCCCAGGGTGCTGAGCCGCCAGGAGGCCGCTGCCCTGATCACTGCCGCGGGCGCCCGGGACGAGGTGAAGGGCCTGCGCCTCGCCTGCATGATCGAGCTGGCCTATGCTGGCGGCCTTCGAGTGTCCGAGCTCACCAGCCTGACCCTTGCCGCCCTGGCCCGGGACCCCGAGTTCCTGATGGTCCTGGGCAAGGGTAGAAAGGAGCGGCTCGCCCCCCTGAATACCGCCGCCCGCGCCGCCGTCCGGGCCTGGCTTGAGGTCAGGGCCCGAACCCTGCCCCGGGGCGATGTGGCCAATCCCTGGCTCTTCCCGTCCGGCGGAAGGGGCGGCCGCCTGACCCCGCGACGCTTCGCCCAGCTGCTGGGCGAGGCCGCGGTCACGGCGGGCATCGATCCCGAGCGGGTCTCGCCCCATGTCCTGAGGCACGCCTTCGCCACGCACCTGCTCGAAGGCGGCGCGGACCTCAGGGTGGTCCAGACCCTGCTCGGCCATGCGGACATCGCCACCACCCAGATCTACACCCACGTCGCCAGCGAGCGGCTGAGGGAAGTGGTTTCCGACGCCCACCCGCTTTCGGCGACCCGGAAGGACCGGCGCGAATCCGGCTTTTCCTGAACCGGTCCACCCACTAGGTTCGCCCCATCGTAACAGGACGGGATTTCCGCTGCATGGCTGTTCACTATCTTGAGTTCGAGCGCCCGATTGCCGACCTCGAGGCCAAGATTGACGAGCTGTCCCGCCTGGCGGAGACCGCCGGCACGGATGACATGAACCCCGAGATCGACGCCCTGCGCGACCGCGCAAGGCAGATGCGCAAGGACGCCTACGCCAACCTCGACGCCTGGCAGAAGACCCAGGTCGCCCGGCATCCCGGGCGCCCCCATTTCGTGGACTACTGCGCCGGACTTATCGACGAGTTCGTCGAGATGAAGGGTGACCGGAAGTTCGCCGACGACCAGGCGATCATGGGCGGTATCGGCCAGTTCCGCGGCCGGCCCGTCCTGGTCATCGGCCATGAGAAGGGCCGCGACACCGTCACCCGCGTTAAGCACAATTTTGGCTATGCCCGGCCCGAGGGCTATCGCAAGGCCGTCCGCCTGATGGAGCTGGCCGAGCGTTTCAACCTGCCGGTCATCAGCTTCGTCGACACCCCGGCCGCCTATCCGGGCCTGGGGTCCGAGGAACGCGGCGTCGCCGAGGCCATCGCCCGGTCCACGGAGAAGTGCCTGATGCTGAAGGTGCCCATGGTCGCCATCGTCACGGGCGAAGGCGGCTCAGGCGGTGCCCTGGGCATCGCCTGCGGCAACCGGGTGTTGATCCTCGAGCATGCCATCTATTCGGTCATCCCTCCCGAGGGGGCTAACTCCATCCTCTGGCGGGGCGCGCGCACCGCCGAGGAGGCGGCGAAGGCGATGAAGATCACCGCCGCCGACCTGCTGAAGATGAAAATCGTTGACCGGATCGTGCCCGAGCCGCCCGGTGGCGCCCACGCCGATCCGGCGGCGGCCCTCCAGATCGTCGGTGACGCCCTCGAGAGGGAGCTCGACTCCCTGGAGGGCAAGAGCGCGGAGCGGTTGCTGAAGCAGAGGGCCGAGCGCTTCTACGCCATTGGCCGGAGCGGCCTGAAGTAGGACCGATTGCCCCTTGCCTGACCCTGGGTCTGGCGGTTCATTGTGCGCTGAGATGGCGAAAGCTAGGACGCCAAGGGGAGGACATCATGGCGATCAAGACACGTTTCACCGAGCTTGTCGGTGTAGAGCACCCTGTCGTTCAGGGCGGCATGCAGTGGGTCGGCCGGGCCGAGCTCGTCGCGGCCGTGGCCAACGCCGGCGGCCTGGGCTTCATCACCGCCCTGACCCAGCCCACCCCCGACGCCCTGCGCGCCGAGATCGAACGCTGCCGCAAGCTGACGGACAAGCCCTTCGGCGTGAACCTCACCATCCTGCCGGCAATCAACCCGCCGCCCTACGCCGAGTACCGCAAGGCGATCATCGAGAGCGGGGTCAAGGTCGTCGAGACCGCCGGCAACAAGCCCCAGGAACACGTCGACGACTTCAAGGCCAACGGCGTCATCGTCGTCCACAAGTGCACCAGCGTCCGTCACGCCCTGTCCGCCGAGCGGATGGGCGTCGACGCCATCTCCATCGACGGCTTCGAGTGCGCCGGCCACCCGGGTGAGGATGATGTCCCCGGATTGATCCTCATCCCCGCCGCCGCCGACAAGGTGAAGGTGCCGATGATCGCCTCGGGCGGCTTTGGCGACGCTCGCGGCCTGGTCGCCGCCCTGGCCCTGGGTGCTGAAGGGGTCAACATGGGCACCCGCTTCATGTGCACGAAGGAAAGCCCGATCCACGAGAACGTGAAGCGCCAGATCGTCGAGAATGATGAACGCGCCACGGACCTCATCTTCCGCACCATGCACAACACCTCGCGGGTGGCGCGCAACGACATCAGCCGCCAGGTGGTGGAGCTGGAGCGCTCGGGCGCCAAGTTCGAGGATGTACGCGAGTTGGTGGCCGGGACCCGCGGCCGGGTGGTCTACGAAACCGGCGATCCCAACCACGGCATCTGGTCGGCGGGGCAGGTCCAGGGCCTGATCCACGACATCCCGACCTGTGCCGAGCTGATCTCGCGCATCGTCACCGAGGCCGAGGCCATCATCCGCGGACGCCTGGCCCGCTTCGTGGTCTGAGCCTCAGGCGATCCGGCGGAGGGCGGCGGCGATCTCGTCCACCGCCTCCGTCGTGGTTGCCCACGAGCACATGAAGCGCACAGTCCCGTCCAGGAACCGGTAGACGAACCAGCCCTCTGACCTGAGGGCCTCGAGTCGGTCGTCGTCCATGTGCACGAAGACCCCGTTGGCCTCGACCGGGTGGGCGAGGGGGAAGGGGCAGGCAGCCGCCAGCCGCGCCGCCATGGCGTTGGCGTGGGCCGCCCTGCGGGCCCAGGCGCCGTCTGCCAGCATCCCCAGGAAGGGGGCGGCGAGGAACCGGCCCTTTGAGGCCAGCTGCCCCGACTGCTTGAGGCGGGCGTCAAAGCGCCGCGAGAGGGCGCGGTTGAAGATCACGATGGCCTCGCAGGGTGGCATGCCGGACTTGGCGCCTCCCAGGACCAGGAGGTCCACCCCCATGGGGCCGATCCGCCGGACATCGAAGCCTGCGGCGGCGGCGTTGGCCAG
>CAMAOY010000165.1 GCA_945859865.1 Phenylobacterium deserti
TCACCTTCCGCTGCGGTCGCGGAACGGGGGGCGAAGACCGGCTCCGAGACCTGGTCGCCCGGCTCGAAGTTGCAGACCTTCCGGACGCCCGTGGCAAGGTCGATGTGAGCGATGGCGTTCATCTTCACCGACTTCGCGCCCGTCGTGTCGGCGGTGTAGTAGCCGTGGCGGTAGGCTAGGCCGGTGAACCGCTCGTCGAGCCTCGGGAACTCGGAATCGAGGTCGTCGATCGCCGTCTCCTTCACCTGGTCGGTGGCACCGGTCAGGTCGAACTCCCAGCGGGTCAGGCGGGCGCCGCTGCGTGAGCCGGGCCGGCCGTCGGCCAGGGGGAAAAGGGGTGCGGCATCGTAGAGGCAGACCTCAGCGATGATCCGGTCGCCCTCCTCACGGGCGTTCATCGGATGGAAGACATAGCCCGGCTTGGTGGTGAACCAGCGGATGGCCGAGACATCGTCGCCACGCTTCATGAGGCCGACATAGGACGGCTTCTCTGGCTCCCAGGCATAGCCCGGCAGTCCCTTGATAGCCCGTTCCAGGCTGCCAGTGAGGGGCATGACCGGGAAGAGGACGTAGTTCTCAGTCACCAGGAAGTCATGGACCATGGCCGAGTACGGGGCCTCGAAGTCGGTGCGGCGCACGACCTTGCCGGAGGCGTCCGTCACGCCGTAGCTCATGGTGGTGGAGAAGGGGTGCGGGCCGACGCCATAGCCGAACCAGACCATCTCGCCGGTCTTCGGATCCAGCTTGGGGTGGGCGGTGACCCGTCCGGCATATTCAGCCGCATAGCCCCGGGACTCGAGGGTATCGCGGTCTAGCTCGAAGGGCATATGCCCCTCTTCCAGGGCCAGAAGACGGCCAGCATGGCAGAGGATGTTGGTGTTGGCGACGCCGCTGTCCTTCCCCGCGGTGACGGGGTCGCTCAGCATGGGGTTGAAGCCGCCGAACAGGGCCCGGCCGTGCTCATGCTCAAGTTCCCACTTCGGGGTGCGGACATAACGGTTGCGATAGGTCACCTTGCCGCCGTCGATCCGGAAGGCGTGGACCATGCCGTCGCCGGTGAACCAGTGGTAGTGCGGATCCAGGGGATCGAACTGGGGATTGGGACCTGTGCGGTAGAGCGTGCCTTCAAGGCCCGCCGGGATCTCGCCAACCACCTCAAGTTCAAAGTCGTCCTCGGACCGGAGCGGGGCGAAGTTTCCGTTCAGGTAGGGATTGCCGCGGGTCTTCTCGCTCATCGGGGTCTCGCCTCAGCCAGATTACGTTGTAAAGTGGTGGACCTTCCGGCGTCGGGACGCAAGTCCGGCGACGCACGGGCCTGGAGACCGCATGCCGCGCATACTGTCGGAAACCGACGTCGCTGATTTCCGCGCCCGCCTCTGTGCGGCGGCGGAGGACCAGTTCGCTGAGCATGGCATCGAGGCGGTGACCATGCGCCAGCTGGCGGCCGCCCTGGGGGTCAGCCCGATGACGCCCTACCGCTATTTCCGGGACAAGGACGAGATTATCGACGCGGTCCGGACGAGCGCCTACGACCGTTTCGCCGATGCCCTGGAGGCGGCCTTTGAGGCGCATGGCGACCCCGCAGAAAAGTCGATCGCCGTCGGAGAGGCCTATCTGGATTTCGCCTTGAACAACCCCAGGGCCTACGCCCTGATGTTCGACCTCAAGGACATGAAGGCACCCCCCTCCGAGGGCCTGCTGGCGGCGGGGCGGCGCGCCCGGGACTGTCAGGTGCGGCATGTGCAGGGCCTGATCGACGCCGGCCTGATCACCGGGGATGCCGAAGACCAGGGCCACGTCTTCTGGGCCAGCGTCTACGGTTTCGCGGGGCTCGTCCTGATGGGACAGATCTCGCCGGAGGAGGGCCGGCGCCTGCACCGTCTGGCCAGCCGCAGCGCCATCGCCCACGCCGCCCCTTGACCTCGCCGCCGGCAGGCGGTGGAGATGCGCCACCGCCAAGCTTGCCGGAGACGCGCCATGCCCACGCCCTTTGAAGTCCGCTGGAGCGAGCCCGATGTCGAGGCCGTCCTCGCTCAGGTGCGCGCCTATCCCTGGCCCATCATCCCGGCGGTCGAGGACGGTTGGGCCTATGGCTGCGACGGCGCCTGGCTGAAATCCCTCTGCGCCTACTGGGCGGACGGCTTCGACTGGCGGGCGGCGGTCGCCGACCTGAACCGGTTCCCGCAGTTCACGGCCAAGGTCGGGGACTTTGACCTGCACTACCTGCATGTGGTGGGGGAAGCGGGGGGCAAGCGGCCCCTGCTCATCACCCACGGATGGCCGGGCTCGCACTTCGAGTTCTGGGGCACCATCGAGAAGCTCGCCTTCCCCAGCCGCTTCGGTGGGGACCCGGCGGACGCCTTTGACCTGGTCATCCCCTCCCTGCCTGGCTTCGGATTCTCTTCAAAGCCGGCGCGGCCCATCGGGCAGAAGGCCACGGCGGCACTGTTCAACCAGCTGATGACCGAGGTCCTGGGCTATCGCACCTATCTCGCCCAGGGCGGCGACTGGGGCGGCCTCGTCACCTCCTGGCTGGGTCGCAACCATGGCGACAGCGCCCGGGCCATCCACCTCAACATGATCGGCTTCCGGCCCAACGGCGGTCCGACCTCGGAGGCCGAGATCGCCTGGATCACCCGCCAGGGGCAGATGATGGAACTGATGGGCGCCTATTTCCGCCTGCAGTCGTCCAAGCCCCAGTCCATCGCCTGGATGGCGGCGGGCAATCCCGTGGGCCAGGCGGCCTGGATCGCCGAGCGTTTCCACGACTGGTCGGACCTGTCGGTGAAGACCCTGGACCAGGCCTATTCCCGGGACCAGCTACTGACCAACATCATGATCTACGTGATGACCGGCAGCTTCACGACCGGAGCCTGGTACTATCGCGGCCTGATCGAGGAAGGTGGCGTCGCCTTCAAGCCAGGCGAAAAGTGCGAGACCCCGACGGCCTTCGCCAACTTCCCGGGCGAGCCCCTCTATTCTGCCCCGCCACGCAGCTGGGCCGAGCGGGCCTACAACATCGTCCGGTGGAGCGAGATGCCCCGGGGCGGACATTTCGCCGCCATGGAGGAGCCCGACCTCTACGTGGACGACGTCCGGGCCTGGGCCCGCGAGGCGGGCTGAGGCCAGCCATGGCACGCTACGACTTCGCCTCGGACAACACGGCGCCCGCCGCGCCGGAGGCGATGGAGGCCCTTGTCCAGGCCAATGGGGCGGGCTTCACGCCCGGCTACGGGTCCGACCCGGTCACTGCGGCGGCCGCGGACGCCGTCCGCGCCCTCCTGGACTCCGACGCCGAGGTTCGCTTTGTCGCCTCGGGCACGGCGGCCAACGCCATCTGCCTCGCGGCTCTGGCGCGCCCCTTTGAGTCCGTTCTGGCCCACCGCCACGCCCATGTTCTGACGGATGAAACCGGCGCGCCGGGCCTGTTCGGACACGGCGTCGGGCTGACGGGGCTCGACGGGGCCTCGGGCCGGATCGACCCGGCGAGGCTTGAGGCGGCCCTGGCGGAGCCCGAGGTCTCGCACCGACAGCCCGCCGCCGCCCTGTCCCTGACCCAGGCCACGGAGTACGGGGCGGTCTATCCGGGAGCCGACCTCGAGGCCCTCTGCGCCCAGGCCAGGACCGCCGGGCTCGGCGTCCACCTGGACGGTGCCCGACTGGCCAACGCCGCCGCCGCAGGCTTCGATGTCCGGCGGATCGGCCCCATGGGGGTGGACCTCCTGGTCCTGGGAGGCGCCAAGTCCGGCATGCCACCCTGCGAGGCCATCGTGATCTTCAACCGCGCCCTCTCGCGGCGCTTTGACGC
>CAMAOY010000166.1 GCA_945859865.1 Phenylobacterium deserti
TTGCGCGGATCCGTCAGTCGGTCGGGGGACGCTTTGGCCGGGTGGGATCGGCCAGACCGCGTCGGGGTCCACACGCGCAAACAATCGGTCGCCGAGATACACGATGAGGCTCAGCGACCTGATGGAACTTCGTCACCCTTCGTCGCAAAGGGTTCGCTCAAATTCACTTTTTCACGTCTTGTAAATCTTGTATGACCGCCTGCGACAGACTGCTGATCACGAAGGCGCGGCCATGATAAAATTGTTAGTGGACGGATGGAATTTCATCTTTGATCACAGCAAAAGCCCACTCCGGCACATCAAAGACGTGTCTCTCAGGCATTATATTTTTCAAGCCCTGGGCTTCATGTGGGCGATAAGCTTCTCAATTGCGATCGGCAGTTACACGACGGCTTTTGCTAATATCATTGGCCATGCTGTATTGATCGGCGCGGCGGGTATTACTGTCGCGACCTACACGGCTGCGAAGGTCAAGCCGTCCTTGTTCAACGGTGCTGGGCGCCGGCCGGACGGCGAGCACGAGTGAACGGCTCGACCCGGATCGGGGGCTAAACCCGAGCGCCAACGGGCGGCCTAGAATGAACCGGAACCGACCTTAGCCCGGCCGCGACCGGATAGACCTGACACAGGGTGCCAGATGAACACCCGTAAGCGGGCCCTGCAGGTCTCAGAAGAGACCCTCCTGCGAGGGCGCTTGGCTTGCGCTTGCAGGGAAGACACTGTTGTCGAGGGCAGCTCGACTGACGCCCAGGTGGTCGCGCAGGACCGCTTTAAACACCGACCGCACGTCAGCTGTCGGTGCCAGATCGCGGGCTTCGAACAGCCGGTTTTCGTTGAGGGTGGGCCAATCGCCGATCATGCCGCCCGGCTTCAGGGCGCCACCGGCCATCAGCAGGGCCGACCCGGTACCGTGGTCCGTACCGCCGGTGCCGTTGGCGCGGGCCGTGCGGCCGAACTCGGTGGCAATGACCACGACCGTCTGGCTCCAATCTTTGCCGAGGCCGGTGCGCAAGCCCGAAACCACTTGATCCAGCCCTGTCAGGCGCGCCTGCAACTGGCTGACCTGCCGGGCGTGGGTATCCCAGCCATCGACCGACAGGGCGACCAGGTCCGCCCCGTCAGGTCCCGCCATCAACCGGGCGACCGCCTGACCCAGGCCGGCGACGTCGTTCCGGGCCAGGCGGGCATCGCCGCCCATCGCCATGGCCTGGGCCTCCGTCTGCAAGCCCGCCGCCAGGTTCTCGGCCAGCAGGCGATCCTCCACATAGAGGTCCTGCAGCAGAGACGCGATACGGCCCTCAGACCCTGTCTTCCCGCCGGGCGCCCAACTGGAAGTCGCCGTTGACCCTCTCAGGATCAGGGGTGTCTGCGCCCCGATCGACAGACCCTTCAATCCGCCAGTCGCAGCCAGCGCCCGGTTTAGCCAGCCGTCGGTCTGCTGCCTAAGACCCTCGCCGCCGTTCTCAAGGACATCCTGTGCATCGAAATGCGAACGAACCCGAACCGGGATGGCGACAGCCGCGGCGAACCGCATCTGGCCCTGTCCATGGAGGGCGTGCAGCCCTGCCAGGGAGGGATGCAGACCGAAGCCGTCGGACACTGGAAGGCTGTCCTCGATCGCCAGCGCGCCGCGCAGGGGGCGGTAATTGGCGTCGTCGTGGGGCACGATCACGGACAGGCCGTCCATGGCCCCTCGAGCGATGACGACGACCAGCTTGTTCCGGGGCCCGGCGGCGCTCTGGGCTCCGGTCTGTCCGGCGAAGGCCAGACTGACCCCGGCGGCAGAGGCCCCCAGCAGGAAGCGACGGGTGAGATCGAGGGAACGGGTCATCGGCGCTGAAACTCCGGCGACATGAGGAACAGGGTGAAGGCCTCGGCTCGGCTCTCCGCGCGGGACACGGCCTGGCGGGTGCGATCGCCCAGCCGGGATCCCAGGGCGGCGGCGGCGGTGGCATTCGGGTCGGCGGCCTGCGCCATACTGGCCGTGGCGCGCGACCAGTCCAGCCGTTTGACCAGGGCGTCGGGCCCGGCCCAGTCGGCGGCCGTATCTGGCCAGCCTTCCGGCGAAGGGGCGCTCTGTGGCGGCTGACCCATGGCGAGCATGGCCTGTCGCAGCGCCTGCACCTGCCGGGGCTCCGTGCCGAACGCGCGATGCGCCGAGACGATGAACTCATAGGGTGTCTTGATCTTGGCGGGGGCGGGCTCCCAGGCCTCGGGCGCGGCGATCAGGGCGCGCGCCACGACGGACAGGTCGCCGCCCGACGTCGTCCAGGCTCTCTCAAGCGCAACGACAAGTGCCGCAGGCGGCACGTCCGCCACGAAATGCGCGGCGATCTTCCGGGCCAGTCTCCGAGCGGTCTCGGGCCGATTGGCGAGGTCCTTCAGGACGGTCTCACCCTGTTGCCGTCCGCTGTCGGCATAGCGACGGCCCAGGACCCGTCGCTCACCGGGCTCATGCACCACAGGGCGATAGACGAAGCCGTTCCGGCCCGTTTCGCCCGCGAGCGCCTGGGCCATGGCCCGGCCCCTGCGCCCGCCGCCGCGTCCCCCTCCGGCGCCGCCGTCCCTCTCGGCCGGGATCGACCAGCCGGTCAGGGCACGCGCGAACTCAGTCACGTCGGCCTGGCTGTAGCCAGCATCTGAGCCGACGGTGTGCAGTTCCATGATCTCGCGGGCCAGGTTCTCGTTCAGACCGACGTTTCGTCGCTTGCCCGCAATGCTATTGGGTCCCACCGACTGAGCCTGATCAAGATACAGCAGCATGGCCGGATGCTGTTCGGCGGCCAGCGCCAGGGTCTCGAACCGGCCGAAAACATGAGGCCGGATCGCCTCGCGTTCGTAGGCGTCCACGAAGATCGCCGACTGGAACTTGGTCGCCGATGCCGTGAAGTGGTTCGCCCAGAACAGGGCCCAGCGCTCGGCGAACCCGTCGGGCGTCGTGGTGGCCAGCTGTGCCCGCGCCAGGAAGGCTTCGGCGGCGACACGGGTCAAGGCCTGGCGACTGTCCCGGCGCGCATCGAAGGCGGCTTGACCGGCGGGGTCTGTCGGGCGGTTGCCCTCCACCGCCGTGGGCGTGTTCATCGCGGCCTCCGGGCCGGCCCCGGCTTCCCGCCGGCTCGTGGGGCGATCCGGGACGTCCTGGCGATAGGCAAGGAGGGCCTGCACCTGGTCGGTGGACGACGGAAACTCGCCCCTCGGCACCGCAGCGCCGGAAGCTCGCACCTGGGCCTCCAGCCACTCGCGGGGATTGGCGGCGACGCGGTCTATCTCTCCGGGCCGCGCTCCCATCCCGAAACGGGTCAGGGCGATGGCCGCGTTCAGGCTGTTCTCGTTTTGCGGCATGTTTCGCATCCGATCCAATCCTGTTCGATACAGAGAAAACGAGAACGGGCGCGCATTCCGTCGAAACGCGCGTGAGGCCGCACTGGAATTGAACCTGCAGCCCGCGCTGGCCGCTAAGCCCCAGGACCAGACCCCCGGACGGGCTCCCAGGAAAGTCCGCTAGGAGTCTTTCTCCCCGTTTGGACCCGGGCCTGGAAGCGGACCTTAGACCGATAGGGCAGTCAGCAGGCTGCCGGACTTGAAGCGTCTGAATTCATCCTACTGGTGGCTGGGGGCTCGCCTGCGGTTCGTTCCGGACCGGCGAGCGGTGGCGCTGCAGCCTCAGAGAGAGTTGTGGCGAGGGGCTCATGGCGGAGAGGGTGGGATTCGAACCCACGGTACCGGTAAAGGTACGCCGCATTTCGAGTGCGGTGCTTTCGACCACTCAGCCACCTCTCCGACGAGGAATGGCACCTGAAAAG
>CAMAOY010000167.1 GCA_945859865.1 Phenylobacterium deserti
GGCGCCTTCTACGTCTATCCGTCCTGCGAGAAGCTGATCGGCCGCAAGGCACCTTCCGGCCGGGTGATCGGCTCGGACCAGGACTTCGCCAACGAACTTCTGGAGACCGAAGGCGTGGCCGTGGTGTTCGGCGCGGCCTTTGGCCTCTCGCCCTTCTTCCGCATCAGCTACGCCACCTCCGAGGCGATCCTCGAGGACGCCTGCGGCCGCATCCAGCGCTTCTGCGCCGCGGTGAAGTAGGCCGTGACCGTCGTCAGCCTGAACAAGGCTCGCAAGGCCCGGGCCCGCGACGCGGCGACCGCCCTCGCCGCCGAGAACCGTGTGGCCTTCGGGCGCACCAAGGCTGAAAAGGCCCAGGCGAAATCCGAGGCCGCCCGGGCCGCCCGAAGCCTGGATGATAAGCGCCTGAAGCCCTAACCCGGCACGCCCCCGAAGTGGTGGAGGATTTACGCCCTCTCAAATGCTCCCCATCAGGGGGAGCTCCGGGCAAAGCCCGGTGAGGGGGTCAACGGCGCTTCAGCTGTCCATCTCCCCAAGAGGGCGGGGCTTTGGCTGTGAGGGTACTGCCCCAGTCAGACCGCCGGGACGATGTCCCGGGCTTCGGGCGGGATGGAATCGTAGACCGTCGGCGGGGTGATGCCCAGGCGACGGCGAGCGGCGTCCAGGGGTTCGGCGAGCAGGGCCTCGTAGTCCTCGCCCAGCAGCCACTTGGCAGCCTTCCCGCGCTGGTAGCCCTGCCAGATGGCCCGGGCGTAGGGATAGCGGCCGCCGCGGGTGCGCGAAACCGCCCCCATGGCGATCAGGGCCCAGCCGAGGCTGCGGGTCTGCGGGTAGGAAAAGGCCACAAGGCAGGCCTCGCCCAGTGCATCGCGTCCATAGCCCGTCAGTATGTGCCAAAGGTCATGGACGTCCCGGGTCCGGCGGGCCATCCAGGCCACCGGATGCGGGATGTCGATATGGCTGCCCATCTCGCGGCTGACCTCGGCAAGGCCCTCCGCCGACAGCTCCTGGCTGCGGATGAAGGTCCGGTAGGCCGCGCCCACCGAGCCCTCGGGGAGGCTGTCCAGCCAGGCGTCATCCATGAGCCTGCGGGCGAACTCGACGCGCTCGTAGGCGATCCGGCCGCCCCGGGGGGTGGAGCAGAGCTTGCGGTAGTTCTGGCCCATGGAGTCCCCAGACAGGGCCTGCATGATCTCGAAGACCTGGCGGGTGTCCTCCTTGTCGCGCAGCAGGCGGCGCAGGGCGCGGAGCGCCGCGCCCCACTCTCGGCGGGGGGCGGGGATGGGTGTGTCAGCTGTCAGTACACTGGCGGTCATGGAGTCCACTAAACATTGCTTAGTTTGAGTAGAATTAGCGCCCCGGGGGTCTGGATTCAAGGGTCTGCCGCACGGCGCCCGCATGATGTATTCCTGACTTCACATGACTCTTCGGAAACGCTCCCTCAACCTTGCGGGCCACGCCACCTCCCTGGCGATGGAGCCTGAATTCTGGACAGCGCTGGAGGCCATGGCCGCGGCCCGGGGCCTGCGCCTCTCCGCCCTCGTCGCCGAGATCGACGCCGGTCGCGGAAACCGGCCCCTCGCCTCAGCCTGCCGCGTCGCCGCCCTGCAGGCGAAGGGCTGAATCCCCCGTGCGGCGCGTGCTACATCTGTTCCCATGTCGGAGACGGAATCACATGACGGCGGGGAAGACCGGCCCCTGACCCTCAGCGAGAGGGCCAGCGCAGGGCTGCGCGCCAGCGAGGCGGACTACCTCAAGGGACTCAACGCCGAACAGCGCGAGGCCGTGGAGGCCCTCGACGGAGCTGTCCTGGTGCTGGCCGGCGCCGGCACCGGCAAGACCCGGGTGCTGACCACGCGCCTGGCCCACATCCTCGCCACCGGCCGGGCCCGGCCCTGGGAGATCCTGGCGGTCACCTTCACCAACAAGGCCGCGCGGGAGATGCGCGAGCGCCTCGCCACCATCCTTGGTCCCGAGGCCGAGGGCCTGCGCTGGCTGGGCACCTTCCACTCCATCGCCGCCCAGATCCTGCGCCGGCACGCCGAGATCGTGGGCCTGAAGTCCACCTTCACCATCCTCGACACCGACGACCAGGAGCGCCTGATCAAGCAGGTGATGGAGGCCGCCAACATCGACGTGAAGCGGTGGACGCCCAAGGCCCTGGCCGGCCTCATCGACAACTGGAAGAACCGCGGCTGGACGCCTGAAAAGCTGCCCTCCGGGGAGGGCGCAGGCTTTGCCGGCAACAAGGTCCAGGACCTCTACCGGGCCTACCAGGAGCGCCTGAGGGTGCTGAACGCCTGCGACTTCGGCGACCTCCTCCTGCACAACCTGACCCTGCTCCAGGCCCGGCCTGACATCCTGGAGGAGTACCACCGCCGCTTCCGCTACATCCTCGTCGACGAGTACCAGGACACCAACGTCGCCCAGTATCTCTGGCTGCGCCTGTTGGGCCAGTCCCGGGGCAATGTCTGCTGCGTGGGCGACGACGACCAGTCGATCTATGGCTGGCGGGGCGCCGAGGTGGACAACATCCTGCGTTTCGAAAAGGACTTCCCGGGCGCCAAGGTCGTCCGGCTGGAGCGCAACTACCGCTCCACGGCCCACATCCTGGGCGCGGCCTCGGGCCTGATTGCGGCCAACCGGGGCCGGCTGGGCAAGACCCTTTGGACCGAGGCCGAGGGCGGGGCCAAGGTCCTGGTGCGCGGCGTCTGGGACGGCGAGGCCGAAAGCCGGCTGGTGGCCGAGGAGATCGAGCGCGCCCGCCGGGGCGAACGCGACGAGGAGCCCCTCGTCTACCGGGACATGGCCATACTGGTCCGGGCCTCCTTCCAGATGCGCGCCTTCGAGGAGCGCTTCGTCCTGATGTCCATCCCCTACACGGTGGTGGGCGGGCCGCGGTTCTTCGAGCGCGCCGAGATCCGCGACGCCCACGCCTACCTGCGCCTCGTGCAGTCGCCGGACGACGACCTGGCCTTCGAGCGCATCATCAACACCCCGCGCCGGGGCATAGGCGAGGCCTCGGTCCAGAAGCTGTTCCAGATCGCCCGGGCCTCGGGCGTCTCGGCCCTGACCGCCGCCCGGGAGGCCGCCGTCACCGACGAGCTGCCGGCCCGCACCCGCACCTCCCTGGCCAACTTCCTGCGCGATCTCGACCGCTGGACAGCCCTGTCCCGGGACACCCACCACGCCCGGGTGACCGAGGCCATTCTCGAGGAGAGCGGCTATACCGACGCCCTGCGGGCCGACCGCACCCCCACCGCCCAGACCCGGCTGGAGAACCTGAAGGAACTGGTCCAGTCCATGGACGCCTTCGACACCCTCCAGGCCTATCTGGAGCACGTCTCCCTGGTCATGGACATGGACCGCGGACCCCAGGCCGACGCCGTCCAGATCATGACCCTGCACTCGGCCAAGGGGCTGGAGTTTCCCGTGGTCTTCCTGCCCGGCTGGGAGGAAGGGGTCTTCCCCTCCCAGCGCAGCCTGGACGAGACCGGCGAGAAGGGGCTCGAGGAGGAGCGACGCCTGGCCTATGTCGGCCTGACCCGGGCCCGCAAGTCGGCTAGGATTTCCTTCGCCGCCAACCGCCTGGTCTATGGCCGCTGGACGAGCCAGCTGCCCAGCCGCTTCGTCGATGAACTGCCCGAGGCCCACGTCGAGGCGGTCTCCGAGACCGGCTATTTCAGCGGCGGCCCGGGCATGCAGGCGACGGCCAGCCGATGGGACGAGACCCCGGCCTTCGGGTCCACCTACGACTCCCCTGGCTGGCGCCGTGCCCAGGACCGGCCCCGCCCCGCGGC
>CAMAOY010000168.1 GCA_945859865.1 Phenylobacterium deserti
GGAAGCCCTCAAGGTGCCACCGCCAGAGCGCCAGGACGGCGCGGATCGGCGGCGCCCAGGAACAGGCCCTTGTCGATCATGATGGACTAAGCGCTGGCCGGCGACACTTTCGGTCATGCGTCCCGGGCCCAACTGAAGACGAAGGCCTCGTCAGGCGTCGGATTGAAGCCCGGCAGCCGCGTGAGGCCTGAGGCATCTCCTCGCCCTTGCCGGCGACGAACATGTCCAGCCTCGCCGCCGCCGGCGCGACCGAGCGGAAGTCGATGACGATGGTCTCCCTCGTCCCAGCGGTATGGACCCGCATGAAGCCGTCGCCGCCGGCCCGCAGGCCTGACGGCGCGCTAGAGCCCGATGTTCTTGGGCGGGTATTTCACGAAGGTCGCCCCGTGCTGGCGCATCTCCCCACCCATGGTGGCGAGCCAGGCGCTCATCCGGTGGCCGACCGTGTAGTCTTCCTTGGGGTTGAGGTAGAGGTTGAACAGCCACGGTGCCGTGCCGACATCCTGCACCGTTGCCATGTCGATCCAGAGGAAGGGCGAGCCGTTGTTGATGACGACGTGCTGGTGGATTTTCAGTTCGTGCATCCGCATCGCCATGAACGTCGTGTTCATCCAGAAATAAACATGCTCACGCAGCGTCTCTCCGCCCTTGGTCAGCAGGAAGGAGGTCTGGTCTATGCCGTCGATGTAGCGGTCCTGTGGCAGGGACCCGGTCGCGCCCGCCAGGCGCAGCGAGGTGTTGAACAGGTCCATCAGGTCGAAGAGGTCGTCCGAGACCTGCCCGGGCTCGATCATGCCAGGCCAGTAGGCGATGCCCGGCACGCGGACGCCGCCCTCCCAGGTCGTGCCCTTGGCACCGCGGAACGGCGAAAACCCGCTGTCAGGCCACATGTCCATCTGCGGGCCGTTGTCCGACGTGACGAAGATGAAGGTCTTGTCGAGCTCTCCGGCCGCGTCCAGCGCTGCGACAATGTCACCGATGATGGAGTCCACCTCGACCAGCGCATCCTTGTAGGGCCAGCCCGCCGCGCTTGCGCCAGTGAACTTCGCCGAAGCGTAGTTGTCGGTGTGCACCTTCATGAAGGCGTGTTCGATGAAGAAGGGCTCGTCCTTGGCCGCCAGCTGGGCGATCCGGGCGACCGTGAAGTCGCGCAGCCGGAGATCGGCCTCAGCCATGTCCTTGGTCGAACGGGTCGGGACCGCGACCTCGGTACGCCCGCCGGCCCAGCCGTGCATCAGGTCGATCTCGTTACCCAGGTCGCCATAGGCGGCCAAGGAGCCGGGCCGGTTCACCAGGTCAGGGTAGCGGGTGCCATCCAACCCCTGCGTGATCTCCTTCTGTGCGCTGTAGAAGCCGTAGAACTCCTTGAAACCCACGTCATGAGGCCGCATCCCCTCTTTCTCGCCGATATGCCATTTGCCCACCAGCAGCGTGTTGTACCCAGCCTTGTTCAGCAGGGTGGGCAGGGAAACTTCAGTGTCCCAGGGGTTGGCTGTGATCCGGTCCCCCGCAAGGATCGGCCGGGTCAGGCCGGTGCGCACCGGCAGTCGGCCGGTCAGAATGGCGGAACGCGACGGCGTACAGGTCTGCTGGGCATAGGTCGAGGTCAGCCGCAGTCCGCCGGCGGCCAGCCTGTCCATGTTGGGCGTGGCCGCCCCAATGGCCTTACCGCCCCCGTAGCTGCCGGGATCACCCCAGCCCATATCGTCTACGACGAGCCAGACGATGTTCGGTCTCTGACCGGTGCGGGCAACGAAGGCATCGAGTTTGGCCTGGGCCGCGGCATCCTGCCTTGGACGGGGGATCGCGGGCTGCTGGTGGTCGTTCAGGGTGACGGTGCGATCAAAGGGCTGGGCGGCCTTGGTTGGCTTGACCGGTTTCACCGGCTGGGCGAGCGCGGTCGATCCGAGAAGCATCGCGGCGAGGACAAGACCAGAGGTCAGGGTGCGGGAGACGGGCATGGGGATCATCCTGACGGAGGGATACGCGGGGTTCAGAAGCTGGCGCCGACGGACAGCCAGAAGCTGTCGCTTTCCAGCCGGTTCCGGGCGCCGAACTCGGTGATGTACTTGGCCTCGAGGGTGACCGGCACATCCCCCATCTTGGTAGCGTAGTTGATGATTGGCCCCGCACCGTAGACCCGTGCAGTGAGGCTGTCCTTCTTGACGAAGCGGCGAAGCAGGTCTGCGCCCGAACCGCTGTCATCGCCGATCTGCTGATAGGCATAGGCGGTCACGCCGAACGCCAGCCCGTTGGGCAGGTGCTGCGCGGCGGCGATCTCCAGGTGCGCCTCGGGCGCGGTCTGGTAGTCGGTTTCCGCGTTCTCAAGCGAGAGTGTGACGCCCGCCGCCGCGCTGAACTCGCGACCGTTGGTGCGGTTGAGATAGGTGTAGGCCGCGCCGGGGTCGAAGGCGGCGCGGTTCTTGCCGACGCTGGCGGCGCTGACCGAGCGCGTGGCGAGGTCGACCGACGCGGGCTCATAGTACCCGGTCGGCAGGTAGATCGTGGCGTTGACCTGCCAGAAGTGCACGCCCTGGTTCCACCCGACCGCCGGCGTGACGGTGATGTCGCCAATTCCGGTCACGCTGTCGCGGACTGACCCGGACGCCCCGTTCAGAAGCGCGCCGGAGAAGGTCAATTCAGGGTTCGCGACCGGCAAGGTCACCGTCAGCATCGGACGCCCGCCCCAGAGGGATGCGTCAAAGCTGCGCGTCGCGTTCAGCTTCAGTATGCGGACATCCGTCGACACGTCCGAGAACGGGATGCCCCCGAGGGCGACGAACTCGACCTGCCCCTTCTGAAGTACGAGATCTCCCGAGAAGTAGTCGCCCGGCGGCGGCACGATCCCCGACAGGATGTCGCGCGAGCCGAGGAGATAGCCGCCGGTGCCACCTTCCACCGCCCGTGCAGGACCTGCCTGGAGGGCGAGTGCGCCAGCGAGAAGGGCGGCCGGCCAGGTTTGAAGGATGGGTTTCATGGTGCGGGTCCTTAACTGCCAGGCGACGCGGACAGCAGCAATGTCCCCGGCAAAGGCGATTGGGTCGATGTCGAAACGGGCGAGTCACACAGGGGGTCTGCATAGGCTCTACAGGGTGTGTCCCTGAATTTCGCGGCACCCGCAACCACCCTGCCCGTTTTGTCCGCGGTGAATCCGGTGGTGGACGGCTTGCTCCCCGGTCCTCGGCGGCCAAGGATTTCGGCGGGCAGGCGGGTGTTTGGCTTTTGACGAGGGGTCTCGGCGTGCCGGGGATCCCGCCGCCCTCTTCGGCAAGGCTGATGAAGCCGCGGACCCAGGCTCGCGGCGGCTTGTACGCGCACCCACGCTGACGCAACCTACCGCCCATTGTTCCGGGGGATGCGATGATGAGACTGGGTACCTTCCTGCTGGCAGGGATGACATGCGCATCCCTGCTGGTCTGCGCGCCGGCGGCGAACGCCGAGTCCGAGCGCTTCGTGGTGGTCGCGAACGGGACAAAGGTCGGCTACCTGAATGTCGACGGCGACGCGCGTCGACAGACCATCGCCTTCGACTACAAGATCAACGGTCGCGGACCCTCAAGCCGCGAGACCCTTGAACTCGACGCCGCCGGACTGCCCGTCGCCTGGACGGTCGACGGAGCGACGACCTTCGGCAGCAAGACCCAGGAGAGTTTTCGCCTCCGCGGCCGACGCGCGACCTGGAGCGACGCCGCCGGGCCGGGGTCGGCCACCGTCG
>CAMAOY010000169.1 GCA_945859865.1 Phenylobacterium deserti
ACCTAGCGCTGGTCAACGGAGGAGTGGCCGCCAGGCTCTCCGGTCAGGCCTTCCAGGACGGCGGCCTCCTCGTAGACGACGTCCGTGTGGCCATCCCGCTCGTCCAGCTGGCGGCGGATCTCGGCGTGGGCGGTGGCGTCGAGCTTGTAGCCGATGAAGCAGGCACCCGCGAGCATGACGAAGACGATGGGTCCGACGATGTAGGCGAGCTCAAGGCCGAGGATCTGGCCAGGTGTGTTCGTGGCGCCGACCTTGGCGTCGTAGCCGATCCAGGCCAAGACATTGAAAGTCAGGCCGATCGAGAAGGCGCCGGCCAGTTTGCTGGTCGCTGCGGTGAGGGCGTAGAGCAGGCCGATCTGCTCGCGGCCGCCCTCCAGGCGGAGTTCATCACCGATATCCGCGGTGATGGCCCGGGTCATGACCCCAAATCCAGCGGCCAGGGCGCCTTCGATGGCCATGGCTGGCACGAACCAGGCGAAGTTCCCCTTTGGCAGGAACAGCAGCAGGATCAGGCCGAGGGAGTAGAGGGTGGTGGTCAGGATCAGGGCCCGGTGCTTGCTGATCCTGTTCGCAAGAGCCGCCGTGAGGGGCGCGCCCACGAAGCCTGCGACGATGTAGACCATCAGGAGAAGGCTGGCGCCCGTCGGGGTGAAACCCCGGGAGTTGGTGAAGAAGAACATGTAAAGGGCGGCCATCCAGCCTGGCCCCAGGGTGATGAGCAGGTCTGCGGCCAGAATCCGGAGGACGTTTCCTCGGCTGAACAGCTTGGCATAGTCGAGCAGTGTAAAGTGGCCGCCATCATCCTTGCTGATGGTCTCCGGGGTCGGGATCACCGCAATCAGGAGGGTGATGGGGATCATGGCGATCACGAACCAGCCGATGGCCTGGATCGGGTTGATGTCCTTGACGCCTGCCTGCTCCAGCAGGATCGGGATGGCCAGGGCTGTCAGCGAGCCGATCACGCCCACGGCGGTCAGAACGCCGAAGATCCGGGACCTCTGTTCATAGCTCTTGGCCAGGACCGCCGCCCAGGCCGAGTGCGAAAGTCCCATGATGGACTGGCCCAGGTACATGACCAGCAGCCAGATCACCAGGTAGACCATCGTTGCGCCCTGGGGCGCGTTGTAAAGCATGTAGACGGCGGCGATCAGCATTGGAGCGCCGGCCACCATCCAGACCTTGTACCGCCCGAACCGGGTCCGCGTTCGGTCCATGCGAAGGCCTATTACCGGATCCAGCCAGATGTCCAGCGCGCGCACCAGGAAGAAGGCGTTGCCGACGACGGCGAGGCTCACGCCGAGCTGGCTCGCGAAGTAGGGAGGAAGCTGGACGCCGACAGACAGTCCGAGGGCGGCGAGGGGCAGGCTGATCGCCGCAAAGGCCATGGCGGCGGGGAGGCTCAGATTACCGTTCGTCGGCGACCGGTTGACCGTGGACACTCTGGACTTCTCCCACACAGCGCCCGGTATTCCCAAGGCGCGCGAAGATAGGCCGGGTTCTCCCTTATCGGGCAAGGGGAAAACGCCGGCCCCCGGATCGGTGAGGCTTAGCCGCCCTGCATCTTGCGGAAGAACTTCCCGCTCTGCTCGCCGCCGTTCACATAGGCCTGCTGGCCCGTGGGGTCGGTGATGCGGGCGAAGTTGTCGCGGACTTCCTCGACCGACAGTCCGCCCTCACCGAGGTAGACCCCCTCGGTCTCGTAGATGCGCGCCTGGGCAAAGGCACCGGCGCCTGCAGTCATGACGACCCCGGTGGGGGCCTCGTCCGACACCAGGTAGACCACGGCCGGGGTCACGTACTCCGGCTTCAGCTTGGCCAGGACCTCGGCCGGCATCAGGTTCTCGGTCATCCGGGTGGCGGCCACGGGGCTGATGGCGTTGACGTGGATGTTGTTCTTCTGGCCCTCGATCTTCAGCGTATTCATGAAACCGATCAGGGCGAGCTTGGCGGCCCCATAGTTCGACTGGCCGAAGTTGCCGTAGAGGCCGGTGGAGGAGGTGGTGACCACGATCCGCCCGTAGTTCTGGGCCTTCATGATCTCCCAGACCGCCTTGGCCGGCTTCACCGAACCCATGACGTGGACGTTCATCACCGCCTCGAAGTCGGCGATCTCCATCTTCGAGAAGGTCTTGTCCCGCAGGATACCCGCGTTGGCGACCAGGATGTCGATCCGGCCCCAGGTGTCCATGGCCTGCTGGACCATGTGGGCGACGCCGGCGTCGTCGGTCACCGAGCTGCCGTTGGCGATGGCCTCACCACCGAAGGCCTTGATCTCGGCCACCACTGCCTCGGCCGCAGCCGAGGAGCCGCCCGAGCCGTCGACGGACCCGCCGAGGTCATTGACCACGACCTTGGCGCCGCGCCGGGCCAGTTCCAGCGCATGCTGGCGGCCGAGGCCACCGCCCGCGCCCGTGACGATCGCAACCTTACCGTCGAAACGGATGTCAGCCATGAGAAGGCTCCTGCCCAGAGTTAAAGTCGGGGCGGGTTGTGCGGCGGGCGCGGCCGGGCGTCAAGCCGGCCCGGCGGCCCGGGGCCCTGGCTTCAGGAACCGCACCAGCACCCGCTGGCCGATCAGCAGGGGTGCGTCTGTGGCGCTGACCACGACCTCGACCACGCGTTCGTCCTTCCGCTCGGAGGGATCGTCGGACTGCAGCCTGCGCGCGCCGAAGACGGCCGAGATGCGCACAACGGAGCCGGTATAGCGCTTCGTCGGGTCGGCCTCGGGACTGATCTCCACCGCCTGGCCCACCGACACCGAGGGCAGGGCGCCTTCGGTCACCTCCGCCCGGACGATGCGGGGGGTGCGCGGTTCGAGGTCAAAGAGGGTCGAGACGTTCAGGGTCGAGGCCCCGACACCCGGATTGGCGTAGCGCCGGGCGATCCGGCCATCGACCGGGGCGCGGACCAGGGTCTGCTCGAGTTCGTATTGGGACTGGGCCAGGGCGGCCCTGGCGGTCACCACTGCGGCTTCCCCGGAGGCCAGGTCCGCCTCGGCCTGGCGCACCTGGTCGTCGGCCTGGTCCAGCTTCTGCCCGGCGACGAAGTTCGAGCTGACCAGGGCCTGAAGGCGCTCCCGCTCCCGGCGGGCCGTGGAGACGGTGACCTCAAGGGCACCGAGTTGTGCCCGGGCCTCGCTGAGGGCGGCGGAGGCGCGGCTGGCCGAAAGGCGTGGCTCCTCGTCCTCCTGCCGGGCCAGGATCTGGCCGCGGACCACGGCATCGCCCTCGTTCACCAGGACGTCGCGGATGATGCCCGCCCGGCGTGCGGCGACCTGGATCATGCCGCCTTCCACATCGACCTTGCCATTGGCCGCCGCCGCGAAGGGCGAGGGCGCGACGACCGCCTCTGCAGGGGCAGGCCCTGAAGGCGTGCGGCTGCGCCAGAAGGCGAAACCGACTCCCGCCGCCAGCAGGAGGGCGAGGGCCCAGGCCAGGGGATTGCGCAGCAGGCCTGTCATGGTGTCTCCGCTTCGGTTCCGGCGATCCGGCCATCCTCGATATGGATGACCCGATCCGCCCAGGCTTCAAGTCTCTGGTCGTGGGTGACGCAGATCACCGCCGCGTCCTGCTCCCGGGCCGCGCCCTGCAGG
>CAMAOY010000170.1 GCA_945859865.1 Phenylobacterium deserti
GCCGCCCCGCCGTCCCTCAGGTGGCTCCGGGCCGCAGCCGCCTCGAAGACCGCGCCGGACCCGAGCAGGGTCGCGATCCGCTCCGGCGTCAGGCCAAAGCCCGCAAGGACCTCGCGGGTATGCTCGCCGGCATCCGGGACCGGATGGCGGAAGCCGCCCGGCGTTCGGTCGAAGTCGGCATAGTTGCGCACACCCACCGCCTCGCCCAGGCGCGGGTGCCGCCAGGCGACGAAGACGCCGTTCTCCGCCAGCCAGGGATCCTCGTAGGCCTCGTAGCCGCGGACGCAGGGGATGCAGGGAACACCGGCCGCCTCCAGGGCGTCCAGGACCCCGTCGCGGCTGCGTCCCGCCAGGATGTCCGCCAGCCGCCCGGCAAGGGGCCCCTCGGGGGGTTCCGAGAGGGCATCCGCGGGATCCGCCGGCGTCCCCAGGACGGTCAGTAAGGCCTCCGCCTCGGCGAGGCTCTCGGCGGCCACGGCGAGCCATCCGTCCTGGCATTGGTAATAGCGGTGGACCGGGCTGAGCCCGAGGCAGTCGACCCCGCCCTTGGGTGACGGGGGCCGGCCCTCCCAGGTCACGACCTCGCCCAGCTGGAAGGTCAGGCTCTGGGCCAGCAGGCTGGTGATGACCTCCTGCCCCTCCCCGGTCCGGCGACGGGCGTTGAGCGCCGAGATGATGCCGAAGGCGACAACTCCGGCCGTGGCCACGTCGTTGACGGCGATGGTGTGAAGGACCGGCTCGGCGTCGCCGCCCTGGGCCGCCATCATGCCGCCCTCGGCCTGGAGCAAGGGATCAAAGCCCGGCAGGGGTGCCCGGGGACCGGCATCGCCGTAGGCGTTGACCGAGCAGGAGATGATCCGCGGATTGACCTGGCGCAGGGCCTCGTAGTCCACGCCCAGCCGCTTGCGCACGCCGAAGCGGTAGTTGTCGAGCACCACGTCGGACTGGCGCACGAGGTCGAGGAACATTTCCTTTGCCCCGGGCTGCTTCAAGTCGACGCCCAGCCCGCGCTTGCCACGGTTGCAGGTGAGGAAGGGCCCGCCATCCGAGCGGAAGGGATCGCCGTCGGGGGACTCGATCTTGATGACCTCGGCACCGAGGTTGGCGAGGACGGCCCCGGCCAGGGCACCGGCGATGACCGAACCCATGTCGAGGACCCGCACACCCTCCAGGGGCCGGCTGGCCCCGGTTCCGGGTGCGAGGGGCGGAGGCTGTGCCCAGGTGGGGAGTGGGCCAGGCGCCGGAAGTGAGCGGACCGAGGCGGGGGTCGCCGAGAGCCGGGCGGGCGGCCCAGGCATGGCCAGCCGGCCCCGGACCGGATCGTCGAATTCCAGCCGGAGACCCGCATCCCGCACCGCTTCGCCTGCGAACCAGGCGGTCCGGTCGCCGACGGGCGCACAGGGCACTCCGGCCCCGGTCAGCAGATCCAGCCAGTGCGCCCGGGGCTGGCTGCGGAAGATGTCCTCCAACACTTCAAGGGCAAGCATGGGGTCCAGGGCCAGCACCTCCCAGTGGGCACCGAGGCCCAGGGCGTCGATCGCCTTGCGGTAGAAGGGCATGAAGAGGGTGGCCATGAAGAACCAGTTCCCGTCGCCACACTGGTAAAGACGATAGCTGGGCGAGGCCCCCTGTGGGGCGCCGCGCGGCAGGCGGGGCTGGTCCAGCACCATCACCACGCCACCGACCTCGGACACACCGTGCAGGCCGCTCACCGTCACCGCCTGGCCATGACCCGAGGCCCCGCGTTCATAGAGCGCCGCCCCCATGGCCGAGGCGCCCATCACGGCCTGACCATACCAGCCCAGGGGCAGGATCATGTGGACGGGGCTGTCACCATAGGCCCCCTGCCGGAAGGCGATGCCGGAGGCCGCCGCCAGCAGGCTGTGCCGGGGCGGCATGCGGCTCCACCGGCCTCGGGTGCCGTAGGGCGGCATCCAGACATGGATCAGGTGGGGCGCGCCCTCCCGCAGGGTCGCAGCGTCCAGGCCGAGGGCCTCCAGGTCCCCCGGAGGGTGATCGAAGACTGCAATGTCGGCGGCCCTGGCCAGGTCCCGGGCCTTTTCAAGGTCCGACGGGTCCGAGAAGTCGAGGGTAACGATGCGCTTGTTGCGGTTCCAGGCCGGATAGCCGGGATGGTCCTTCAGCCGGTCCCCGCCCGGCGGCTCGACCTTGACGACCTCGGCTTCGAAGTCGCCCAGCAGCATGCAGGCCATGGGTCCGGCCACGCCCTGCGTGAAATCAGCGATGCGCACGCCCTTGTAGGCCGACATGCCTCTCTCCCCCTTTTTGCTCTTGGCGGAAGGGTCTGCGAAAGCCGAGCCGCTGGCAAGTCGCCGGGTTGCGCCTCAGAGCCTCAGGAGGGTGGTCTGGACCAGGGGGCGGCGGCCCCAGATGCGCTGGGCGGCCTTCTTGAGGGCCCGGGAGATGGCGGCTTCCACCTCGGCGTCGTTCTCACGCTGGTCGCCGTCCAGACGGCGCACGGCGGACTCGGCTGCGTCAGCCAGGTCGTCCAGCAGGTCCTCGAGCGGTCGCTCCGGGTCACCGGGCAGGCCGACGGCGCGGACTTGGGGGCCAGAGGCGATGCGGCCCCGGCCGTCCATGACCAGGGCGGCGTGGAGGACTCCGCTGGATGCGGCAAGGCGCCGCTCGCGCAGGGGCTCGCCATCCTGGGGGGTCAGGAAGCCGCCATCGATGTAGATGCGCCCGGCAGGAACCTCATCGATGATCTCGGCGCGGCCCGGCGCGAGGCGCACCATGTCGCCGTTCCGGAGGGCCACCGTCTGAGGCACCTGGAGCTCCCGGGCGAAGGCGGCGTGCTCGAGCAGGTGCCGCCGCTCGCCATGGGTAGGTATCGAGATCTGGGGCCGGGCCCAGGCGTACATGTCGGCCAGTTCGTCCCTGCAGGGATGGCCGGACACATGGATGCCCGGGTGCTCGCGGTCGGTGATGAGCCTGACCCCGCGCTCGGCGAGCCGGTTCTGCATGTCCTGGATAGCGATCTCGTTTCCGGGGATGACCCGGCTGGAGAAGATCACGGTATCCCCCGCCCCTAGCCGGATGTGGGGATGGGAGGCATCGGAGATGCGCGAGAGGGCCGCTTTTGGCTCACCCTGGCTGCCCGTGCACAGCAGGAGGACCTGGTCGGGTGGTAGGTGCGAGGCCTGGGCCTCGGAGATGAAGCCCTGGGAATCCACATCCATGCCCACATGGCGCGCAGCGGCAGCCATACGGATCATCGAACGGCCCACGAGGCAGATCTTCCGCCCCGCCCTCCGTCCGGCGACGATGGCGGTTTCCATACGCGCCACATTGGAGGCAAAGCAGGCCACGGCGACCCGGCCGGTCTGGCCGGCGATGACCTTGACCAGTTCTTCCCGAACGTCGGCCTCGGACCCCGCCCGCCCCTCCACGAAGACATTGGTGGAATCGCAGATCATGGCCAGGACGCCCTCATCGCCGAGATGGCGCAGGGTCTCAGTGTCGGTGACCTCGCCCAGCAGGGGGTTGGGGTCGATCTTCCAGTCGCC
>CAMAOY010000171.1 GCA_945859865.1 Phenylobacterium deserti
AGGGCCTCGGCCCAGGTCGCGGGGCGCAGCCGCCCATTTTCGCGGATGAAGGGGCTGTCGAGCCGCTGGCGGGACAGGCCGTCCACGGCAAAGCGGGTCTTGTCCGAGATCCACTCCTCGTTGACGTCCTCATTGACCCGGGGAAGCACGCGCAGAACTGCCGGGCCCCGGCTGTCGACGCGGATGGCGGCGCACATGGCGTCCATGACATCGACGGTCTCGGTCTTGTTCAGCTCCCAGGGACGGGCGTTGAAGGCGTAGGGCTTGGAGGTCAGGGCACCGACCGGGCAGAGGTCGATGACGTTGCCGGACAGCTCCGAGGTCACGGCACTGCCCAGATAGGTCGTGATTTCAACATCTTCGCCGCGCGAGATGAGACCGATCTCAGCCACGCCGGCGACTTCGCTGATGAAGCGTACGCAGCGCGTGCACTGGATGCAGCGGGTCATGACCGTATTGATCAGGGGGCCCATGGCCTTTTCCTCGACGGCCCGCTTGTTCAGCCCAAAGCGGCTGCCGTCGCGGCCATAGCCTACGGCCTGGTCCTGGAGGTCGCATTCGCCGCCCTGATCGCAGATCGGGCAGTCGAGGGGGTGGTTGATGAGCAGGAACTCCATCACCCCTTCCCGGGCCTTCTTGACCATCGGGGTGTTGGTGAAGATCTCCTGGTTGTCAGCGGCCGGCAGGGCGCAGGAGGCCTGGGGCTTGGGCGGCCCGGGCTTCACCTCAACCAGGCACATCCGGCAGTTGCCGGCGATGGACAGGCGCTCGTGGTAGCAGAACCGCGGGATTTCCTCCCCGGCCAGCTCCGCCACCTGCAGAACCGTCATGCCGGGTTCGAACTCGACCTCGACGCCGTTGACCTTGGCTTTCGGCATGGCTCAGCTCACTCCGCGGCCTGCAGGGAGGCGCCCTGCACGTGCGGGCGGCCCGCACGGTAGTTGGTGATCCGCGCCTCGACCTCGGGCCGGAAGTGGCGGAAGAGGCCCTGGATCGGCCAGGCGGCGGCGTCGCCGAGGCCACAGATGGTGTGGCCCTCGATCTGGCTGGCGACGTCGAGGAGCATGTCGATCTCCTTCATGTCCGCCTCGCCGGTGGCCATACGCTCCATGACCCGCCACATCCAGCCCGTGCCTTCGCGGCAGGGCGTGCACTGGCCGCAGCTCTCGTGCTTGTAGAAGTAGGACAGCCGGGCGATGGCGCGGACGATGTCGGTGGACTGGTCCATGACGATGACCGCCGCCGTGCCGAGGCCGGACTTCAGGGCGGACAGGGAGTCAAAGTCCATCAGGGCCGTCTCGGCCTCATGGGCCGGGATCATGCGGACGGAAGACCCGCCCGGGATCACCGCCTTGAGGTTGCCCCAGCCGCCGCGGACGCCTCCGCAATGGTCCTCGAGCAGCTGCTTCAGGGGGATGGACATGGTCTCTTCAACTACGCAGGGCTTGTTCACGTGGCCGGAGATGGCCATCAGCTTGGTGCCGGTATTGTTCGGACGACCGAAGCCGGAGAACCAGGCCGCGCCGCGGCGCAGGATGGTTCCCACCACCGAGATGGACTCGACGTTGTTGATGGTGGTCGGGCAGCCATAGATGCCGGCGCCCGCCGGGAAGGGCGGCTTCAGGCGCGGCTGGCCCTTCTTGCCCTCCAGGCTCTCCATGAGGGCGGTCTCGTCGCCGCAGATATAGGCCCCGCCGCCATGGGTTACGAAGACGTCGAAGTCCCAGCCGTGGACGTTGCCCTTGCCGATCAGCTTGGCCTCGTAGGCCTGCTTGATCGCGGCTTCCAGGCGCTCGCGCTCGTGCACGTACTCGCCGCGGATGTAGATGTAGCAGGTGTGGGCCCGGATGGCGTAGCTGGCGATCATCGCACCTTCAATGAGGAGATGCGGATCGTTGCGAAGGATCTCACGGTCCTTGCAGGTGCCCGGTTCCGACTCGTCGGCATTGATCACCAGGTAGTGCGGACGCGCACCCTCGGCCTTCGGCATGAAGGTCCACTTCAGCCCGGTGGAGAAGCCCGCCCCTCCCCGGCCCCGCAGGCCCGAGGCCTTGATCTGGTCGCACAGCCATTCCGGCGTCTGCTCCAGCATGAGGCGGGTGCCATTCCAGGCCCCACGGCGCTTCGCCCCCTCCAGGCCCCAGTCATGGAGCCCATAGAGGTTGGTGAAGATGCGATCCTTGTCCTCGAGAATTCCGACCACGATACGCCCCTAAGCTTCCAAACCGATCCGGCCCGCGCCGGTCGCCGAACTCTGCCCGATCACTGTGCCGCCTCCTTGGCCACGCCGCTTGTCTTCGGCTCGGCGTTGGGAAGGGCCTTCAGCGCCTTGGCCGCCGTGCCGTCGTAGAGGCTCGCGTCCTGGAGAACAGCCGAGCCACCCTCCGGTGCGGAGCCCTGGCGACCGATGACCGAGCCCGGCGCCCGGGGCTTGCCGGCGATGAACTCGTCGAGAATCTGCTCGAAAATCTCGGGCGTCAGGTCCTCGTAGTAATAGTCGTTGATGGCCGCCATGGGCGCGTTGGAGCAGGCCCCAAGGCACTCCACCTCCTGCCAGGTCACCTTGCCGTCAGGCGACAGGTGGTCGCGGTCGCCAAAGCGGCGCTGGCAGACGGCCTTCAGGTCGTTGGCACCCCGCAGCATGCAGGGCGTTGTGCCGCAGACCTGCACCAGGGCGTGGGAGCCGACGGGCTCGAGCATGAACATGGTGTAGAAGGTGGCGACCTCGTAGACCCGGATGACCGGCATGCCGAGGATCTCGGCCACGACGCGGATTGCGGGCTCGGAGACCCAGCCCTCCTGCTTCTGGACCAGCCAGAGCATGGGGATGACAGCGGACTGCTGGCGACCCTCAGGGAACCTGGCGATCCACGCCTTCCCCTGCTTCAGGCTCTCGGCGCTGAAGGCAAAGCTTTCGGGCTGGTTTGCGGCTAGCCTGCGGACGCTCACGTGACCGGCCTCACTTGATGAAGTCGACGCGCACGATCCGCGCGTCCGAAATGGTGTAGATGGCGGCGACCTCGAAGGGATCGGCCCCTGGCGCGCGGAAGACCCGCTCGTGGTCAATCACGTGATGGCCCACCACCATGCGGTTGAGCAGCTCGGCCCGGTTCTGCGGGAAATCCGCGAAGACCTGGCGGTACTTCTCGCGATAGGCATCGATGCCCGAGATCGTCACGGCGCCGTTGAAGTCGGCGACCACCACGCCATCGGCGAAGGCCGCGCAGTGGGCGTCCAGGTCCTGGGCGTTGTAGGCCGTGAACTGGGCCTCGACGACGTCGAAGGGCGTGATGCAGGCGGGCGCGCTCACCGGTCCACCTCGCCGAAGACGATATCGAGGGAGCCCAGGATGGCCGAGACATCCGCCAGCATGTGCCCCTTGCAGAGCCAGTCCATGGCGGAGAGGTGG
>CAMAOY010000172.1 GCA_945859865.1 Phenylobacterium deserti
GCCTTCCTGCCCCCGATGAGCGGGGGCTGACCGATGATACGACTGGTCCAGGCCCCCTTTGACCCGGGCGAGGCCCTGGGCGAGTTCTGCCGGGACCGTACCGAGACCGGCGCCGTGGCCAGCTTCACCGGCCTTGCCCGGGCCGAGAACGGCCGGACCGACATTCTGGAGCTGGAGGCCTATCCTGGCTTCACCGAGCGCGAGATCGCCCGCCATGAGGCCGCGGCGCGGGAGCGGTTCGGGCTCCAGGACACCCTGATCCTGCACCGCACGGGTCCGATCTCACCTGGCCATGCCATTGTCTTTGTGGCTGTGGCGGCGTCCCACCGCCGCGCCGCCTTCGAGGCCTGCGATTTCCTGATGGACTACTTGAAGTCCCGGGCACCCTTCTGGAAGAAGGAAACCGGCCCGGACGGCGCGCGGTGGATCGAGCCGACCGACCGGGACCACGACGACCTGGCGCGATGGGAGACCCAATGACCTCTGCAACCCCGATGACCCTGACCCCCGGAGGCCGGATCGATCCGGCCCGACCCTTCGTCCCGGTGCGTATCGCCGTCCTGACGGTTTCAGACACCCGGGATGAAGAGAGCGACACCTCGGGGCAGGTCCTGGCCGACCGGGTCACGGGGGCCGGACACCTCCTGGCCGACAAGGCCATCGTGAAGGACAATGTCGACGAAATCCGCGCCCGGATCCTAGCCTGGGTCGATTCCGGTAAGGTCGACGCCGTGGTCAGCACAGGCGGCACCGGCATCACCGGGCGGGATGTGACCCCGGAGGCGGTGGAACCCCTCTTCGACAAGCGCATTGATGGCTTCTCGGTGATCTTCCACCTGGTCAGCTTCCAGTCCGTGGGCCTGTCCACCCTGCAGTCACGGGCGACGGCCGGCATCGTCAACGGCGTCTTCGTCTTCTGCCTTCCAGGATCGAACGGGGCGGTGAGGGATGGCTGGGACAAGGTCATCGCGGCCCAACTCGATAGCCGCCACGGCCCCTGCAACATGGTCGAGCTCATGCCGCGGCTGCTGGAAAAGTGACTGGCCTGACCCACATCGACGCCGACGGGCGCGCCCGGATGGTGGATGTGTCGGACAAGCCCTCCACGGACAGGGAGGCTGTCGCCGAGGGCTTTGTCCGCCTGGCGCCCGAGACCCTGGCCCTGGCCGTCTCCGGGCAGGGTCGCAAGGGCGATGTCCGCGCCGTCGCCGAGATCGCGGGCGTCATGGCCGCCAAGCGCACCTCCGACCTCATCCCCATGTGCCATCCCCTGGACATCTCGAAGGCCGAGGTGGCCGTCGAGGTCGACGCGGGCCGGCTGAAGGTAACGGCCCGGGTCCGGACTACCGGGCGTACCGGTGTGGAGATGGAGGCCCTGACGGCGGTCAGCGTGGCCTGCCTGACCCTCTACGACATGCTCAAGGCCGCCGACCGGGGCATGGTCATCGAGGACGTCCGCCTCCTCTCCAAGTCCGGCGGGCGTTCCGGAGACTGGGTCCACCCGTGAAGCTGATGACGGTCGAGGCCGCCCGTGCGGCCATGCTGGCGGAAATCCGCCCCCTGGAGGCGGTGGACCTGCCGCTCGGCGAGGCCCTCGGCAGGGTGCTGGCCGAAGATATCCGCGCGGTCCGTGACCAGCCGCCCTTCACCAATTCCTCCATGGACGGATGGGCGGTCCGCGCCGCCGATGCCCCGGGCCGGCTTGCCATCGTCGGCGAGAGTGCGGCGGGTCATGGGTTCGAGGGCCGCCTTTCGCCGGGTCAGGCGATCCGGATCTTCACGGGCGCGGCCCTGCCCGAGGGCGCGGACGCTGTGGTCATCCAGGAAGACGCCCGACGGGACGGCGAGGGGGTCGAGGTCCCCGCCGCCGCCGTCGGCGACAATGTCCGGCATGCCGGGCGCGACTTCCGGGCCGGCGACCGACTCCTGGCTTCCGGGCTTCGGCTCGACCCCTGGCGGCTGTCCCTGTGCGCCTCTGCGGGACGCGACCGCGTCGGCGTGATCCGGCAGCCGCGCATCAGCATACTGTCCACGGGTGAGGAGGTGGTCGAGGCGCCGGCCAGGCCCGGCCCCTGGCAGATTTATGATTCCGGGTCCCCGGGGCTGGAGGCCATGCTCAAGACCTGGGGCGCCGAGGTGCGACGCGTCACCGGGGTGCGCGACCGCCGGGAGGCCGTCCGCGAGGCGATCGCCCAAGCTGGCGGGGACATGGTGGTCACCCTCGGCGGCGCCTCGGTGGGGGACCACGACCTGGTCCGGGCGGCGGCAGGCGACCTGGGACTGTCCATGAAGGTCGAGAGCGTGGCGGTACGCCCGGGCAAGCCCACCTTCTTCGGCATCCTTTCCGACGGACGCCCGCTCCTGGGCCTGCCCGGGAATCCCGCCTCGGCCTTTGTCTGCGCCGAACTGTTCCTTCGGTCCCTGGTGGCAGGTCTTGAGGGCCGTCCGGCGGGGCCCGTCCTGCGCACCCTTCCCCTGGTCGCCCCCCTGCCGGCCAACGGCCCCCGCGAGCATTGGATGCGGGCGCGGCTGAGAACCGGGGCGGAGGGTGAGAGCGTCGAGGCCTTCACCGACCAGGATTCTTCCCTGGTGCGGATTTTCTCCGAGGCCGACGCTCTTTTGCGCCGGCTGCCAGGCGCTCCGGCTCTCTCCAGCGGCGACCGGGTGGAGGTCCTGCCCCTGCTCAGGGGCTAGATCCTGTTCCGATAAGTGGGAACAGGATCTAGCGCGCGCCGCCGTTGAAGCGCTCGGCCATGATCTCGCCGATCACGGAGACGGCGACCGCCCAGGGCGACTTGCCGCCGATGTCGAGGCCGATGGGTGCGTGCACCCGGCCCAGTATGTCCTCGCTGACCCCTGCTGCGCGGAGCGGCGCCAGTCTCTCCCCGAGCCGCCGCTTGGCGCCGAGAAGGCCTACATAGCCGGCCCCGGACGGCAGGGCGGCGGCCAGGGCCTCCCGGTCCAGTTCGAGGTTATGCGAGGCGATGGCGATGGCTGTCCAGGCGTCGGCCCCGATGGCCGCCAGGGCCTCGGCGGGCACCTCACGGCTATAGGCCAGGCCGGGCGCCGGCGGGGCCGACTCCGGACCCTTCCCGCGCACCAGCGTCGTCTCGAAGCCAGATTGGGCACCCAGCCAGGCGATGGCCAGGGCCGTGGGGTCTGATCCGAAGACGACCAGTCTTTGGGCGGGGTCGCAACGCCTGCGGAAGGCGCCCGGCCAGTCTTCGGCAGCCTCCGGGGTCCCGCAGGCCCGCTGGGTGCCGTCGGTCAGCCAGTCGACCGGGCGTCGAGCCCGCCAGGCGTCGAGCAGACTCGCCAGGGCGGGGTCATCCGGGGGGATGCGTTCGAGCAGGATCTCGATCCTCGCCCCACAGAGGAGCCGGATGTCCGGCCAGGGGCTACCC
>CAMAOY010000173.1 GCA_945859865.1 Phenylobacterium deserti
GCGCGCCAAGTTCGGGCGGATCGTCATTTTGATTGCATGCCGCCAGCCGTTTTGAGCCAGCCCGGAGGCGTAACGGGGCTCTATGGAGCGCCCGCCCCGTCCCCGTTTGCATCGCTCTCCGGGCCGCGCGACCTCAGCCACTGGCGGGCTACCAGGCCCAGGCCCATCCAGAGCACCAGTCCCGCTCCCAGGGCAATCAGGCCTTCTGGTCCGCCGCCAGTCAGGACCCGCAGGATGGAGGACCCCGCGAAGGCCGTCAGGGCGATCTTCGGGATGATGCCGAGGGCGGTCCCGGCCGCAAAGTCCAGCACCCGGATCGGCGTCACCCCCGCCGCCATGTTGACGACGATAAAGGGGGCGGAGGGCACCAGCCGGACCACCAGGCTGGCCAGGAAGCCATTGCGACCGATCAGGGCCATGAAGCGGTCGAGGCTCTCCCCAGAGAACATCTGGAGCGTGCGGGCACCGGCGCTGCGCCCCAGGGCGAAGCCAATCAGGGCGGAGACCAGGGTTCCGACCCAGCTGTAGATCGCCCCGTTCACAGGACCGAAGGCGACCACGGCGGCGGCGATCAGTACGAACTGCGGCGCGCCGAGAAAGGCCAGCAGGGTAAAGGCGGCCACTGCGGCCGGCAGGGCCCAGGGCCCGTGCGCAGCCTGTAACCAGCCTTCGAGGGCGGCCTCGCTGTCGAAGCCGAGGAGCCTCGCGCCGAAGATGAAGACCAGCCCCACCCCGCCGAACAACAGGAAGGACACGCCGAGGCTCACCCAGGCGCGGGCATCCATATTGCTGGCCAGACGAAACAGCCGGCGCAGGACGCCTGGTGGCCCGTTAGGAACCTCAGGAACCCTATTTTGCAGGGGAGCCGACCGGCACCGGGTACTTGGCGAAGGCGTTTGCGACGGCGGTGTCCAGGACCGGCCCGATATTGCTGAGGGTCTTGTCGCTGACCGTCGCGCTGACCACGCCTTCCCAGACCAGCTGCCGGCGGCGGGCGTCGGCGATGTCGATGTTCAGGGTGCCCTCGTTGTAGGGGGTCATGGTGGTTTGGTCCTGGTACATGGGCCAGGCCGAGTACATGCCGGTCCGGTATCCATAATAGCCGACCCCCATGGTCGGAGTCGGCGTGGAGGACACCCGGTACTTCTGGTCAAGGGCAGCGCCAAAGTTGACCACCAGGTCCGGATCACTCTCGACATACCTCAGGCCGCGGGCCTCAAGCTGGGTCCGGGCGGACGACTTGAGCTGCTGGGAGACCGAGCTCTGGTAGCCGCCCCTGTCCGTTCCCAGCGGGTTTGCGAACCCGAAGGTCCGGTACTGCGAGAAGTTCGCCGTGGGGTCCGAGGTGACCCGGACATTGGGCGTCGAGGCGCAGCCCGCAGCAGTCAGGGCGATCCCGGCAAGGGCGGTGGCGAGGAAATGGTTCAGCTTCATCGGGTGGCTCCGGATACAGGTACGTCTGGTTGTATTTTGCTCTATCTTTAAGCCTCTGCGCAAGCCGTCGATCGCAATCGGAACGCCCTAGCCCGGAGCAGCCTGGTGCCAGAGTGTGACCGGGGAGTGTCACACAGCGCCTTTGCCGAAAGCGGCGGTTCGGATTAAACACGCAAAGCCCTAATCCTCCTGTCCGGGAGCCTCCCATGTCGCTCGAATCCGTCACCCTGTCCCGGGTCAAGCCGTCGGCCACCATGGCCACGGACCAGAAGGCCCGGGAACTGAAGGCCCAGGGTCGAAACATCATCAGCCTTGGTGCCGGCGAGCCGGACTTCGACACGCCCGAAAACATCAAGGAGGCCGCGATCCGCGCCATCCGTGAGGGCAAGACCAAGTACACCACGGTGGACGGTATCCCCGAGCTGAAGGAGGCCATCGCCGCCAAGTTCGCCCGGGAGAACGGCCTGTCCTACAAGCCCTCCCAGGTGAATGTCTCGCCCGGCGGCAAGCCGGTCATCTTCAACGCCATGATGGCCACCCTGAACCCGGGCGACGAGGTCGTGGTGCCGACGCCCTACTGGGTCAGCTATCCCGACATGGTCCTCCTGGCCGGCGGGACCCCCGTCTTCGCCCCGACCACGGCGGCCAGCGGCTTCAAGCTGAAGCCCGCCGAACTCGAGGCCGTGATCACGCCGCGTACCCGCTGGGTGATCCTCAACTCGCCCTCCAACCCCTCGGGCGCCGCCTACACCAAGGACGAGCTGAAGGGCCTGGCCGAGGTCTTCCTGCGCCACCCGCATGTCTGGATCCTGACCGACGACATGTACGAGCACCTGATGTTCGACGACATGCCGTTCTGGACCCTCGCCCAGGTCGAGCCGGCCCTCTATGAGCGCACCCTGACCATGAACGGGGTCTCCAAGGCCTACGCCATGACCGGCTGGCGCATTGGCTACGCGGCTGGCCCCGAGCCCCTGATCAAGCTGATGGCCAAGGTCATGAGCCAGTCCACCTCCAACCCGTGCTCGGTCTCGCAGTACGCCGCCGTCGAGGCTCTGAGCGGTCCACAGGACTTCATCAAGCCCAACGCTGCCCTGTTCCAGAAGCGCCGGGACCTGGTGGTCTCCATGCTGAACCAGGCCTCGGGCCTGGTGTGCCCGACCCCGGAGGGCGCCTTCTACGTCTATCCGTCCTGCGAGAAGCTGATCGGCCGCAAGGCACCTTCCGGCCGGGTGATCGGCTCGGACCAGGACTTCGCCAACGAACTTCTGGAGACCGAAGGCGTGGCGGTGGTGTTCGGTGCGGCTTTCGGCCTCTCGCCCTTCTTCCGTATCAGCTACGCCACCTCCGAGGCGATCCTCGAGGACGCCTGCGGCCGCATCCAGCGCTTCTGCGCCGCGGTGAAGTAGGCCGTGACCGTCGTCAGCCTGAACAAGGCCCGCAAGGCCCGGGCGAAGGCGGCGGACAAGGCCCAGGCGGCCGAGAACCGCGTGGCCTTCGGCCGCACAAAGGCTGAAAAGGTCCAGGCAAAATCCGAGGCCACCCGGGCCGCCCGACGCCTGGACGACAAGCGCCTGGAGCCCTAGCTGCGCCGCAGCTGACCCCCTCCGGCCCGCTGCGCGGCCCACCTCCCCCGTGGGGGAGGAAGTAGAACGGGAATTGCTCCCCTAAGGGGGAGCTCCGACCGAAGGTCGGTGAGGGGGTCAACGGCCTCGCCGTCACTCCCCCTGCCTCAGACCGCCGGGACGATGTCCCGGGCTTCCGGCGGGATGGCGTCGTAAACGGTGGGCGGGGTGATGCCCAGGCGACGGCGAGCGGCGTCCAGGGGTTCGGCGAGCAGGGCCTCGTAGTCCTCGCCCAGCAGCCACTTGGCCGCCTTGCCGCGCCGGTAGCCCTGCCAGATGGCCCGGGCGTAGGGATAGCGGCCGCCGCGGGTGCGCGAGACCGCCCCCATG
>CAMAOY010000174.1 GCA_945859865.1 Phenylobacterium deserti
CAGAAGGAGGGCCATCGTTGCCAGAGAAATCAGGGCATAGGGCAGATGGGACAGGACTGGCGTGCCATAGAGCCAGCTTGCATAGTTGAGGAGTTGGTTGTCCCGACGATCCTGGCGGGCTGGCAGGGCCAGTTCGGCAAGGACGTCTCCTGGCCCCTGGACCCCGGTCGTCACCGGCAGGCAGGCCAGGATATCGGGGGTCAGGAAGATCTGCCGGAACACCTCGAGGCGGTGGGAGGCGTAGTCCGGGAACTCACGGATCACCAGGTTCGCCCAGGTCGCCGGCACGACGCCCTCGGGCGTCGACCAGATGTGGCCTCCCAAGCCCTTCGCCTGGTCGAGGGTGTCGATACGCTCGGGACTGTAGAACGCGGTGGCGTCGCGAAGGGCGTCGGCTGCCTTGGGCGAGATCGACTCCAGAGGCTCAAGAGACGCCTGCCGGTCTCTCGCCAGCACGCCAATGATATCGAAGTGCTGGATGATCCTGAGCCCCGCGTTGGAGGTGGAAGGGTCCGCCTGGGGTAGGGCGCGGTGCAGGGTGGCGCTCAGAAGCAGGATCACTGCGGATCCGGCGGCGACGAGGCCCAGCCCCGTCACCAGGCTCGTCTTCCATCCGCTGCGGCTGCGGAGGGCCAGGATGAGCCCCGCCACTCCGGCCAGCAGGGCCAGCAAGCCGTTCTGCCGGACCAGTGCGGCGATCGCCAGCAGGATGACACCGCCGGCCAGAAGGGCGAAGCGACTCCGGACCTGGCTCCACCGCTCGGCGGCGAAGGCCAGGCAAACCGTACCGGCGATGGCGAAGTTGGCGAACATAACGTCCTTCCAGACCACGCCTTGGTAGATCAGGAGCTGGGGGGTCAGAAGAGCGAGGACGACGAGTATGACCGCCAGCCAATGCGCCCGGGGCGCGAGCCTGCTGAGCGCGACGAGACTAGCGAAAAAAACCCCGGCGTTCATGGCCACGAATAGCGAGGTCCCTGCCAGCAAGCCGTCCAGCCGCCCGAGCAGCCAGGACATGAAGACGGGATTGAACGACCTCTGCGCATCCGCCCGGCCCTCCGCGAGCTGGATGACGGAGTCGGTGGTCATGTGGCCAGGCAGGTTGACCGCGAGGATGATGACCAGCCCGGTCATGACGATCCCCCGGTAGAGGCCCCCGAAGTCGCGCTTCCGGTCGTCACTCATGCATCCGTCTCCGACAGAAGGGCCCGCAGACCACGGTCGAGGTCGCCCGAGGGGGTCAGGCCCAGCACCCCGGCCAGCCTGTCCGGGCTGCCCAGGGACCGCCGGATATCGCCGGCCCGTTCGGCCTGGTGCGAGATCAGCGGCACCGCCCCGCGGATCTCGGCCAACCTCCGGGCGAGGTCCAGGATCGAGGTTTCCTGGCCCGTACAGACATTGAGTGCCTCGAACAGCTCGCCGCCGGTGCGGGCGGCTGCCGCCAAGAGGGCGTCGACGACATCGTCCACAAAGACGAAGTCCCGGGTCTGCCCTCCGTCGCCGAAGATGGTGATCTCGGCACCGTCGCTGGTGAGTCGGGCGAACCGTGAGATCACGCCGGAATAGGGCGAGCCGGGGTCCTGTCCTGGGCCATAGACGTTGAAGAACCTCAGGCCGGTCGACTTCAGGCCATGGACCCGCGCCGCTGCCCGGGCGTGGAGTTCGCAGCCCAGCTTGTCCGCCCCGTAAGGCGACAGCGGGGCGGTCGCCGACCCCTCTCCAAGGGGGAAGTCGGGGGTGTCGCCGTAAACCGCCGCGGACGAGGCGAAGACGAAGGCCGGCCTGCGGGGCTGGCGCAGGACAGTCTCGATGAGCGAGATGAAACCACCGAGGTTTACCTGGTGGGAGGCAAACATGTCCTCGTTGCAGCGGGCCACCGAGGCGATGGCGGCCAGGTGATAGACGGCCTCGACGCCCTCGACCGCCGCCTCCAGTGCCCTAGGGTCGAGGATCGAGCCGATCCTCAGCTCCACGTCGGGGTGGAGCCGCCCGGCGTCGCCCGTCGAAAGATCGTCCAGGACACGCACCTTCAAACCTGCGCCGACCAGCCGTGCCGTCAGTCGCCGGCCGATGAAGCCTGCGCCGCCGGTGACCAGGACACTCCCGGCAGAGCCGGGCTTACCCACGACCGCCCTCCCCCTCCGGGAACCTCGCCTGCTGGATGGCGAGTCGGCGCACCAGAAGGGTCAGGACGTCCCCCGACCGGCGCTCGCGGATGATCGCCCCAACCACGGTCAGGAAGAGGATCACCGTCGTGGCGTAGGTGATGAGGTCTGCGCCGCGGCCCACGCCGACCAGTTGGGCCAGGCGGGTCATCTGGTCCGGATTCCAGACGAAGTAGATGCCCGCCGCCGCGAACAGCATCACGGAGACCTTGAGGCCGAAGAAGGTGAACTTTCGGACCGCTGCCACGAACAGGACAAAGAGGAACAGGCCTGTGGCGACCAGGGAGACGATCATGATCGCGCTCCGAACAGCATGTCCTCGAGTATGCGGACCGAATTGGAGATCTTCTGGCCCTTGGCCAGGGAGTACTCGGAATAGGTGATGGTCACCGGATGCTCCCGCCAGTTCAGGCGGAGGCGCGCGATCTGCGACAGGATCTCCGAAGCGTGGGCCATGCGGTCTTGGCGGATGCGGATCTTCCGGGCAGCCTCGCGGGATAGGACCCTCAGGCCGTTGTGGGCGTCGGTCAGATTCAGGCCGGTGGTCAGGCGGGTAAACACCACCGCCGCCTTGATGACCAGGCGCCGGGAGAAGGGCATGTTCACGGTCGCGCCGAGGAAGCGTGATCCCAGCACCGCGTCCAGGCCCTCGGCGCGGCAGCGGGCGACCATCTCGAGGGCCTCGGCCACGTCATGCTGGCCATCGGCGTCGAAGGTCACAACATGCCCGGCACCCTGCGCCAGGGCGAAGTCGATGCCGGTCTGCAGGGCCGCGCCCTGACCCCGGTTGACCAGGTGGGTCGCCACGCAGGCACCACCGGCCAGGGCCTGGTCGCCTGTATCGTCCGCTGATCCGTCGTCGACCACGACGACCTGGGCGTGGGGCGCGACGCCGCGCACGACCTCCGAGATCATGGGGCCTTCATTGAAGGCGGCGATCACGAACCAGAGGGTGTTGTCCCGGGACATGGCTTCTGAGCGGCTTCCTGGCGACGGCACCCAAAGGCCGCCCCATCAACCCCGGGTGTAAGCCGCGCCTCCCGCCGGGAGCAAGAGACTTCGTCCCCGCAACTGAGCCTTCAACCGGGTTCCATCAGCCCTTCGAGCCGTCCGGCGGCCTCACGCACCGCCGCCTGGGAGGCCTCGAGCTGGGTCTCCAGGCGACGGGCATGGGTGCGCAGGTCCTTGCAGGTCCGCGTAAGCGAATCGACATGATCCTTCAT
>CAMAOY010000175.1 GCA_945859865.1 Phenylobacterium deserti
GGGTGTCGAATTCCGCGGTCTTTATGAAGTCGAGCAGGAGTTCCGCCTGGCACCCCTTGGTGCCGAGGTGGACGTCCGAAATGAAGACCGTCCGGTATCGGTGTTCGTTGTGCATCATCACCGCAGCCCCCCGCTGATGACCCTATGTCGATGACGCGAACTAGTTTGATTGCATGTCAGATCAATGACGCGCGCAGGGCCGGGGCCGGGGCCGGGGCCGGGGCCGCGGCGCCCGGAGCGCGGGCACAATGGGTGCGTCCGGACATCCGCGTGATCCTGGTCATTGCCACGGGGACGCCGAGCATGGACAAGGCCCGTCATGTCCGGAACTGAACAGGGTCGCCGCTCGACGCGGTCGGAGCGCACACGGCGCGCCTTGATGGAGGTCGCGGTGGATTTGATCGCGACCGGCGGGGTCTCGGCGGCGACGCCCGCCGCAGTGGCGTCCGGCGCCGGGGTCGCCCGTACGGCCCTTCTCTACCACTTCCCGGACCGCCCGGGATTCCTGCAGGCCCTTGTCAACCACCTGGCCAGAGAGATGGCCGGGCTATTCGACGCCTCGGGACGGCTCCCGCCGGGCGTCGACGCCTCAGACCATGCCATCGACACCTACTGGGCACTTCTCCAGGAGCCGGTGTTCAGGGCCTTCGTAGAGCTTCGCGCCGCCGCCCGCGGCGATGCCGAGGTCGCCGCTGCCATATCCGGGTTACTAGCCGATTTCGACTCTGGCCGCCTGGGTGGCCGGTTCGGCGCGGTATCCCAGGCCGGGGAGGATCCGCGGTCCCAGACCAGCCGGGACCTGGGGCGGTTCCTCCTCGAGGGCCTGGCCCTTGGCGGCCTGACCTACGACTCCGACGACCGCCGCCGACGACTGATCGAGGTGGTGAAGCGCGCCGTCCGCGGCCTCAACCGGAAGGGCGCGACCCAGGACCTCTGGCCCGGCTAGATCCTGTTCCGAAAAGTGGGAACCAGTTATCGGATCGAAACAGGATCTCACTTTTTAACTAGGGTCGGCGCGCAGTTTCCGCTTCGGTCCAGGCCCGGATACGGGTCTCCAGCATGTCGAGGGGCAGGGGACCCGCCAGCAGGACTGCATCGTGGAACCGCCGGATGTCGAACCGCTCGCCCAGCCGCTGGCGAGCGGCCTCGCGCAGGGCGACGATGCGCATCTCCCCGGTCTTGTAGGCCAGGGCCTGGCCGGGCCAGGAGACATAGCGGGCCAGCTCGACCTCGATGTTCAGGGGCGACAGGGCGCTGTTGTCGGTGAAGCAGGCCCGCGCCGGGTCCAGGGTCCAGCCCTTCCAGTGGATGCCCGTGTCGGCCACCAGCCGGCAGGCGCGCCACATCTCGTACGACAGGCGTCCGAACCGCTCCCAGGGGTCGCGGTAGATCCCCATCTCGCCGCCCAGCTTCTCGGAGTAGAGGCCCCAGCCTTCGGTGAAGGCCGTCACGTCCGCCGAGCGGCGGAAGCGGGGAACCCCCGTCGCCTCCTCGGCCAGCGCGATCTGCAGGTGATGGCCCGGCACCGCCTCATGCAGGGTCAGGGCCGGCAGTTCGTAGAGCGGACGCTGGTCCAGGCGGGAGGTATTGACCATGTAGCCGCCCGCGAGGCCCCGGGCTGCAGAGCCGCCAAAATAGCGACCCGTGGTGTAGGTCTCCTCGATCTCGGCTGGCACAGGGCGGACCCCATAGGTCAGCCGGGGCAGGGTGGCGAACCAGGCTGGCAGTTCATCGTCGATCCGCTTGGCAATCCGCGATGCCTTTTCCAGCAGGGCCTCACGACTGTCCGCATAGAACCGGGGATCGGACCGCAGCATGGCCAGGAAGGCCGGGAAGTCTCCCTTGAAGCCGGTCTCGCCGATCACCCCCTCCATCTCGCGCCGGATGCGTGCCACCTCCCCCAAGCCGATGGCGTGGATATCGTCGGGTGTCATCCGGGTCGTCGTGTGGTCGGCCACGAGCCAGCGGTAATAGGCTTCGCCATTGGGCAGGGAACGGGCGCCCAGCGCCTTGCGGGCGGCGGGCAGGTACTCGGTCTCGAGGAACTGGACGAAGCGTTGGCGAGCCGGCTGCAGGCCGTCACGCATGGCGGCCTCCGCCTCGGCCCTGAGGGCGGCGCGGGTGTCCGCCGGCATATCGACGGGCAGACGCGACAGCGGCGCAAGCAGGGGATCTTCAGCCGCCGGGGTCGCTGCGGCCGCCCGGGCCCGGGCCAGGACCTGTTCCACGGTCGAACGCGGCTGGGTGAAGCCCGAGGCCACCCCCCTCCGGGCGTTGGTGATGTGGTCGTCGAAATAGGCGGGCGCTGCCTTCAGCCGGGCGATCCAGGCGCGGGCATCCGCCGCCGTCCGCATGGGCGTTCCCCCGGCGAGATAGGCCAGGGTCTGGTCGAAGCCCCCGTCGGAATTGAAGGGCATGCGGGCCTCATCAAAGTCGAGGCTGGCGATCCGACGGTCCAGGGTCCAGCCCAGGAAGTCGCGGTTCAGGCGGTCTGTGGCGTCGCCCCCACTGGCCGGCAGGGCCTGAAGTCGGGCGCGGAAGGCGACAAGGGCCGCGCGTCGCCGGGCATCGGCGGCGGGACTGGGGTCTGGAAGGCGCTCCAGGGCCGCCCGATCGCCCTCCCGGCTCGCATCGAAGGGATCGTCCGAAAGGCTCCAGGCCTCGTAGTCGGAGATCAGCCGCATCAGGGCCGGAGCGTCCGCCCGGGCGGTGCCCGCAAGGGCCAGGACGACCGCCGCGGCCACGCCCGCAAGCTTTCCGAGTCCCGGCATGAGCAGCCTCCCTTACCTTTTGAGTGAACGGGGCCCTCTTGAGTGAACTGGGCCCTTTTGAATTCACTGGGCTTCCTACCCCTCTTGCCCGCCTGCGCCAATGCGGGCCAAGGTCTGCTGGACGGAGGGTCCCTTTTTTGGGGCCGGGAGACGACGACAATGAGCTTCATCACCCGGCGAAGGGCTGTGGATCAGAGGCCCGCCACCCAGGGCGAGCATGAGCTTCGCGCCACCCTGCGATGGCCCCACCTCATGGCCCTGGGGGTCGGCGCCATCGTCGGTACCGGCATCTATACCCTGACAGGCGTGGGGGCCGGCCTGGCGGGGCCGGGGGTCATCCTGTCCTTCGCCATCGCCGGCGGGGTCTGCACCCTCGCCGCCCTCTGCTACGCCGAGATGGCCACCCTCATGCCCCACGCGGGCAGCGCCTATTCCTATTCCTACGCCGGCATGGGCGAGATGGTCGCCTGGATCATCGGCTGGAGCCTGATCCTCGAGTACACGGTGGTGTGCTCAGCCGTGGCTGTGGGCTGGTCCGGCTATGCCCAGGGCTTCCTGGC
>CAMAOY010000176.1 GCA_945859865.1 Phenylobacterium deserti
GGTGGTGGTGGGCGGCGTGATCCCGCCAGAGGACTTCGCCGCCCTGCGGCAGGCCGGCGTCGCCGCCATCTTCACCCCCGGCACAGTGGTGCCCGAGGCGGCCATCGAGGTCATGGACCGCCTGAATGAGGCCCTCGGCTACGCCCAGCTCAAGGGCTGAGAACCGACTGCGGACGCCGCAGACCCCCTCAGTCGGCTTCGCCGACAACTCCCCCTGATGGGGAGCCATTGGCTCTGTGTTCGGACCCGACCCCCTTCAGAGGCCGAAGGCCGCGCGGAACTCCGGCTTTACCGCCTGCAGCACGGCGGGCGTGACCGGCACGGTGATGTCGTAGCTTCCCTCGGCATAGGGCCCAGCGGCGTAGGGCGAGACCAGAATGCCGATGCGGTTGAAGTGCTTCCGGTCGGTGGAACCCAGGATCAGGGTCTGCTCCGAGGGCGAAATGCAGGCGTCGAAGCCGTCGCCGCTGGCCCGGTTCACCGGCTCACCCCGGCGCACCGCGCGCTCCCGGTCCAGGGCGTCACAGAACGGCCCCCGCAGCGCGGCATCCAGGGCCTTCGCCGAGACAAAGATGTCCCTGGGCGCCCGGGCCCGTCCCGCCTTTCGGTCCCAGACCACGGAGTCGAAACCCGAATTGGGATGGGCGCCGCCTTCGAAGTGGCTGTTGCTCTGGGACAGGCTGAGCCAGCCGGGAAGATCGGCGACCACCTGCCATTCCACCTCGAGCGTATAGGGGACGAACCGCAGGTCGGGGTCCGCGGCGGCGGCCTGGCGGGCACCCGCCGCCTCGCCTGCAAGGGTCCGCTTCCGCTCAGCCTGGTCCGCGGCCAGGTGGGCGCGCAGGGCCGGCAGGGTCTCGACCTGGGCCGGCCAGCGGTAGGTGAAGACATAGTCTGCCGTGCGCGCATCCACCCCGCCCGCCTTCGGCTTCGACTTCGTGGCCGGCGCAGCGGCGGTCGCCAGCAGGGCGACAATCGCGATCAGCACACTTCGGGTCCTGACGGACCTCATACAATGTCCCCGGCGGCGGCTTCCGCCAGCAGGTAGAGCCGGCCCGCCTCCGTCGACAGGAGGGCGCCAACCTCGCGTCCCGAGCGGTCGCGCCGGATCGCGGTCTCGACCCCGGCCTGGTAGCGGGCCAGGAAGTCCATGACCGACCGGCGCATACGCGGCTCCTCAAGAAGGCGGCGGGAGAGCTTCCGGGTCGCAGCGGGCGCCAGGCGCCGCACCAGTTCCCGGGCCGAGTCCCCCTGCCCGTCCGAGATCATGGCGGACAGCTCATCGACCCGGGTGATGGGCAGCAGGATCATGGGATCAATGCCCAGGGCGCGGATCTCGTCGGCGAGGAAGTCCAGGGAGCCCTTGTCCTGAGGCTTGCCTCCGCCCTCACCGTCTACGGAGGACAACAGGTCGCGCCAGGTCCAGCCGGAGCCCGCCGGCGGGGTGCGTACCGGTACCGGGGCGAGCGGCGGAGAGGGCTCAGCGGGGGATGCCGCCAGAGCGGTGGGCCGAAGGCCGCCCAGGGCCTCGGGCGGGCCGCCTGCGGCCTCGAAGATCTCGGCGAAGGTCTCGTTGCTGACCGGGGGGCTCGAGGGCTC
Organism: Phenylobacterium deserti; assembly: GCA_945859865.1. Lineage (GTDB taxonomy): Bacteria > Pseudomonadota > Alphaproteobacteria > Caulobacterales > Caulobacteraceae > Phenylobacterium > Phenylobacterium deserti_B. Next base: position 1,600 of record CAMAOY010000176.1, read on the forward strand.
GGCGGAAGCGGCGGGGGTCAGCCGAAGCCTGCGCCTCGGCGCATCCGCCCCGGGACTGTCCGGCGGGGTCGAAGGCGGCTCGGCCGGTGGGACCGGCGGCCTGGCGAGGGGTGCGGCCGGGGCGGTCGAGGGCGCTGGCGGCGCACCCGTGGCGGCCACCGTCCCCATCATCTTCACGGCCTCGCTCAGCATCTCGAAATTGCGGCGCACCCGGTCCTGGAAGGCCGCGTCGATGGCCTGGGTCTCGGTGGCGGTGCGCCGGGCCTGGTCCATCAGGCCGTCCATGCTCTCACTGACCGCCTCCCTTACCTGTTCGGCCTGGGAGCGCGCGCGCTCGGGCAGGCTGGCCACCCGGTCCTCGATGCGCATTAGCATTCCGGCCAGTTCGTCCAGGGTCCGGCGCGCCGCGGTGGCGCCCTCCTCCAGCCGGCGGGCTGTGGCGTCCCCGGCCTCCTCGACCATCTGGGCCGACCGGGCGATGAGGCTGCGGGCCTCTTCCAGCCGCGCCTCGAAGACCTGGTTGGCCTTCTGGCCGGCCGAGAAGGCGGCCTCGGCCAGCTGGTCGACCTGTCCCCGGGCCGCTTCGGCGTTCTGGTTCGACGCCAGGCGCGTGGCCTCCGCAGCCTTCGAGAGGGCCTCGATGGACGCGCGGGTCTGGGACTCCAGTCGCTCTCGCTCCTGGGCCGCGGCACCAGCCACAGCTTCGAGGGCGTGGCGGGTGGACTGTCCGAACTCGTCCCGCTCGGCCCGCGCCACATCGGCGAACTCCCGGAACTGGGCGGCGGCCTCCTGGATCAGCGAGGCCAGGGCCTCGCCACCCTTGATGGCGGAATCGCGCATGTCTGCCGCGGACAGGCGGGCCTGGCCGCCAACCTCGGCGAGACGAGCCAGGTGGGCCTCAGACTGGACCGCAAGACCCTCCTGCTCAGCGCGCAGGGACTGGGCGACCGCCATCAGGCCGTTGCGGCGGGTATCGAGGGTGCGTTCCACCCCACTGACATGGTCCGACAGGCTGGCGCCTGCGCCCTCCAGGCGTCCGGCCTGGTTCCCCACGGCGTCCGCCGCGCTGCGGGCGGCGTCGGCCAGCCGGCCTGCCGCCTCGGTGAAGTCCGTTGACCGGGCGGTCAAGGAGGCCTCGGCCTCACGAAGCTGGGTCTCGGCCAGGTCGGAGACCTCGCCAACCAGGCGAGCCTGCCGGGCGATAGCGTCGGAGACGGCGGTGGTGCGGGCGTCGAGACCCGAGGCCAGTCCCTCCAGGCGCTCGCGTTCCCGGCCCAGTCCCAAGGCCAGGGTCTCGGCGGATCCTCCCGCCAGCCGTGCGGCGGCGTCGAGACGGCCCGACTCGGCCTCGAGGGCCACCCGAAGGGCCTCCAGCCTCTGGGAGGCGAGGTTTGCAGTCTGCCCGGCCCTGGCGATCTCGGCCTCCAGCCCGGTGGCGATCTCGCCGGCGCGGATTCCGGCGGCCACAGCGGGCGCCACCATCTCGTCGGCCAGGCGTGCGGCCCGCTGGCTCTCACTGCGCAGCCGCCGGGCTTCCACCCAGAGCCGGGCGGCCACCCAGACCAGGCCCGCCGGGCCGAGGGCCATTCCGCCCAGGACCAGGAGGACGAAGGGGTCATAGTCAAAGGGCGCCTTGCCCTGCTGGTAGCCGACGGCGAAGGCGATGGGGGCCAGGCCCCAGAGAAGGGAGACGAAGGCGGCGGCCAGCCAGACCGGCGCATCGGACG
>CAMAOY010000177.1 GCA_945859865.1 Phenylobacterium deserti
GGCGGCGCCGGCGACGAAGGCCCCATCCTCGAATAGACGTTTAACTTGACAGCGTAAGCGAAAGCGGTGAGCCTGGTTTTGCAGACTTGGGAGCCGTCGCCATGCCGTCGCTGATCCTCGCCGCCGTCGCCTTCCTGCTGCTTCACCTGTTCATCAGCGGAACCACGGCCCGCGACCGCCTGGTCGCCCGGCTGGGAGAAGGCCGGTACCTGGGCCTTTTCTCCCTCGCATCGGGCGCGGTCCTGGCCTGGATGTTCGTGGCGCACCGCCTCGCCCGGGGCGAAGCGGCGGACCTCGTATGGTGGGGTGTCACCCCGGTGACCCGCAGCCTCCAGATCGGCCTGATGCTGCTGGCCTTCCTGCTGATCGTGCCGGGCGTCCTGACCCGCAATCCCGGTGCCGTGGGCCAGTCTGGGGCGGTGGACGACCCCGATCCCGTGCGCGGCGTCTTGAGGATCACCCGCCATCCCTTCCTCTGGGGCATGGCCATCTGGTCGGCGGGCCATATCCTTGTGGAGGGCGACCTGGCCTCGCTGGTCCTGTTCGGCTCCCTGCTGGTCCTGTCCCTCGGCGGGGCCGTCAGCATCGACGCCAAGCGCCGGCGCACGCATGGCGAGCGTTGGGCGGCCTTCGAGGCCCGGACTTCCTTTGTCCCCTTCGCCGCCATCCTGTCAGGACGGCAGGTGCTGAAGCCCTCGGAATTCGCCCTCCAGGCCCTGACCGCGGCGGGGGTCTACCTGGTCGTCCTGCTGGCCCACCCCTTCATCGCCGGGGTGTCCGCCCTGCCCTGACCAATCCCCTGGAGCCTGTCCCCACCTATCGGAACAGGATCTAGAGGTCGGCGTAGACGTGGCTTTCACCGGCCTGGCCGGGATGGGTGACAGCGCCCTCGTGGGCGGGACCGACGATCTGGGCGTACTTCCAAAGGGCGCCTGAGCCATAGCCTGTGACCCGGGGCTTCCAGGCCTTGCGGCGGCGCTCAAGCTCGGCGGGTTCCACCTCGAGGTCGATCGTTCCGGCATCGGAGTCGATCGAGATGATGTCACCGTCCTGGACCAGGCCGATCGGACCGCCGAGTTGGGCCTCGGGGCCGACATGCCCGATGCAGAGGCCGCGGGTCGCGCCGGAAAAGCGGCCATCGGTGACCAGGGCCACCTTGTCGCCACGCCCCTGTCCGCTAATCGCCGCCGTGGTCGAGAGCATTTCCCGCATGCCGGGGCCGCCACGGGGGCCCTCGTACCGGATCACCAGGACTTCGCCGTCCTTGTAGTCGCCGCGCTCCACGGCCTCAAAGCAGGCCTCCTCGCCGTCGAAGACCCGGGCCGGGCCGCGGTGGGAGCGGTGCGAGATCATGCCCGCCACCTTGACGATGGCGCCCTCAGGCGCAAGCGAGCCCCAGAGGCCAACCAGACCGCCGGTGGGCGAAAGCGGGTTGGAGACCGTGCGGATGACCTCCTGGTCGTCGCGCCAGACCACGTCCTTGACGTTCTCGGCGATGGTCTTGCCGGTGATGGTCATGCAGTCGCCGTGGATGTAGCCGCCTTCCAGGAGCGTCTTCAGCAGCATGGGCATGCCGCCGGCCTCGCCCATGTCCTTGGCCACGAAGCGTCCGCCGGGCTTCAGGTCCGCGATGTGCGGGGTGCGCTGGGCGATCTCGGAGAAGTCGCGCAGGGTGAAGGATATGCCGCACTCATGGGCCATGGCCGGGAGGTGCAGGGCGCCGTTGGTCGATCCGCCCGTCGCCGCGATCACTGCAGCGGCGTTTTCGAAGGACTTGCGGGTGACGATGTCACGGGGCCGCAGTTGGGTCTCGATCAGGCGGACCACGGTCTCGCCCGAGGCCACCGCATAGGCGTCCCGGCTGAGGTAGGGCGCCGGGAGGGCGGCGGAGAGCGGCAGGGCCAGGCCGATCGCCTCGGACACGCAGGCCATGGTGTTGGCGGTGAACTGGCCGCCGCAGGCCCCGTCGGACGGACAGGCGTGCTGTTCGAGGGAGCAGAGGTCGTCCAGGCTCATCTTGCCGGCCGAATGCTGGCCCACCGCCTCGAAGACGTCGACCACGGTGACGTCCCTTCCCTGCCAGGACCCCGGCAGGATGGAGCCGCCATAGAGGAAGACCGAGGGCACGTTCAGGCGCAGCATGGCCATCATCATGCCGGGCAGCGACTTGTCGCAGCCGGCTATACCCACCAGGGCGTCGTAGCCGTGGCCGCGCATGGTCAGCTCGACAGAGTCGGCGATCACGTCGCGGCTGACGAGGGACGAGCGCATGCCCTCATGGCCCATGGCGATCCCGTCGGTGACGGTGATGGTGCAGAATTCCCGCGGGGTGGCGCCGGCCTTCTTCACGCCCTCGGACACCGCATGCGCCTGGCGCATGAGGGCGGTGTTGCAGGGCGCCGCCTCATTCCAGCAGGAGGCCACGCCGACGAAGGGCTGGGCGATCTCGCGTGAGCCCAGGCCCATGGCGTAATAGTAGGACCGGTGCGGCGCCCGGGACGGGCCTTCGGTCACATGGCGGCTCGGCAGGCGGGACTTGTCCCAGGAGCCATCAGGCTTGCGGATCATGGCGGGGCCTCCTCGTCGATGTCAGGTTCTCCGTAAACTCCGGGCGGCGGGGTTGAAAGCCCTGGCGGCGACAGGGGCGACAAAGCAGGCTAGATCGCTGGGAAAATCGGGGGAGTTCATGGCGCACAACCAGACTGCGGGCCCTTCCCGGATGCGCTCGATCCTGGCGGCCTCAGCGGGCAACATGGTCGAGACCTTCGACTGGTTCGTCTACGCCGCCTTCGCCCTCTACTTTGCGCCGATCTTCTTCCCAAAGGGGGACCAGACCGCCCAGCTGCTGGGATCGGCGGCGGTCTATGCCGTCGGCTTCCTGGCCCGGCCCTTCGGCGCCTGGATCATGGGTCTATACGGCGACCGGGCGGGGCGGCGTTCGGCCATGATCGCCTCTGTGGCCCTCATGTGCCTGGGCTCCCTGATTATTGGCCTGTGCCCGGGGCATGACCAGATCGGCCTGGCGGCCCCCGCCATCCTGGTCTTCGCCCGTATCCTTCAGGGCGTCAGCATGGGCGGCGAGTACGGGGCCAGCGCCACCTACCTCTCGGAGATGGCGGCCAGGGACCGGCGCGGGTTCTGGTCGGGGGTCTTCTACTCCACCCTGATGACCGGCCAGCTCCTGGCCCTCCTGCTCCTGCTGGTCCTGACCGCCGTTCTGACGCCGGACCAGATGAACGCCTGGG
>CAMAOY010000178.1 GCA_945859865.1 Phenylobacterium deserti
GGCGTCACCTCGAAAAGGCCGTGGATGCCGTTCAGGCGCGCCTGGCGCCAGAGTCCCGGATGGACGGTGGGCGCGGGAGTCTCGTCCTCCAGAAAGGCATAGGGCTTCAAGCTCCAGGCGCCGGGGATGTCAGCGTCGGGGATGGTGGCAATGAAGCCGCGCCGGGCCAGGCGGAAGTCTTCGCCATCTTCCGGGGGCAGGGTCCCTTGGGCGGCCTCGAGGGCGGCGCGGGTGGCGGTGCTGGCGTCCTTGCGGTCGAGGCGGGTCATGGCGGGATCTCCTGATCCGCCCCCTTAACGCCCTGTAACGCGAGGACCAAGGGGCACCGCGCCAGACTGCCCACGCACTTCCGACAGTTCCCTTTTCCCAGTCGGTGCGCCATATGAATCTTGACGGGATGAAGGCCGGGTTCGCGGCACGCCCCCTGGGAGGAGAGACGAGTTGCATTATCAGGAATTGAAGACGGCCTGGAACGAACTGACCGCGCCGGGCGCGCCCTTTGAACTCACGGTGCAGGAGGTCCGCGGCGCTCCGCTGAGGGTCTACAAGAACGCACCGCCCAATGTCCGCGCGGTCTGGCTCTCCACCACCGTCTTCGCGGATCGCACCTACATCGTCTTCGAAGGCGAGCGCGTCACCTACGGCGAGGCCCACCTTCTGGTCGCCAGCGTCGCCAATTGGCTGGCCGCCCGGGGCGTGAAGCGGGGCGACCGCGTCGCCATCGCCATGCGTAACTTCCCGGAGTGGATGCTGATCTACTGGGCCTGCGTCTCCACCGGGATCACGGTGGTGGGCATGAACGCCTGGTGGACAGCTGAAGAGATGTCCTACGGGTTCAACGATGCCCAGCCCAAGGTCGCCTTCGTCGACCCTGAGCGTAGGGCCCGGATCGCCGAGCGGCCGGAAATGGTCGCGGGCATGACCCTCGTCGCCGTCCGGGGCCCGGCCACAGAAGGCTATGTTCCCTGGTCGGATGTCATCGCCACTGGCGGCGACCTGCCCTCGGCGGAAATCGATCCGGATGATGACGCGTGCATTTTTTACACCTCGGGCACCACGGGCTTCCCGAAGGGCGCCCAGCTGACCCATCGGGGCTGCGTCGCCAACCTCTTCAACATGATGTTCTCGGGTCAGGCCCAAGCCCTGGCGACCCAGCGCGGCACGGGCGTGGTTCCGGACCCCAATGCACCGGTTGCGGTTCCAGTCGCCCTGCTGACCACGCCGCTCTTCCACGTGACCGCCAACAACTGCGGCGCCTACGCTACGACAGCGGCGGGCGGCACAATGGTGCTGATGCACAAGTGGGACGCTGGCGAGGCCTTGCGGATCATCGAGGCCGAAAAGGTCACCTCCATGAGCGGCGTGCCCACCATGGCCCGGGAAGTCATTACCCACCCGGACTTTGCGACGCGCGACACCTCGAGCCTCATGAGCCTCGGCGGCGGCGGCGCCCAGGTGCCTCCCGACCTGGTCCAGAAGATCGACTCCCAGGTCAAGACCGCCCGGCCGAACACCGGCTACGGCATGACCGAGACCTGCGGCATCATCACGGCCATCGCGGCGGACTTCTTCGTGGACCGTCCCGACAGCGCCGGCCCGGCCATGCCGGCCTTCGAGGCTCGGTGCGTGGACGACGACGGAAACACCGTGGCCCCGGGCCAGGTGGGCGAGCTCTGGGTCCGCGGTTCGCCGGTGATCAAGGGCTACATCAACCGCCCTGAGGCCACAGCCGAGAGCATCACCGACGGCTGGCTGCACACGGGCGACATCGCCCGCATGGACGACGACGGCTTCATCTACATCGTGGACCGGAAGAAGGACATGGTGCTGCGGGGCGGCGAGAACATCTACTGCGCCGAGGTGGAGGCCAACCTCTACCGGCATCCCGCCGTGGCCGAGTGCTCGGTCTTTGGCGTGCCGGACGAACGTCTGGGCGAGGAGGTTGGGGTTGCCCTGGTCCTTCGACCCGGACATTCCGTCACCCCGGACGAACTGCGTGCGCACTGCGCGACGATCGCCGCCAAACACAAGGTCCCCAGGTACATCTGGATCCAGAAGGAAGCCTTGCCCCAGAATGCCAGCGGCAAGTTCCTCAAGCGCGAACTGAGGGACACCCTGAAGCTTTCGGAAGCGGGCTGACATGAAGCGACGTCTAGAGGGGCCAGGCGCAGTCCTGGCCCTGCTTCTCCTCTCCTCTTCCGCCTTCGCCGCGCCAGGACAGCGTTCGGAACCCCAGCCGGAGCCCCTACCGCCGCCCGTGGCGGTGCCGAGGGACGAGGCCTTCCCGGGAACCCTGAAGCTCCAGGTTGACGCCACCGACCTCGAGCACCGGATTTTCCGGGTGAAGCAGTCCATTCCCATCGTGGGGTCGGGGCCGGTCACCCTGCTCTATCCCCGCTGGTTACCCGGAAAGCACGCGCCCTCTGCCCAGGTCGAGCACTTGACCGGCCTCGTCATCACCGCAAACGGCCGCAAGCTCGCCTGGCGGCGGGACCCTGTCGAGATTGCCGCCTTTCACATCGATCCCCCTGCGGGGGCCCGATCCCTGGAGGTCGAGTTCCAGTTTGTCTCCGCCAACACGACCGGCCAGGGCCGGATGGTGATGACCCCGGCCATGATGAACGTGCAGTGGAACAGCATGGCCCTCTACCCGGCCGGCTGGTTCACCCGGCAGATCCCCATCGAGGCCAGCATCCGCCTCCCGGCCGACTGGAGCTACGGCGTCGCCCTCGATACCGCCTCGAACCGGGACGGCCTGGTCACCTTCAAGCCCGTCAGCTTCGAGACCCTGGTGGACTCTCCCATGTTCGCCGGCCGCTGGTACAAGCGGGTGGACCTCGATCCCGGCGGTCGGTCCCCGGTAATCCTGAACCTGGTGGCTGACGAGCCCGCCAGCCTCGAGATGACGGACGAGCAGTTAAAGATGCACCGGAACCTGGTCGTCCAGGCGGACCGGCTCTACGGCGCCCGTCATTTTGACCGTTACGAGTTCCTGCTGGCCCTGACCGACGAGATGGGCGGCATTGGCCTTGAACATCACAGGTCCAGCGAGAACGCCGTCTCGCCGTCGTACTTTACGGGCTGGGACAAGTCCGCGCCCGAGCGCGACCTCCTGCCCCACGAATACACCCATTCCTGGAATGGCAAGTACCGACGCCCCGCCGACCTCTGGACGCCCACCTTCAACACGCCCATGCGGGACAGCCTGCTTTGGGTCTACGAGGGTCAGACCCAGTATTGGGGG
>CAMAOY010000179.1 GCA_945859865.1 Phenylobacterium deserti
GCCCCGACCGCCAGCCGGTCCCCGGCAGCGTTCAGCGATAGGGATTGGCCGAACTGGTCGCCGGCCTCCAGGGCCGTGCCGAGATCCCGATCGTAACTGCCGAACCCGGTCCCGATGATCCCGGCATACTGCCAGTTCTGGACCTGGGCGACGTCGCCGATGATGATGTCGCGGGGGTCCAGCAGCAACCCGCCGCCCGCACCGGTTTCGATCCGCGTCAGGTCGACATAGCGCAGAGTCTCCTTGCCGGAGACCTCCACCCAGCCGCCGCCGCGCCGCCCGGTGGCGAGGACCGAGCCCAGCATGGTCGTCATGTCGTCAGACCAGATCACCGTCGATCCGCCCTGGCCCCGGGCCGAGGCGACGCTGATCGCGACGCCGTCGTTGACGAAGCTGGTCCCGGCGTTGGCCAGGGCAGGCAGCGGCCCGAACCGGCCCTCATGCGCTGCATAATCGGCCCGCGCCGTGCGATCCACAGAGCCGCCCTGGAAGGCCCCGCCAACGCGGACCAGGCCCCCCATCGCCCCGCCCGAGGCGTCGATCCGGGTCGACAGGAGCCGCACCGATCCGCCCGTCAGATCCACCCGCCCGCCATAGCCGAGGAAGCCCGAGGACAGGTAGGCGCCAGACGTCGCCAGGTCGCCTGTGGACGTCACGCCGATGACGCCGCCGTGCAGGCCGCCAGAGGCGTTGTTGACCGAACCTGCGATCTCCGTGACCGCGCCGCCTGACGTGTAGGTCAGCTGTCCGCCGGCACCCGTCCAGCCGATCGCTGCGATCTGGTCTGCCAGGCTGAGCCTGCGCTCGGCCCGCAGGGTCACCGATCCGCCGTTGAACCCGCCCGAGGCATTGACCGTTCCGCCCATGGCCAGGAAGCCGCCGGCGACCTCGATCGCCCCGCCGTCCAGCCCCGCGCCGCCCGAGGCGTCGATGCGGCCCGTGACCTGCACGACGCCCGATGGCCCGCCGTCCAGGACGACATTCCCCAGGTGTACCCGGCCGCCGGCACCCTCGCGGACCGTCGTGGCGATCAGCGCCCCGTCCACCTTGACAGCACCCAGCATCAGGTCGCGGGCGCCCTGGGCCGACAGATAGATGCGACCGCCCTCGGCCCGGGTGGTTCCGCCGGCTGTGACCAGGGCGCTCAGCGGACGCCCCAGGGCGTCCACCAGACCCGCCGCATCGCTCACCGGAACCGCCACCTGGAGGAACCGGTCCCCGGAGAAGTCCACGGTCAGGACATCGCCGGCGCCCAGGCCGATCCGGCCCAGACGCGCCTCGACCACGCCCTCATTGACCACGCCCGACCCGACCAGGGCTGCGCCCTGAGAGGCCGTGATATTACCCTGGTTGACCACGGTGGCGGCCCGGCCGGTTCGCCGGAAGGTCAGGTTCCCCGACAGGAAGTCAGCGTCGGCGATGTCCAGGCTCGAGCCGACAAAGGCGCCCGTATCGATCGTCGCGCCGTTGGTGATGGCGATGCCGTTGGGGTTGACCAGCAGGAACTGGCCATTGGCGCTCAGGGACCCGGCAAGGATCGAGGCGTCCTTGCCGGTCACGCGCCCGAGGAAGGCCGACAGCGGACCCGGCTGGTCAATGCGCACGCCGGCACCCGAGGCGATGTCGAAGCTCTGGAAGTTGACGATCGCCTTTTGGGTGGACTGGGTGATCAGCAGGCGGTTCGGGGCGCTGGCGTCAAACCCAACGCCACCCTGCACGACCCGCGGATCCACCGGCAGCTCACGCCCGGCGGGCGGTGTAACGGGAGCAGCCTCCTGAGCGAAGGCTGGACTGAAGAGCAGTGTCGCCACGCTGGCAAGCAGGGCCCCGCGCAGGTTTGCTCGACCGTATCGACCCCTCTTCACATCCACGGGAGATTTCAGTGCACGGTTCTCGGGAACGAAATCAGGAGTCAAAACCGCACCGCTTTCCTCGAGCTGGCGAATTTACGCTTTCGCATTCCGGCGAAAAAACCTAGCTAAAACAGTGCTTCAGCTAGGATATACCCTTACTGGCCGGCGCATTTAACATGAGAAAGGCGCGGTGTATATTCCGGTATGGCAAATAACGAGTTCACCGATAGCTGAGAGCGACAACAGGCGCTTGGGGTCCGACAGCCCATCCGACCAGGGTCGCGTCGGATGGGCGCGGCACTAGTTTCCGATGGCCGCCGGGTCGGCCCACCAGGACAGGGTGTGGACGTCATGCGCCGAGGTCCAGATGCCGTCGGAGGTGTAGCGCAGGGCGCCGCTGCCGGCCGCGGGCTTCAACGCCAGTGCCTGGGCGTCCAGCGGCACCAGGCCGCCCTCAACCCGCAGATCGCGCAGGGTAAAGCGTATGGCCTCGGCACCCTCCGGCGAGGGCTGGCTCCGCCATCGCCAGGACCAGGCTGGTGGACAGCGCGAGGGCCGTCGACCTTGCGAACCGGGAACAGATCAACGGCAGGATCCTATTCGGATGGCAGGCAGACACCGGCGGCGGACGCAGCGCAGGATCCGGCAAGCATGTCGGTTTCGCGATTATCCCCATCTTTGTCTCCGCCCCCTGTCACAGCGTCGGTCGCTACCGAACCTTGCACGGTCGGGCCGTCCTCTAACGAGGCGCCGAGGGGAGCGGTCTGCGGGAGTTGACTAGTCGGTATGGCGCCGGGCGGCAGACCGGTGATGGTCAGGTCGGCGCTGACATAGCTGATCTGGTAGTTCGGATTGCCAACCGAGCCGACGAGGATCGGATAGGCTCCCGGCGTCTCTCCGGCGATCCGGGTCAGGCTTCCAGACAAGGTATCGGTGAACAGCAGGCCCCCACTCGTCACCTGGTAGGTGAGGGCTGGATCCGGTTGGCCCATGAAGCGCGTTGCGGCATCGGCGGTCAGGGCAATTGGCCGCGCGGTGATGGTCAGGTTGGCACCGACGTAGGTCGCGCTGTAGTTGGCGCTGGCCGCCAGGCTGCCCTGGGTGATGGCGACGACGCCGACCCCGGTTGTGCTGGTGGCCGTGGTGGCCAGGGCCCCGGTCACGGTATCGCCATTGACCAGGCCGGAGCCGCCGACCGTATAGGTCAGGGCCGGGTTGGCATTGCCGTAGATGCGGCTCAGCGCATCGGCGGTCAGGGTGATTGGCCGCGGGGTGATGGTCAGGTTGGCCCCGACATAGGTGGCGCTGTAGTTGGCGTTGGCTGCCAGGCTGCCCTGGGTGATAGCGACGACGCCGACCCCGGTTGTGCTGGTGGCCGTGGTGGCCAGGG
>CAMAOY010000180.1 GCA_945859865.1 Phenylobacterium deserti
CAGGTTACCGGGGATGCCCTGCCCCGGACGGAACAGATGGGGTTGGGCGGACAGGGCGGCTCCCGAGCCTACTCCTACGATGACGGCGCCAGTGACCGGGCCGCGGTCGTCCAGGCGGGGTACCAGTTCCAGCCCATCGGGCTTTCCGCGCGCGGCCCCGAACTCAGGACGTCTGCATTCTTAGACGCCGCCTGGGGCGAGGGGGCGCCCGGAGAGGACAACCTGACCCTTGTTAGCGTCGGCGTCGCCGCCGCTGCGGACTTCCTGGAGCGACTGAGCCTGGAGGCCACCCTGGGCGCCGCACTCACGGATGGCCCGCGGACCCAGGCGGGAGATATCCGCCTGGTAGCCAGGATCCTGGCCCGGTTCTGACCTGCGAGCAGGGGCTCAGCTGAACATGCTGAACGGAGAGAGCCATACAACTTAGAGGTGTGGGCCTTTTCGCCAAGTCGTCCGCCAAGACCCGATTCGTGGGGCCAGACTTGCATTTTGATTAAGAACTCGCTAGCAGCTATATTCGGATTGCGTTCTTGCTGAGGCTTGTCTCTTAACTGTAATTCGAATTCGGTGAGTATCCGGGACTGTATAGAGAGTTAATCCAAGATTTTCAGTTCCACGCCCGTTTCCGGGATTGTAAATCTGGTTCCAGGATAAAAATCGGGCCGTTCTCGTAACGAGAGAATGAGCCCATTGGATGGATGAATTTATGTCTGACCGCTCCAGAGCCCTGATCCAGTCCTTGCGCGCATCCACGTGGGCGGGTGTGTCCCTGTCGGCCCTGCTGGCGGCCTCTCCTGCCCTGTCCCAGGCCCTGCCGACCGGCGGTGAGGTGGCGGCGGGCAGCGCGGTTATTGGCACCGCCTCCCCCACCAGCCTGACCGTCACCCAGACCTCGGCCCGGGCCATCCTCAACTGGAAGAGCTTCTCGGTCGGAGATGGGGTGAGCGTGCGCTTCGATAATGGCCGGGGCGCCACCCTCAATCGGGTGACCGGCGGCGACCTCTCGCGCCTTGACGGCCGGCTGTCCGCCTCCGGCTCTGTTTACCTGATCAACCCGGCCGGCGTGATCGTCGGGAACAACGGCGTGATCTCCACAGGCGGGACCTTCCTGGCCTCCAGCCTAGACCTGCCTGACGCCAGCTTCATGTCCGGCGGCGCCCTGACCTTCTCGGGATCGGGCGATGCCGGCGTGGTCAACCTGGGACGGATCACCGCCACCTCGGGCGACATCCTGCTGATCGCGCGCACGGTCGAGAACAGTGGAACCCTCGACGCCCCCGGCGGCACGGTCGGCCTCGCAGCCGGGACCCAGGTCAGTCTGGCCGATGCCCAGGGGGCCGGTGGCCGCCTGCGGGTCGACCTGGGGTCGGCAGACGCCTCGGTCAGCCAGTCCGGACGCATCACCTCGGCGGTGGCCGAGCTCAAGACCCAGAACGGCAACATCTATGCCCTGGCCGGCAATGCCGGCGGTGAGATCCTTGCTGGTTCCATTACGCAAAGAGACGGTAAGGTCTGGATCGATGCCGGAGACGGCGTGGTACAGGTCGGCCCCGGCGCGCGCATCGCTGCGACATCAGCCGCCGACGGCGGATCCGTCTCCATCTCAGGCAGGCTGGTGTTCAACCAGGGATCGGTAGAGGCCTCGGGCCGCAAGGGCGGCGAAATCCGCGTCTCGGGTGGCGCGGTCTACAATACGGGAACCCTCGACGCCTCCGGGACGGCGGGAGACGGCGGTCGGATCTCTGTCACCGCAAGCCGCGGCTACATCGAGACCACCTCCGGCACCCTGACGGCCTCCGGGACCCGTCGGGGCGGAAGCCTCTCGGTGGACGGCGGGGCCAGCCTCTACACCTCCGGGACCTGGTCGGCCTCGGCGCCGGGCGGCGTGGGCGGGGCGATCACGGCCCTGGGCGACCGGATCACCCTGAACGAGGCGAGCCTCTCGGCGGATGGCGGGCTTGGCGGTCGCATCCGCATCGGCGGGGACTTCCGGGGCCTGGGCGACCTGCGCCACGCCCTGGAGGTGATGTCGACGCCGGGCACCAAGGTCTCGGCGGCCTCGGACTATGCCCGCCATGGCGGCTCGGTGGTCTACTGGTCCACGGGCCGGACGGAGGTCTGGGGCGGGACCCGGGCCATGGGCGCTGGCCTGATCGAGGTCTCCTCCAAGGGCGAGGTCTATCTCGGCGGCCTGGCTGACGCTGGCGTCGGCGGGCAGGTCCTGCTCGACCCCAAGTCCATCGTCATCGACGCGGCGAGTGGGGTCTATCCCCAGTTCCAGCTGATCAATCCCGGCTCGGCCTCGGACAGCTATTTCGGGGCCAACATCCTTGCCCTCTCCAGCGGCAATGTGGTGGTCACCGCCAATGCCGACTCCATCGCCGCCTCGGGCGCCGGGGCGGTCTACCTGTTCAACGGGACCACCGGCGCCCTGATCTCGACGCTTACGGGGTCCACGGCGAACGACAGGCTTAGCTGGCAGGGCGTTACAGCCCTGACGAGCGGCAATTATGTCGTCCAGAGCCAGAACTGGGACAATGGGGCCATCGTGAATGCTGGCGCCGTAACCTGGGGGTCGGGAACCACCGGGATCGCCGGGGTCGTCTCCGCCGCCAACAGCCTGGTCGGATCCACAGCGGGCGACCAGGTCGGGAATTACGTCGTCGCCCTTACCAACGGCAACTATGTCGTCGTGAGCAGATTTTGGAACAACGGGGCCATAGCGAGTGCTGGCGCCGTGACCTGGGGCTCCGGAACCACCGGGATCACCGGGGCCGTCTCCGCCGCCAATAGCCTGGTTGGGACAACGGTGTATGATTATTTCGGCTTTGACGGCGTCACCGCCCTGACCAACGGCAACTATGTCGTGGGGAGCCGTTATTGGAACAACGGGGCCATAGGGGATGCTGGGGCCGTGACCTGGGGTTCGGGAACCACCGGGATCACTGGGGTCGTCTCCGCCGCCAACAGCCTGGTCGGATCTAACACGAACGACCAGGTCGGTTCTGGCGGCGTCACCGCCCTGACCAACGGCAACTATGTCGTCCGGAGCTCAAACTGGGACAATGGGGCCATCGTGAATTCTGGCGCCGCAACCTGGGGCTCGGGAACCACCGGGATCATGGGGCCCGTTTCCGCCGCCAACAGCCTGGTCGGATCCACCGCGAGCGACCAGGTCGGTTCTGGCGGCGCCATCGCCCTGTCCA
>CAMAOY010000181.1 GCA_945859865.1 Phenylobacterium deserti
ATGGCTCTGGAGGCGGATCTTCACCTACCTGGCCAGCCTGTCGAACGCGGGCCTGCTGGCGGCGGTGATCCTGAAGGTGCGTGACCCGCAGGGGCTGGCCGCCCTGGGCCTGGCCCTGGTGGCGGCCAATGTGGTGCTGGCCACCCTCTCCCTGGCCGGGGCGACGGTGACGGACTGGGCGCGGATCGCCGGGGCGGCCAGGGGGCTGCCCAAATCCGGGGAGGGCGGGTCGTGAGCGGACTGCCTTTCGGAGGGATGGCGGGGCTGAGGCTGGTCCTGGGCCTTGCCGCTGCCCTGGTCCTGGCCCTGTCGGCAGCGCGGCTGTGGGAGGCCGGGCGAAGGGCCGGGGCCGCGCCCCTGCTGGCCGAGGCCTCCGCCCTGCGGGCCCAGGCGGCCCGCTCGGCCCTGGAAGCGGAGGGAGCCCGGGGCCAGCTGGCCCGAGCCGAGGCCGCTTCGCGCGCGGCCCTGAGACTGGAAACCGAGACCCGGGCGCGGATCGACGCCCTTAACCGACTGGAGGATGCCGATGCGCCCCTGGATCCTGACCGCCTGGCTGAGCTGCGCCGGGCTGACCGCGGGCTGTGCGACGCGGCCCCCGGCCTCGCCTGCCGCCCTGCCGCAACTGACGCCCCCACCAGCAGCGGCGGCCCCTTGCGAGGCCTACGTCCTGCCGCCGGGGGCGAGCCTGGCTGATCTTGACGAGGGCTATGTCCGCCGGGGCGCCCAGATTGCCGCCTGCGACGCTGCCCGGCGACTGGCCCTTGAGACCCTGGAGGCCGAACACGCCCTGGAGGCCGAGGCCCTCAGGCAGGCTGGGTCTCGGCCCCGCTGAGGGCCGGGGCGGCGAGGCGGGCGAGGTAGTTGCGCACGTCCTCGGACCAGGTGGCGGTCTCGCGGCTGAAGGTCACCCCGTCGCTCGCGTAGAGGGCGCGGACGGCGGCCTCGGCGCCGGGGGCGTCTCCGGCGAGGACGTTGAGCACCGCGTAGGTGGCGTCGGCAGCGCGGCGGCGGGCGGCCTCCGGAGATTCCGGGGCGCGGGCAGCGGCCTCGACCAGGCGGCGCAGGGCGGCAGAGGTGCCGCCGGGCTGGGCGGAGAGCCAGTCCCAGTGCCGGGGCAGGAGGGTGACCTCCCGGGCCGAGACCCCCAGGCGCGGCCGGCCCCGACCCGGGCTGGCGGGCGCCTTGCGGGGCGGGGCCAGGGACTGGAGGGCGCCGGTATGATCGCTGAAGACCAGGGGCTCGACGGAGTCCGAGGACAGGGCCGCGCGGGCGGCGGCGAGGACGGCGACAAGCTCGCCCGAGGCGATGTGGCGGCCGTGGTGGAAGGCGGTGAAGAGGTCCTGGGTCATGACGCCGCTCTAGGCGCGCCCGGCCAAGGAGTCAATATTACCCGGGTAAAATAAACACGATCCGGGTCAAGGAACTTGAGCGCAGGCAAACGCCATCGGGGCCCCATGAGGGGAAGTTCTGTTGCATACGAATAATGAAGTGGTGCCGCCGGGCAGGATTGAACTGCCGACCTCAGCCTTACCAAGGATGCGCTCTACCACTGAGCTACGGCGGCGAAAGGCGAGGCGGCGGCTATAGCCAAAGCCGCGCCGGACGGGAAGGGGAAAAACGTGGCCCGGCGGGCGGGCCCGGCTTGACCCCGGCGGTGCCAGGCCGCATCCCACGGACCGTGAAGACGACGCGCCCTCCTGCAGATGCCCCCGAGGCGGCCCGGCGTGAGGCCCGGCGGGCCCAGGCCCTGCGGTCCAACCTGCGCCGCCGGAAGGCCCCAGTGCCGCCCCCGCCCGCCGACGCCGCCGATCCCCCTTGCGACTCCCGCCCTCCGGTCTAGAACCCGCAAGGAACGGTGGAGATAGACCGACGTGGCGAAACAGCCCCCCAAGGCGACGGCCCTGAAGCTCCTGGTGGAGGATGCCGAGGACCTGGAGGTCATGGCCGCCGCTCTGCAGGACGCCGTGCTGAAGATCGGCGACATCACCTGGGAGGCGCAGACCCGGCGCCTGACCCTGGCGCTGAACCGCTATCGCTGGGGAGCCCCCGAGCCGGAGCGCGTGCGCGCGGCGGTGCAGGTGGGCTCTGTCCTGGGGGTCCAGGCCCGACGCCTGCGGCGAAACGCCCGGGAGGCGGTGGTCGAACTCCTGACCCTGACCTTCGAGCCCGGCGAGGCGCCCGGCGGGCGGCTGGTCTTCTGCTTTGCGGGCGATGGGGACCTGGCCGTGGAGGTCGAGTGCCTGGACCTGGTGATGGCCGACCTCTCCGAGCCCTGGCCAGCGAAGTCTGAACCCCGGCACGAAGACTGACGGCGATGTCGGAGGCTGGCGGGATTCCCGGCGACTGTGGCGCCCGCCCCATGGCCTCGCGCCGCCGCCGGGTCTAGATAGGCTTCATGCGCCGCTTCAACTTCCAGGACGCTGATTTCGCCGCTCAGTTCGGCGCCTTCGCCGACGCCCGGCGGGACACGCCGGAGACGGTGGACGCCGCCGTGCGCGAGGTGCTGGACGCGGTCCGCGCCCGGGGCCTGGAGGCCCTGCTGGACTTCACCCGCCGCTTCGACGGGGTGGAGCTGGACGCCGAGGGCCTGGGGGTCAGCGCCGAGGAGATCGCCGAGGGCGCCGCGGCCTGCGCGCCCAAGGTGCGGGAGGCCATCGCCTTTGCCGCCCGCCGAATCGAGGCCTACCACGCCCGCCAGAGGCCGGCTGACGTCCGCTTTACCGACGAGGCGGGGGTGGAGCTGGGTTGGCGCTGGACGCCCCTGGACTCGGTGGGGATCTATGTGCCCGGCGGCCGGGCGGCCTATCCCTCGACCGTACTCATGAACGCCGTACCCGCCCGGGCGGCGGGGGTCGGCCGGATCGCCATGGTGACCCCGCCCGGCCGGCTGCAGCCCGCCGTCCTGGCAGCGGCTCATGCCGCGGGGGTCTCGGAGATCTGGCGGGTCGGCGGTGCCCAGGCCGTGGCGGCACTGGCCTATGGCGCAGGGCCCATCCGGCCGGTGGACAAGATCGTCGGGCCCGGCAACGCCTGGGTGACCGCGGCCAAGCGGCGGGTCTATGGCCAGGTGGGTATCGACGCCCTGGCCGGCCCGTCGGAGATCGTGGTGGTGGCGGACGCGGCAAATGACCCGGCCTGGATCGCCGCCGACCTGCTGTCGCAGGCCGAGCATGA
>CAMAOY010000182.1 GCA_945859865.1 Phenylobacterium deserti
CTCAGCGGTGGTCGGCCAGCCAGCTGCGGATAGTGCGGTTCACGAGGGCTTCGGCGTCGTGCTGCACGAAGTGGTCGGCGTCGGGGATCATGAGCAGGGTGGTGTCCCGGGCGACGTGATCCCAGGTCCCGGCGTGGCCGGCGGCGGCCAGGGCCTTGTCCTTCATGCCGTGGATGACCAGCACCGGCGCCTGCACGGGCGGCAGGGCCGTAGCCGCGATCGGGGCTGCTGCGCCTGCGCCGGAGGGATAGTTGGCCCGGTAGTAGTTGAGCATGCCGGTCAGGCTTGAGCGCCGGAAGGCCTCGATGTAGCCGGCGCGTTCCGCCGGGTCCTTCACCCAGCCGGCCAGGCCCTCGGCGGTGAGGTACTTCTCGAAACCCGGGGTCTGGAAATTCCGGGCGTACTGGCTGTTCTTCTGCTGCTCCGCGTTACCCGCCATCTCCCGGCCGAAGCCGGAGGGGTGGGGGACGCTCAGGATGACCAGCCGGTTGACCAGTTCGGGCCGCTGGATGGCCACCTGCCAGGCGATGGCCGCGCCCCAGTCATGGCCCACCACCACGGCGTCCTTCGCCCCCTCGGCGGCGATGACCGCGGCCACGTCACCGACCAGGTTGGGCATGGCGTAGGCCTCGACCCCCTCGGGCTTGTCCGAGAGGTTGTAGCCCCGCCCGTCCAGGGCCGCTGTCCGGTAGCCCGCCGCCTGGAGCACCGCCATCAGGGGCTTCCAGGTGGCCCAGTAATCAGGGAAGCCGTGGATCATCACCACCAGAGGCCCCTTGCCCGCGACCACATAGTGGATCCTGACCCCGTCATTGGCGGCGTAGCGGTCCTGCGGTGCGGCGGCGGCGCGACCCGCGCCCAGGGCCAGGGCGGCGATGCCCGCAAGGGCGGCGAGGGCGGCGAGGCGGGGCTTGCGGCGCATGGCGGGTCTCCGGGTCCGCTGGACAGGCGGGCCCTAAGCCGTAACATGCCCCCTCCACGGCCCGGCCGCCAGCGTCGCCAGGGCCTTCCGGGGGAAGTCATGCCCAGCCTTACCGTTCGTCTCGCCGCCGTCGCCGCCATTGTGGCTGCCTCTGGAGCTGCCCAGGCCGCCACGCTCATGGTGGCGCCAGGCCCCGACGCCCAGGAGCGGCTGCAGACCGCCCTGCTGGACGCCAAGCCCGGCGACACGGTCCAGATCGCCGCCGGCCGCTATGACCTGACCGACGGCCTGTCCCTCGACGTAGACGGCGTTACGGTCACCGGTGCGGGGCCGGGCGCCACCGTCCTGTCCTTCAAGGGCCAGAAGGGGGCGGGGGAGGGCCTGCTCATCACCTCCGACCGGGTGACCGTGAAGGACCTGGCGGTGGAGAACACCCGCGGCGACGGGATCAAGTCGAAGGGCGCCGACGACATCCGCTACCTCAACCTGCGGGTTGAATGGACCGGCGGGCCGAAGGCGACCAACGGCGCCTACGGGGTCTATCCGGTGGCCTCGTCCCGGGTGCTGATCGACGGCGTGGTGGTGCGCGGCGCCTCCGACGCCGGCATCTATGTCGGCCAGTCCCAGGATATCATCGTCCGCAATAGCCGGGCCGAATTCAACGTCGCCGGCATCGAGATCGAGAACTCCATGCGCGCCGACGTCCATGACAATGTCGCCACGCACAATGCCGGCGGCGTCCTGGTCTTCGACCTGCCCAACCTGCCCCAGATGGGCGGCAACACCACCCGGGTCTTCCGCAACCGGATCGTCGACAACGACACCCCCAACTTCGCACCCAAGGGCAATATCGTCGCCGGCGTACCGACCGGGACAGGGGTCATGGTCATGGCCAACCGCAACGTCCACGTCTTCGACAACGAGATCAGCGGCAACCAGAGCGCCGGCGTCATGCTGGTCAGCTACACCCAGGCCTTCAACGACCCCCGCTACAACCCCCTGCCGCGGGATATCGTGGTCCGCGACAACCGGATCGGCCGCAATGGCTGGGATCCGCAGTTCCCCGGCGGGCCGGAGATCGCCAAGGCCCTGGGCGGTCCCCTGCCGCCCGTGGTCTGGGACGGGGTGACCACGGTTCCCGGCCAGCCGGTGCCCGCCCGCGTGCGCCTGGACGACGGGCCCGTCCTGAACCTCAACCTGCCCGGTCCAGGCCGGGTGGACGCCGCGGCCCCCACCGTCGTCGCCAAGGTGGGAGACGCCGTGATCGCGGAGCCGGCCCCCGTGCGCCTGGAGGCCCCCCGCCCGTGAGGCGCGGCCTCGTCCTCCTCGCCGCCCTTCTGGGGCTGGGCGCTGCGTCTCCGCCGCCCGGCGTCGACCTCGACCGGGTGCTGCAGGCAGACCCTGCGCCCCGGCTGTCGGACTACCGTCTCTTCCTCGATGGCACCGCCGGCCGGCCCAATGCCGGCCTTGTTCCCTACGTTCTCGCCACGCCCCTCTTTACCGACCACTCGGAGAAGTCCCGCCTGGTCTTCACCCCGCCGGGCCGGAAGATCGGCTACACCGCGACGGGCGTCCTCGACTTCCCGGTGGGCGCCGTCCTGGTGAAGACCTTCGCCTATCCCGCCGACCTGCGCCGCCCGGATCGCGAGGTGCGCAAGGTCGAGACCCGCCTCCTGATCCACAAGGCCTCGGGGTGGACGGCCCAGACCTATGTCTGGAATGCAGAGGGGACCGAGGCGGTGCTCAAGCGGGCCGGCGCCCGCCTGCAGGTGCGCTTCACCGACCCCAAGGGTGTCCAGGTCGACCTCGACTACGCCGTGCCCAACCAGAACCAGTGCAAGACCTGCCACCAGCTGGAGGGCGCGGTCACCCCCATCGGCCCCAAGGCCCGTAACCTGAACCGCGAGGTCGCCCTGACGGGCGGCGGCCAGGCCAACCAGCTGGAGCACTGGCGCCAGGCAGGCCTTCTGGACGGCGCGCCGCCTCCCCGCGCCCGGCCGCGCCTCGCCGCCTGGGACGACGCTTCCCAGCCCCTGGACGCCCGAGCCCGGGCCTATCTCGACGTCAACTGTGGCCACTGCCACAACCCCTCTGGATCGGCCAGCAACTCCGGCCTCTTCCTGACCGCTGAGGAGACTCGTCCCGCCGCCCTGGGGATCGGTAAGCCTCCGGTGGCTGCCGGCCGGGGTGCCGGCGACCTCCTGGTCGGGGTCGCTCCCGG
>CAMAOY010000183.1 GCA_945859865.1 Phenylobacterium deserti
GCCACGGGGACCGGCAAGACCGTCACCCTCCAGATCCTGGCCCAGGGCCTGTCCGACGCAGGGGTCGCGGTCTTCGCCGCCGACGTCAAGGGCGACCTCTGCGGGATCGCCGCGCCCGGAGAGCCGGGCGAGAAGATGCTGGCGCGGGCCCGGTCAATGGACCTGGACCTCACCCCCATCGCTGCCCCGGTCATCCTTTGGGACCTGTTCGGCGCCCAGGGCCATCCCATCCGCGCCACGGTGTCGGAGGTCGGGCCCCTCCTGATCTCCCGCATGCTGGAGCTGAACGACGTCCAGGAGGGCGTCCTTTCGGTGGTGTTCCGCGCCGCCGACGACGAGGGCCTCCTGCTCCTGGACATGAAGGACCTCCAGGCCGCCCTGACCTTTGCCGCTGAGAACGCCGCCGCCCTCGGGGCCCGCTATGGCAACGTCTCCACGGCCACCGTGGCCACCATCCAGCGCAAGCTACTGGTGCTTGAGGACCAGGGTGGGGCCAGCCTGTTCGGCGAGCCCGCCCTCGACCTGTCCGACTTCATGCGGCGGGACCCCCAGGGCCGGGGCTATGTGAACATCCTGGCTGCGGACCGGCTGATTGCCTCGCCCCGGCTCTATGCCACCTTCCTGCTCTGGCTCATGTCCGAGCTCTTCGAGGCCCTGCCTGAGGTCGGCGACGCCGACCGGCCCAAGCTGGCCTTCTTCTTCGACGAGGCCCACCTGCTGTTCCGGGATGCCCCGAAGTCCCTTCTGGAAAAGGTCGAGCAGGTGGTGCGCCTGATCCGGTCCAAGGGCGTCGGGGTCTATTTCGTCACCCAGAACCCGGCCGACATCCCCGACGGCGTCCTGGGCCAGCTCGGCAACCGCATCCAGCACGCGCTGAGGGCCTATACCCCCGCCGAGCAGAAGGGGCTGAAGGCGGCGGCGGCCAGCTTCCGGGCCAATCCCGACTTCAACACCGCCGAGGCCATCCAGGGCCTGGGCGTCGGCGAGGCCCTGGTCTCGGTGCTTGACGAGAAGGGCGCGCCCACCGTGGTGCAGAAGACCCTGATCCGCCCGCCAGCCTCGCGCCTTGGGCCCCTGTCCCCTGGGGAAAGGGCCGCCCTGATAGGTTCGAGCCCGGTCCGGGGCGCCTACGACCAGGCCATCGACCGCGAGAGCGCCTTCGAGGTCCTCCAGGCCCGGGCGGCGGCCAGGGCCGGCCAGGTGCCCGCGCCAGGGCGGGCCCCGTCCCGCGCGCCGGCCCCGGCCCGGTCACCGTCGGCGAGCCACGGCCGCCAGTCCATAGGCGAAACCTTCGCCAAACAGCTCATGCGCACCCTGGCGTCCTCCGCCGGTCGGGAGATCATGCGCGGCGTCCTCGGCGGAATGCGACGCCGCTGACGGCACGAAAAAGGGGCCGGCCCCGCAGGACTGGCCCCTCCTGTCGCAAAAGGTCCAAAGTCTAGCGCGGCGCCATGCGGATGGAGCCGTCGAGGCGCACGTCCTCGCCGTTGAAGTAGCCGTTGGTGATCATGGTCAGGGCCAGCTGGGCGTACTCCTCGGGATTGCCGAGACGCTTGGGGAAGGGCACCGAGGCCGCCAGGGCTTCCTTCACCTGGGGCGGAGCGCCGTTCATCAGCGGGGTGGAGAAGATGCCTGGCAGGATGGTGTTCACCCGGATGCCGTCGCCGGCAAGGTCACGGGCGATGGGCAGGGTCATGCCCACCACGCCACCCTTGGAAGCGGAATAGGCCGCCTGGCCCATCTGGCCGTCCTCGGCCGCCACGGAGGCGGTATTGACGATGGCGCCGCGCTCACCGTCCTCGAGGGGCGTAAGGTCCAGCATGCCCTTCGCCGACTTGGCGACGCAGCGGAAGGTGCCGACCAGATTGATCTGGATGATCAGGTTGAAGGCGTCGAGGGGGAAGTGCCGGGTCTCGCCGGTCTGCTTGTCGCGGCTGGCGGTCTTGGCGGCATTGCCGGTGCCGGCGCAGTTCACAAGAATGCGCTCCTGGCCGTGCGCGGCGCGGGCCTTTTCGAAGGCGGCGTCGACGTCGGCGTCCGAGGTGACATTGCATTTGCAGAACACGCCGCCCACTTCTTGTGCAACCGCTTCGCCCTTCGCCTCATTCATGTCGAAAATGGCGACCTTGACTCCGTGGGCCGCGAGGGCGCGGACGGTGGCCTCGCCGAGGCCGGAAGCGCCGCCCGTGACAACGGCGGCGATGGAGGAATCGAGTTTCATGGACGCTGAGCTCCCGTGTTCGTCTAAAAGAAGACCTTAACCCATGCCTTTATCCCGATGAACGCCGACTCAAAAGCATCACGCGACGTAAATTCGGGGGGAATCGACCCCGACTCGCCAATCCATCCTGACCGGGCCCTGGTTCCGGAGGTCATCCGGGTGAATTCAAGCCGGGTCCGGCGAGGATTCTGGCCGAAGATCCGGCGGGTCGCCTCCCGGATTCCCTTCGCCGCCGACGCCCTGGCTGTCTGGCGATGCGCGCAGGACCCGGCGACGCCCCGCACCGCCAAGGCGCTCATGGTGGCGGCCCTGGCCTATTTCGTCCTGCCGACCGACACCTTGCCCGACTTCCTGGGGGCCGTGGGCTTCACGGATGACGCCGCCGTCTTCGCCGCCCTGCTGGCGCTGATCGGCAAGCACCTCAAGCCCGAGCATCGCGAAGCCGCGGCGGCCGACCTGGCGCGCCTGCGCGGTGAAGACTAGATCCCGGTCCGGGTCGGATGGACAACCTATTGAGAGCTCACATCTAGCCCTTGATCTGGCCGTCCAGCATCTTGCGGATGCCGGGGCCGTAGGGCGGGCGCAGCATCTTCAGCGGGCCGATGTCGTTCTTCATCTGGCTGAAGATGGCCTTGCGGTGGCTGAACTCCCGGAAGCCGTCGACCCCGTGATAGCTGCCCATGCCCGAAGGGCCGACGCCGCCGAAGGGCAGGTCTTCCTGGGCCACGTGCATCACCACGTCGTTCACGGTGACGCCCCCGGCCGTCGTCCGGCTGAGCACTTCTTCCCGCTCGGCAGGGTCATCGCCGAAGTAGTAGAGGCCCAGGGGCCGGTCGCGGCCATTCACATAGGCCAGGGCCTCATCCAGGGTCT
>CAMAOY010000184.1 GCA_945859865.1 Phenylobacterium deserti
AACTTTTCCGCGAAGAGGCCGTCCGCCACGCGACCCGCCGATTGGCGGGGGAGGTCATGCTGGCCACCTCGCTGTCGGGCCTTGTACTCACCGCTCTGGCGGTCGTGACGGTGGTGGGAGGTCTTATCTTCACGGCCACCGCGACCTACGCCCGCAAGGAGACCGTTGTCGGCTGGGTGGCGCCGCAGGCAGGCCTGATCCGGTTGGCGGCGCGGCAGGGCGGGGTGGTCTCGGCCTTGCAGGTACGGGAGGGCCAGGTGCTCTCCGCTGGGCAGACTGTGGCGACCCTCACCCTCTCCTCCGAGGTCGAGGGTGGCGATAGTCTCGTGGCCTTTTCCCGCAGTCTCGACGCCCAGGTTTCAGCGACGGAGGCTGGTGCGTCGGCGCGATTGGCGGCGCTCGCAGCGGAGCAGGTGCAACTCCGCGCCCGTTCCAGGGCCCTGGCCCGGGAGCGCGAAGAGACCCGGCGGGCCCTGAAGCTGCAGCAAGAGCGCCTCACCCTCGCTCGCGCAGAGGTCGAGCGGGCCCAGGCCATCGCCGACCAGGGCTTCCTGCCCCGGCGGGAACTGGAAGCCCGGCGGTCAGCCGAACTGGCGGCGCAACAGGAGGCTTCTACCCTGTCGGGGCGGGTTCTTTCGTTTGATCGCGAGATCGGTGAGGTATCCGCACGGTTGGCGGCCATTCCCATCGACGCCAATGTAGCCCGGGCTACAGCCGCCTCCGCCCAGGCGGCCCTGAACCAGCAGAGAACGCAGACTGAAGTCCAGGGCCGGTACGCGGTCGTATCCACAGTCGCAGGACGGGTGGCTGCGATGCCGGTCGAAGTGGGCCAGACCCTGGTGCCCGGGGCCACGGTGGCGGTGATCAGCGCGGGAGACTCCCGGCTGGAAGCTGAACTGTTCGCGCCCTCCCGGGCCGCCGGGTTCATCCGGGTGGGGCAGCCCGTCCGGCTGATGTACCAGGCCTTTCCCTTCCAGAAGTTCGGGGCCGGTAAGGGTCAGGTTACGGCGGTATCGCGCACTGTCCTGGCCCCTTCCGAGGTCGCCATTCCCGGCCTGCAGTTCCCGGAGCCGGTCTTTCGGGTCAAGGTGCGCCTGGAGCGGGAGAGCGTTGCGGCCTATGGCGCGGAGGTTCCGCTTCAGCCCGGCATGTTGCTGAACGCAGACATCGTCGTCGATCGTCGCTCCCTTCTGGAATGGCTTCTTGACCCCCTCTACGCGGCAGGACGCCGGAAATGAGCGGCCTGCCGGAACTCAACTTTTCGGGCCGGCGACGGCTTCCCATGATCCAGAGCGCCGAGGCGGCCGAGTGTGGCCTGGCCTGCATGGCCATGATCGCGCGCTACCATGGGCATGATGCTGACCTGAACGGCCTGCGCCAGAGGTTCGCCCTGTCTCTCACCGGGGCGACCCTGCGCAGCCTGATGGGGCTCGCCGACAGCCTGGATCTCGCCCCCAGGGCCTTGCGGGTAGAGCTTTCCGCCCTGGGAAAAATCCGGCTTCCCGCCGTCCTGCACTGGGACCTGAACCATTTCGTGGTGCTCAAGTCCGTCAATGGCAAGCGCGCCGTCATCCATGACCCGGCGCGCGGTGCCCGGACCTATTCGCTGGAGGAGCTGTCCCGCCACTTCACAGGCGTGGCCCTTGAACTGACGCCCGTCCCGGGCTTTTCAAAGGTCAGCGCCCGCGCGCCTATCCATCTGACCAGCCTGTGGTCAAAGATGACGGGCTTCTGGCCTGCCTTCCTGCAGATCGTCGGTCTGTCCCTGGCCCTGCAGGTCACAGCCTTCGCCCTGCCCTTCCAGATGCAATTGGTGGTGGATGAGGCGGTGTTCCGGGCGGACCGGGACCTGCTGACGGTCCTGGCCCTGGGTTTCGGGGCCCTCGTCGTCCTTCAGGCGGCAATCGAAGGCCTCCGCGCCTGGGCCCTTCAGACATTCGGCCAGATGCTCAGTTTCCAGATGGCGGGGAACCTGGTCCGCCACATGATCCGCCTACCATCGGACTGGTTCGAAAAGCGCCATGTGGGCGACATCCTCTCCCGGTTCGGCTCCGCCTCGGCCATCCAGGATGTCCTGACCCATGGCGTCATCGCCGCCATCATCGATGGCCTGATGGCCATCATCGCCATAATCATCCTGCTTATCTACTCGCCGCTCCTGACCGCTGTGGTCGTGGGGGCAGTGGTCCTCAACCTCGCCCTGGCCCTGGCCCTGTTTCCGGCCATGAAGGCCAAGACCGAGGCACAGATTGTCGAGGCTGCCCGCGAACAGTCGCACATCATGGAGACGGTGCGCGCGGCGACAACCATCAAGGTGATGGGCCGCGAAGCCGAGCGGGAGAGCGCCTGGCGCAACCTGTTCGCCAACGTGATCAACACCTCGGTCTCTGTGGGGCGGCTGCAAATCTCGCTGGGCTTTGTCCAGTCGGTGGTCGCAGGTCTGGAGGCGGTGATCGTGATCTATCTGGGTGCCCGGACCATCCTTTCCGGCGAGGGTTTCTCGGTGGGCATGCTTATCGCCTTCCTGTCTTTCCGGCAGACCTTCACCGACAGGGCGACCGCCCTGATCAACCAGGCGATCCAGTTTCGATTCCTCGACCTGCACCTCGACCGGTTGGCCGATATCGTCACGGCGGAACCTGAGATCACGAGCGGCGGCGCACCTCCGCGCCTGGACGTCCAGGGCGCCATGTCGCTCAAGGGCATTGGATTTCGGTACGGTGCCGCCGACCGGGCTGTGCTGGACGGCCTGGACCTGCAGGTGGCGGCGGGCGAGTTCCTGGCGATCACCGGCGTGTCCGGGGGCGGCAAAACCACGCTCCTGAAGCTCATGCTGGGCCTGCGGGCGCCGACCGAGGGCGCCATCCTGCTGGACGGTCAGCCCGCGACACCCGACCTTTGGCGGGCCTGGCGTGAGCATGTCGGTGTGGTGGCTCAGGACGACAGGCTTCTCTCCGGAACCCTTGCCGACAATATCGCCTTCTTCGACCCGGACCTCGACATGGCCAGGGTGCAACAGGCCGCCATCGCGGCCCGGGTGCATGACGACATTGCGCGGATGCCGATGCAGTACCTCTCCCTCGTCG
>CAMAOY010000185.1 GCA_945859865.1 Phenylobacterium deserti
ATGTCCGTTCTCCTGTCCGAAAAGCGTCAGTCGCCGAGGGTGACGACAACCTTGCCCATGGCCTTGCGGCTGCCCAGGTGGGCGATGGCGTCGGCGGCCTTCGCAAAGGCGAAGCGCTCGGAGACGTAGGGCTTGATCTTGCCCTGGGCGTAGAGGTCGATGAGTTCGAGATTGGCCTTCTGGAAGAGGTCCGGATTGCGGGTAGTCCAGTTGCCCCAGATCACGCCCACGATGTCGCAGCCCTTCAGCAGTGGCAGGTTCAGGGGGATCCGGGGGATCTCTCCAGCGGCGAAGCCGATCACGAGATAGCGGCCTTCCCAGGCGATGGAGCGCAGGGCGGGTTCGGCATAGTCGCCGCCAATGGCGTCGTAGATGACATCCGCGCCCGCCTCTCCGCAGGCCGCCTTGAACAGCTGGGACAGCTGCTTCTGGCCGTCGCGGTCAAAGGGACCCCGACCGTAGACCACGCCGGATTCGGCGCCGTGACGGATGGCGAGGTCGACCTTCTCCTGGGTGGAGCAGGCGGCGATGACCCGGGCGCCCATGGCCTTGCCCAGTTCGACGGCCGCCAGGCCGACGCCGCCGGCCGCGCCGAGGACCAGCATGGTCTCGCCGGCCTTCAGGTGACCCCGGTCCTTCAGGGCGTGGTAGGAAGTGCCGTAGGTGAGGATGAAGGCGGCGGCCTCATCATAGGGCATGGCGTCCGGGATCGGGGTCAGGCGCCCGGCGGGGGCGACGATCTCCTCGACTAGGCCGCCATGGCCGATCTGGGCCAGGACGCGGTCCCCCACCTTCACCTCGGTGACGCCCTCGGCGATCTCGGTGACGATGCCCGAAACCTCGCCACCCGGGGCGAAGGGCCGCGGCGGCTTGGACTGGTACTTGTCCTCGATGATCAGGACGTCCGGGAAGTTGATGCCGACGGCCTTGACCTGCACGCGGGCCCCGCCTGGGCGGAGGGCAGGGGCGGGAATGTCCTCGATCACCAGGGTTTCGGGCCCGCCGACAACCTTGCTCAGGACCGCTTTCATGTCTCTCTCCCCCAATTTTTTGCGCGCATGGCGATAGCCGCGCACGCTAGCCCAGCCGTCCAGCGCGCGGAAGCCGTCGGGGCCAAAGAATCAGCGGATTTGGCGGGCGCCCCGGCCTCGCCTATAGTCCCGCCTTCTTGTGCCGAGGCTTCCGTGACCATCACCCTTGATCTTTCCCGGTCCCGAGACGCCGCCGCCACCCCGGCACGGCGACCGAACCTGACGGGCCTGACCCGGCCGGCCCTCGTGGCCGCGCTGGAGGCGGGCGGCCTCGTGCAGGCCGGCAAGGCGAAGATGCGGGCCTCGCAGCTCTGGCGATGGATGCACCACTACGGGGTCACAGACTTTGCCCTGATGACCGACGTGGCCAAGGAGCTGCGGGCGGCCCTCTCCGACGCCTACGACCTGTCGCGCCCCGAGGTGGTCGAGCGCCAGGTCTCGGTAGACGGGACCCGGAAGTGGCTGATCCGAATGGCGCCCGGCATCGAGGTCGAGACTGTCTACATCCCGGACGTCGGCCGGTCCGGTGCCCTGTGCGTCTCCAGCCAGGTCGGCTGCACCCTCAACTGCACCTTCTGCCATACAGGCACCCAGCCCCTGGTGCGCAACCTGACGGCGGCCGAGATCGTCGCCCAGGTCCAGGTGGCCCGGGACGAACTGGGCGAATGGCCCTCGCCCAAGGAGGATCGCCGGCTCTCCAACATCGTCTTCATGGGCATGGGCGAGCCGCTCTACAATCTCGACGGCGTGGCCGACGCCATCGACATCATCGCCGACAACGAGGGGATCGCCATCTCCCGCCGGCGGATTACCGTCTCCACCTCGGGGGTAATTCCCGAGCTCAAGGCCCTGGGCGAACGCACCCAGGCCATGCTCGCCATCTCACTTCACGCCACCAACGACGCCCTGCGCGACGAGTTGGTGCCCATCAACCGGAAGTATCCCATCGCCGAACTGCTCGCCGGAATCCGGGCCTATCCGGGCCTGAGCAACGCCCGCCGCGTGACCTTCGAGTACGTCATGCTCAAGGGGGTGAACGACAGTCAGGCTGAGGCCCGGGCCCTGGTGAATCTGCTGGCCGGCGTCCCGGCCAAGATCAACCTCATTCCCTTCAACCCCTGGCCCGGCAGCCCCTATGTCTGCTCGGACTGGGGGGCCATCGAGGGCTTCGCCGCTATCCTGAACCGGGCGGGCTACGCCTCGCCCATCCGCACCCCCCGGGGGCGCGACATCCTCGCCGCCTGTGGCCAGCTCAAGAGCGAAAGCGAGAAGGAGCGGGCGTCCGTGCGCCGCGCCCGGGAACGCGTCGTCGTCGCAGGCGACTCTGCGGGAACCGATCCTCGGGACCCGGACTGAAGGAAGCCCCATGCTGAACGCCCTCGCCTCTCCCGAGATCCTGGCCTTCGCCGCCGGGTTTCCCCTGGCCCTGCTGCACGCCGCGACCACCCTGGCCATCCTCGTCGCGGGCGCAGGCCTCTACCTGGTGCTCACCCCGAACCGCGAGATCGCCCTGATCCGCGAGGGCAACGCCGCCGCCGCCCTGTCCTTCGCAGGCGTCCTGGTGGGCCTGGCCCTGCCCCTTGCCGCCGCCATGACCGCCTCGGCCTCCCTGCTGGAGATCATCATGTGGGGCGCGCCAACCGTCGTGGTGCAGCTGCTGGTCTTCCGCATTGTCGACCTCATGCTCCACGGGCTTCCCGGGCGAATCCGGGAGGGCGAGATGTCCGCGGCGGTGCTGTTGGCGGGAGCCAAGTTCGCCTCGGCCATCGTGCTCGCCGCTGCTGTCGCGGGGTAGGAGACGGGCGTGCACTTCCCGCGGCTCAGCGATTGGCTGGTCTATATCGCCATCATACTGGCTGTGATCGTGGTGGCGGTCGGCCGGCGTGAGCGTGCAGACGCACCGCCACCGCCACCGCCGGCAGCGGCGGGAGAGGGCCTTCCCCTGGGGCCCGCCTCACCCTTCGACCCCTCGGTCATTGTCGACGCGCCGGCCACGC
>CAMAOY010000186.1 GCA_945859865.1 Phenylobacterium deserti
CACCTGGACGCCCCGGTCCGCGCCTGGCTGGAGGGCGCCTGCGCGCCCATCTCGGCAGAGGTTGCCTAGTGCGGAGGGCGGGACGGCTTGATCCGTCGGAAACCCGCCTTCGGGTCCGCCACCTGCTGCCGGCGATCCTGCTCGGGATCGCGCCCATGGCGGCGAGGGCGCAGGCCGCCATCTGCCCAGAGGTTCCCGGCCAAACCACGCCGCCCTGCGTCACCGCGGCCGGCCAGATGGTCGTGGAGGGGACCCTTGCGGCCTGGAGCCGGGGCGCTTCCTCCGGTGGCGGGGAACATCAGTTCGCCCTCGCCGCGCCCCTGCTTCGCTTCGGCCTCACCCCAGGCCTGGAGGCCCAGATCGGCTGGGCAGGCCTGACCTGGTCTCCAGACAGCGCAGAAGGCGCGGGAACCCAGTCCCACCGGGGCGAGCCCGGCGACCTGACCCTGGGTGCCCTCTATGGCACCGGCGGACCGGATGCGGCCGTCGCCCTGCAGGGCTTCGCCACCCTGCCCACGGGACGGGGACGGGCGACGGCGGGCGACTGGAGCGCCGGCCTCCGCATTCCCCTTGCCTGGAGCCTCGACGGGGGATGGCAGGTGGCCCTGACGCCGGAGGCGGGCCTCGCCGTCAATGCCTCCGGCCAAGGGCAGCACGCCGCGTTCGGGGGTGCCGCCGGGGCTTCCCGGGAGATCCGTGAGGGGGTTATCGCGGGGGTCGACATCAGCCTGTTCCGGGGCCTCGACCCCGAGGGCGACACCACGCGGTCTGCCGTCTCCGCAACCCTGGCCTGGCAGGTCGGCCCGAACGTCCAGTTCGACATCGGCGCGGCCTTCGGACTGACAGCTGACAGTCCCCGCACCCTGATCTCCATAGGCTTCGCCCGTCAGCTCTAGCCCGCCCTCTCAGCCGGCCTGGCCCTCGGGGGATGCGGGCGAACCGCAGGACATGCAGTAGCGGAAGACGGCGAACTTGGAGGTTTTGAAGTCCATGAGCGAACCCCTGACAGAGGACGCGGCGCTGTCGCTGCTCAGCCCCGAACCCGGGTTGGTCATTTTGATGTGCGGTGTTGCCGGGAGCGGCAAGACCAGCTTTTCCACAAAACTGGCCTCGAAAGGCTTCACGCGTCTGTCAATCGACGAAGAAATTTGGGGCCGCTTCGGTCGGTATGGCCTCGACTACCCACCAGAAGACTATCCCGGCCACGTCGCTGTGGCACGAGACGCGATCAAGGACGTCCTACTTCAGCTACTCGCCAGGAGGCAACCAGCGGTCGTGGACTCAAGTTTCTGGAGTCGGGCCCACCGCGATAGCTACAAGGACCTCATAGAGAGCGCAGGCGGTGCATGGCGGCTGGTCTATCTCCGCGCGCCTGAAAGCTTGCTCCGTGATCGTCTGGAGGCAAGAGGCCGGAGGTTCGATGCGAACGCGGCATTTCCGATTGGCGCAGATGTCCTCGCCAAATTCCTCGAAGACTTCCAGGCGCCAATCGATGAGGGCGAAATGGTCGTTGCGGTCAGCTGATCGCAGGGAAGTCCCGAATTCGACGGGTCCAGTGTTCCCTCGGCTGCGGTGCTTTCAGAGCGGCGGGGTGTCGGAGATCGGGCAGCGGCGCTTCAGCCGTCCCCCCTGCGTACCTGGGCTTTGCCCCGCTCCACCTCCGGCCTAAGGGTGAAGGAATCAAGGAACCCGTTGCGTTGCTGCTGGGGGATCTCCCGGCGAAGTCGGGTCAGTTGGATACACTCCCGCCACCTCGCCTCTCAGTCGGCACCCAGGACCTCGGCCACCCGCTCTGGCTCGGCTTCGATCAGGCGCAGATAGGCCCGGACAGCGACAGGAGGGAGGGTCCGCCCGATCTCGTACTGGCGGATGTTGGCCAGGGGGATCGAATACCGTTCAGCAAACGCCGCCTGAGAGAGGCCAAGGCGCCGCCTGAGTTTGCGTATCCGCCGTCCCATCTGCGCCCGTTCAAGCCCGGCAGAGCTGATATCCCTGTCCTCGGGGTCGCCCGGGTCAGCCGGGACCGCCGTGATAGATTCCCTGCTCACCTGAATTGCTCCTTCGCACAGAGAGAAACCGGACCACCTGCCCGCGATAAACGTGCACAGCCGTCCAGAGCCTGCCATCGATCATTCCGATCGCCTTGAACCGCTCCTCGCCGTCCTGTTCCCGGATCGTCGATGCGATCAGGACGTCGGGGTCTTCGAAAATCCGGACCCCATGCGCCAGGGACGCGCCGTGCTTGGCCAGGTTGCCGATATCCTTATCGGGGTCGAACTCGATCTCCACACATGGAAGGTGTGTGAATCACACAGTGATGTCAAGGTCGTGGAAGCCCTATGCGGCCCCGAAGCCTAGCCCCAGTCCACCTCCCCCTGGGGGGAGGAATTAGAGCGCCCGTTACCCTTCCTCGGGGGAAGGGGCGTCGCCGATCATCTCCAGCCACTCGGCCTCCGTCAGGACCTGGATCCCGAGGGCCTCGGCCGTCTTCAGCTTTGACCCGGCGCCCGGACCGGCGACGACGATGTCGGTCTTCTTGGAGACCGAGCCCGCTACCTTGGCGCCCAGGGCCTCGGCCCGGGCCTTGGCCTCGTCGCGGGTCATGCGCTCTAGGGCGCCGGTGAAGACCACCGTCTTGCCGGCCACGGCGGTGTCGCTGCGGGGCGCTTCGGCGTCGCGGATAGTCAGTTCCGCTGCCAGTTCGCTGACGATCCGGCGATTGTGCGCCTCGCCGAAATAGGCCGCGGCGGCCTCGATGACGGCGCCGCCCACCTGGTCGAGGGCGTCCAGCTCCTCCATGGCCTCAGGGTCCCGCTCGGCCACCCGGTCCATGGCGGACAGGAAGGCTTGCGCCGAGCCGTAGCCCCGGGCCAGGACCATGGCCGTCGTCTCGCCGATATGGCGGATGCCCAGGCCGAAGATGAAGCGTTCCAGGGGGATGGTCCGGCGGGCCTCGATGCCGGTGACCAGGTTGGCGACGCTGGTCTCGCCATAGCCGTCCAGGGTCCGCAACTCGTCCAGCC
>CAMAOY010000187.1 GCA_945859865.1 Phenylobacterium deserti
CAGGAGCACTCCGTTGTGCTCATCCGCGGCGGCCGGGTGAAGGACCTTCCCGGCGTCCGCTATCACATCCTGCGCGGCGTTCTCGACACCCAAGGGGTGAAGGATCGCAAGCAGCGCCGTTCGCTCTACGGCGCCAAGCGTCCGAAGTAAGGAGACGAGTCCATGTCCCGCCGCCGCCGCGCCGAGAAGCGCGAAGTCCTGCCAGATCCCAAGTTTGGCGATCTGACCGTCACAAAGTTCATGAACTACGTCATGTACGAGGGAAAGAAGGCTGTTGCCGAGAACATCCTCTACGGTGCCTTCGATATCCTGGAGTCCAAGCGCAAGGATCAGGGTCCTCTTGAGACCTTCCATGCCGCCCTCGACAACGTCGCTCCGGGCATCGAGGTGCGCTCCCGCAGGGTTGGCGGTGCGACCTATCAGGTGCCGGTCGAAGTTCGTCCGGATCGCCGAAAGGCTCTGGCCATCCGTTGGCTCGTGACCGCCGCTCGCAAGCGCGGTGAGAACACCATGACGGAGAAACTGGCTGGCGAACTCCTGGACGCGTCTTCCAACCGCGGGACGGCGGTAAAGAAGCGCGAGGACACACACAAGATGGCCGAGGCCAACCGGGCCTTCTCTCACTACCGCTGGTAAGACCTGCACATATCCATGGTTACCGGCGCGGGGGCCCTAAAAGCCTCTCGCGCCGTTCTTGCAAGACACCGACGCCCCTCTAGCTGAGCGCCCGCCATGCCCCGTATTCACGCTGTCGAAGACTATCGTAACTTCGGAATCATGGCCCACATCGATGCGGGCAAGACGACCACGACTGAGCGGATTCTGTTCTACACCGGGAAGAGCCACAAGATCGGCGAAGTCCATGACGGTGCCGCCACCATGGACTGGATGGAGCAGGAACAGGAACGGGGCATCACCATCACCTCGGCGGCCACCACCGCCTTCTGGTCGGGCTGCCGCCTGAACATCATCGACACCCCCGGTCATGTGGACTTCACCATTGAGGTGGAGCGGTCCCTGCGAGTGCTGGACGGTGCCGTGGCGGTGCTCGATGGCAACCAGGGGGTGGAACCTCAGACCGAGACGGTCTGGCGCCAGGCGGATCGCTACAATGTCCCGCGCATCGTGTTCGTCAATAAGATGGACAAGATCGGCGCGGACTTCGAAATGTGCGTCCGCACCATCCGGGAGAGGCTTGGCGTCAAGGCCGTCCCGATCCAGCTTCCGATTGGCTCAGAATCCACCTTGCGCGGGATTGTCGACCTGGTTCGCATGAAGGCTGTGGTCTGGGAGTCCGAGGGTCTGGGCGCCAATTTCCACGACGAAGATATCCCGGCCGACATGCTCGCCAAGGCCGAGGAAGCCCGCCACTACATGATCGAGAACGCCGTCGAGATGGACGACGAGGCCATGGAGGCCTACCTCGGCGGTGAGGTGCCCTCGGAAGCGGTGATCAAGAACTGCATCCGCAAGGCGGTGCTTACGGGCACCTTCTATCCGATCCTTGCCGGCTCTGCCTTCAAGAACAAGGGCGTGCAGCCCCTGCTCGACGCTGTCGTTGATTACCTGCCGTCGCCGGTGGACATTCCCCCGACTCCGGGCCTGGACTACAAGACGGAGGAGCCTGTCGTTCGCAGGGCCTCTGACGACGAGCCTTTGTCAGTCCTGGCCTTCAAGATCATGGATGACCCCTTCGTGGGCTCGCTGACCTTCTGCCGGATCTATTCGGGCAAGTTGGAGTCGAGTATGGGCCTGCTCAATTCGACGCGCGACAAGCGCGAGCGGGTCGGGCGCATGCTGCTCATGCACTCCAATAACCGCGAAGACATCAAGGAAGCCTACGCTGGCGACATCGTCGCCCTGGCGGGCCTCAAGGACACCCGCACGGGCGACACCCTGTGTGACCCGACCAAGTCGCCGGTGATCCTGGAGAAGATGATCTTCCCGGAACCCGTCATCGAGATCGCCATCGAGCCGAAGTCCAAGCCCGACCAGGAAAAGCTGGGCGTCGCCCTGGCCAAGATGGTTGCCGAGGATCCCTCCTTCACGGTGTTCACGGACCAGGAGTCCGGCCAGACCATCATGAGGGGCATGGGCGAACTGCATCTCGACATCAAGGTCGACATCCTGAAGCGCACCTACAAGGTCGAGGCCAATATCGGTGCCCCCCAGGTGGCCTACCGGGAGAGCCTGGGTCGGCTCACCGATATCGACTACACGCACAAGAAGCAGACCGGCGGTACCGGCCAGTTTGCCCGGGTCAAGATCAAGTTTGAGCCCGGCGAGGCTGGCTCGGGCTTCGTGTTCGCGAGCACAGTCGTCGGTGGTTCTGTTCCGAAGGAATACGTCCCCGGCGTACAGAAGGGCCTGGAGTCGGCCAAGGAAAACGGCCTTTTGGCTGGTTTCCCGGTGATCGACTTCAAGGCGACCCTTTACGATGGCGGCTACCACGACGTGGACTCCTCCGTCCTGGCCTTCGAAATCGCTGCGCGCGCAGCCTTCCGGGAACTCCGGGAGAAGGGCGCTCCGCGCCTGCTCGAGCCGGTGATGAAGGTCGAGGTCCTGACCCCGGATGAGTACATGGGCGACGTTATCGGCGACCTGAACAGCCGGCGCGGGCAGATCCAGGGTACCGAGACCCGGGGTAACGCCCAGGTGGTCACCGCCTTCGTCCCGCTCGCCAACATGTTCGGCTATATCAACACCCTGCGCTCGTTCTCGCAGGGCCGAGCAAACTTCACTATGCAGTACGACCATTACGAGACGGTGCCGCAAGCGGTTGCCGACGAAGTGATCAAGAAGTTCGCCTAACCCCGCACCAACCCCAGTTTAGAGGACGGGCCCGGATAGGGCCGGAGCTTGAGATGGCCAAAGAGAAATTCCAACGCAACAAGCCGCACTGCAACATTGGCACGATTGGTCATGTTGACCACGGCAAGACGACGCTGACGGCCGCGATCACGATGACGCTTGCGAAGTCGGGTGGTGCGACGGCGAAGAGGTATGACGAGAT